>PLFB01000215.1:8152-8289 GCA_003137135.1 Acetobacteraceae bacterium
GCCGCCGCCGGCTACGACAAGACCATCCGCCTCTATTCCCTCCCTGACGCCGTGTTGCGCGCCGTCCTGCGCCCTCCCATCGGCCCTGGCCACGAAGGCGAGCTCTACGCCCTCGCCATCAGCCCCGACGGCAACAC
>PLFB01000215.1:8325-12586 GCA_003137135.1 Acetobacteraceae bacterium
CTCGCCGCCGGCCTCGCCAAAGGCGGCATCCTGGTCTGGGACGCCCACACCGGCCGCCAGCTCTACGCCGACCCAGACTACGCCGGCCCCGTCCGCAACATCCGCTTCGATGGCGGCGGCGACCTGTTCACCACCGCCGCCGACGGCCGCCTGCGCGCCTACAATCCGGCCGGCCAAAAATTTGCCCAAACCATCCCGCATCCCGGCCTGAAACCCTGGGGCCTGGCCGTTTCCCCCGACGGCGCCTTCCTCGCCATCACCTACGAAACCGCCCCCGAAATCGACATCCTTTCGGCCCAGACCCTGAGACTTTTCGACAAACCGGACATCTCCGGCCTGCAAACCGCCGGCCTGCTCGCTGTCACCTGGGCGCCGGTCAACAACGGCGTCTCCCTGCTCGCCGCCGGCTACGCGCGCGGCCCCGACGGCAAAAACGTCATCCGCCGGTGGGGCGATTTCGGCTTCGCCCCGCCCACCGACATTGCCGCCGCCGCCGACACCATCCGCGACATAAAACCTGTGCCCGGCGGCGGCGCCCTGTACGCCACCGAGGACCCCGGCTGGGGCCGCCTGGAGTCTTCGGGCGCCGTCGCTGAGTTGCCCACCCCCGCCGTCGCGGACCTGCGCGCCTCCCGCGACATCGCCTTGGCGCTCTCGCCCGACGGCCTGAGCGTCGAATTCTCGGCCAACGGCACCCTCTTCAAATTCGACTCTTCGCAGCGCATCCTCGCCCCCATCACCGCCCTCGATGCCGGCTACGCCACCGCCGCGACCGCGGCCCCTGGCCTGACGGTGCAAAACTGGCGCGACACCGACGCCCCAACCGTCAACGGCATCCCCCTAAAACTCGACCCCGAGGAATACAGCCGCAGTCTCGCCGTCCTCCCCGGCAACCAGGAATTTCTGCTCGGCACGGACACACATTTGCGCCTCTTCACCGCGTCGGGCCAACTCCTGGGCGCCATTCCGGTGGACGAAGCCGCCTGGGCCGTCACCGTCACCCAAGACGGCAAAACCGCCCTCGCCGCCCTGCTGGACGGCACCCTTTGCTGGTACGGCATCGCCGCCGACGGCGCTCTGACCTTGCGCGCAAAACTGTTCGCCGCCGCCGACCACCAGCGCTGGGTCCTGTTCACGCCAAACGGCTTTTTCGACGAATCCGACTTGGGCGGCCAGAACCTGGTCGGCTTTCACGTCAATCTTGGCCCCAACCAGCAGCCCGAATGGGTCAGCTTCGGCGAAGGTTTTAGGCTGTTCTACAACCCCGCCGTTGTGACCGCGGCCTTGCTGGGCAACACCGCGGCGGAAAATGCCGCCGAAGCCGCCATCGGCGACCTGCACGACCGCCTGATCCACGAACCCACCGTCTCCGTGCAGTCGGCCTGCGTCGCGCCGGCCGGCGAGCCCACGGACGAAAATGCCTGCCGCTCCCTCACCGTCAGCACGGCGTCGGACGTCGCCCTGCCGGACGACGCCACCACCCTGACCATCAGCGTCAAAACCACCAACCGCGGCCTCGGCGTCGGCCCCGAGGACATTTTTGAAAACGGCCGCAACGTCGCCCGCGAACCCGCCCCCACGCTCGTCGCCGGCGCCGCCACCCAAACCCTAAAAATCCCGCTCGATCCTGGCCCGGACCAGATCATCGTCCGCCAGTACGACGCCACCGCCGCGATCTACGCCGAATCCCCACCGCTCTCCATCACCCGCACCGACGTTGACAGCGCCGCGCCCGCCACCACCGGCAACCTCTACGTTCTGGCCATCGGCATCGACCATTTTTCTGCTCCCGACCCCTCCCTGACCCTGCACTACGCGGTGTCCGACGCCACCAGCTTCGCCAGCCTCGTTGACCAGGCCGCCGCCCCCATCTACCCCCACACCTACGTCACCCTGCTCACCGAAACCCAAGCCACCAAATCCGGCATCCTCGCCGCCCTCAAAACCATCGCCCAAAAAGCCCAGCCGCAGGACATTTTTTTGTTCTACATCGCCAGCCACGGCGGCATCGACAGCAACGACAACCAGTTCCTGCTGATCCCGCAGGACATCCACGACCTCACCAGCTGGTCCACCATCGAAGCCGGCGCGCTGACCGAATCCACCCTGATATCCGCGCTCGCCGCGATCCGCGCCCGCGACACGCTGCTGTTCATCGACACCTGCTACGCCGGCGCCGTCAGCGCCGCCTCGCTGGCCAATGTCGGCCAGGAATCCGGCCGCTACATCATCAGCGCCAGCAGCAGCGCCCAGGAAGCCCTGGACAGCTACGACGGCCGCGACGGCGTCCTCATCTACGCCCTGCGCGAGGCTTTTTCGGGCGACGCCCCGCACGACTCCCACAACATCATCGGCGCGCTGTCCTTGGGCGAATACCTCTCCGAACGCGTCACCGAACTAGCCCGCCAACGCAACCACGACCAAACCGCCGAATTCACCGCGGCGCAATCGCAACTAAATTCTTTTCCCGTCGCCGCCATCACGCAGGGCAACGGGCTGTAAAGGAAGCAAGAAAGAAGCGCTTTTTTGAAAAAAAGCGCGCAAAAAACTTTTATTTACCCTCGGACCTTGCACCGCCAGAACTTGGCCGCTCCACCAGCCTTGTCATCACGGGTCCGGTGACGTGGCGGCAATCTCCGCCTCGACGGCCGCCACCAAATCTGGCTGCCGGTCTTGAACCGTCCGCCACACCAAATCTTCCGACACATTATCGTAGTCGTGCCGGTAAACATTGCCCACATCCATAATGGCCCGCCATGGTAAATGCGCGTGCCTATCCCGCACCCCCTGCGGCAGCCTCCGGCTCGCTTCGGAAACAATCTCCAGACAGCGCGTCACCGCATAAAGCAGCTGAATATCCGCCCTGAAACCCTCAAGCGTCTGCCCAGCCGTCCATTCCTGAGCCAGCCTTGCATGATCCCGTATATCAAACAGCGCAAACCGCCCGGATCTAGAAGGCATACACCGCATCGCGCTCCGCCCCCGGCCGTACATGCGGCTTCAGGGTACTGCGATTCGCCACGTCAACCTTCACCGGGAATAAATCGGCCAGATAATGCGTAATCCCGACATACCCAAACAGATCAACCCCCGCATCCGGCGCCAGTTCAACCAAAATATCGATATCACTCCCGCCCGTCGCCTCCCCCCGCGCCACCGACCCAAACAGCGCCGCATGAGCCACCCCCCGCCGCCGCAGCTCAGCCTCATGCGCCCGAAGAGTAGCAACCGCCGATTCCCGATCCATTCCCCCTCATGACCCCGATCACTCCGCATTTCCATAACTGAAAGGCTAATCCGGCGGTCACTCTGGGCCTGCGATGCCGGTCCAGCCACCGTTGGGCGGATGAAATCTTTATCCGAACTCTCCCATGTCGGACGTCGTATTTACCCGTCGCACCCGCATCCTGTCGTCCTACCACCCCCAAAAAATCGTTCAAAAAATAGAAATATTCCGCCATTGTGCAGTTAACTTACCATAGCACATGATAGGATTTTATCGCAATTATATACTTGGTTGAACAACCGTGGGGTTTGCACCGAGTCGCTCGGATTCATTAATACAAACCTAATACCATGTTCTTGTTGCGTTCCGGTTTGTATAGGTTTGCGTTCCGCAAAAATAAACAAACCTTTTTCTTGCGCCACGCCGGAATAGTTGTTAAGGCGGTTTGCGTCGCCGAATCTCCGGTGGCTCATGGTGTTGATTTTGTTATGAGCAATCCGTTTCAGCCTGCCATAGACGAGTTGGAGAACGAGGCTAAAAACCTTGAAACTCAACTTCGCGGCCTGACAACCACAATAAACTTTCTACGCCAGAAAGCGGGCCTTCCGCCACGCGGTCCTGGCGGCGGTGGAAGCCAGGGGGAGGGCGACGGTTCTAATGGCGTATTCGTTGGCCTAAACATTCAGCCGGATACTTACTTTTCAAAAAAAATGAGCACCGCCGCGAGAGAATACCTGTCTGCTCGAAAAGCGGCCGGAATGCCTGGCCCCGCCATGGTGAAAGAGATTTTTGAGGCTCTCAAACTTGGCGGTCTGCAATTTGGCAGCAAGGACGATACAAACGCCAAAATTGTTTTGGGAAGCATGTTGCGCAAATACAGCGCGACTTTTCAGAAAATGCCAAACGGTTCGTATGGGCTTAAGGCGTGGTATCCTGACGCCAAGAAACCTCGTGCGGCACAAGTTTCTCAAGACGACGAACAGGGCGAAGCAAATGAAATTACGCCAGAGGAAGCGTTTGCTGGCGTTAATCTCA
>PLFB01000030.1 GCA_003137135.1 Acetobacteraceae bacterium
GCGCGTCGATATGCATGTAGGTGGTCATGCCCACGATGCGTTTTTGCGCGTCGAACACGGTGAACGGCGCCATGGCGCCGTCGGCTTCCAGGTTCAGCCGGCGCGTGATTTCGGCCGCCATCGCGTCCGGGGCGGGCACGTTGGTGTACCAGAGCCGGTACAGCTCGCCATCCTGCGCGGCCTCGATCAGGCCAAGCAGGTCGGCCGGCGATAAAGGCAGCAGGCTGACGTGCCGGCCGTGCAGAGGGAGCGGGGAAAAATCATATGGTTCGGGCATCGGTCACCTTCGTTTCAAGAAGAGTCCATCCGCAGATGACGCAGATGGCCGCGCCTGAGAAGCAGGCTTTTTCGCGCGGCCACAAGCAGGTCATATTTTGTGTTTTTTCAAGGCGTTGCGGAACTGATGGTAGGACAGATTCAGCGCCGCCGCCGCCTGCTTCTGATTGAAGCGCGCCGCTTCGAGGGCGGCGCGGAGCAGCTGGCGTTCGTGCGAGTCGATGGCGGCGCGAAAATCGGTGGCGGCGCCGGTTTCCTGGTTTTCNNCGCAAACGGGTCCAAAATGATGTGGGAAAGCGCTTTGCTGGGGCTGGGGTGACGGTACAGGCTGCGCTCCACGGCGTTGCGCAGTTCGCGCACATTGCCAGGCCAATCGTGGCTTTGCAGCGCGGCTTGCGCCGCGGCGGAAAAGCCCGGAAAAAAGTCGCGCCCCAGTTCCGCGGTCATTCTCGTCGCGAAATGCTGGGCCAGCACCAGAATATCCCCTTCGCGCTCGCGCAGCGGCGGAATTCGGACAACGTCGAACGCCAGCCGGTCCAGCAGATCGGCGCGGAACTTGTTCTGCGCCGCCAGCGCCGGCAGGTCGGCATTGGTCGCGGCGATGATGCGCACATCCACCGCCACCGTTTCGTTGCCGCCGACGCGCTCGAACGCGCCGTATTCGATCACGCGCAGCAGCTTTTCCTGCACCGCGGCCGGCGCGTTGCCGATTTCGTCCAAAAAGATCGTACCGCCATCCGCGGCCTCGAAGCGCGAGAGCCGCCGCCGGCTGGCCCCGGTAAACGCGCCCGCCTCATGGCCGAACAGTTCGGAGTCCAAAACCCCTTCGGCTAGCGCGCCGCAGTTCAGCGTCAGATACGGCCGGTTCCACCGCGGCGACAAAAATTTCAGTCGATTGGCCACAATTTCCTTCCCCGTGCCGCGTTCCCCCAGGATCAGGACGGGCCGGTTGAGCGGCGCCAACGCCGAAACATGCGCCAGCATACTCTGAAACGCCGGGCTTTCCCCGACAGGATTCTGCGGCGCGGTGGCGGGAGTAGCGTATTCCGACATATATTAGCAGAAAATGATACTTTTTGTCAGAAATGTCGAGAGACCAACAGCAACGCAGCGGCCGCCTCCAAAATTTTGACAGATATTTCAACAACTTAAAATTTTCTCCGCGCCGCCAAAAACTTGGCACGCCCCATGCAAAGCACTCCGCATCCGAACAGCTTCGGTGAGAGGAGGACCAACAACATGACGATCTTTTCCAGACTAGGCGACATCGTGAACGCCAATCTCAACGCGCTGCTGGACCGCGCGGAGGACCCCGGCAAACTCATCCGCCTGGTGATCCAGGAAATGGAGGACACCCTGGTCGAAGTGCGCTCCGGCGCCGTGCGCATGATCGCCGAGCGCAAGGAGCTCGAGCGCCGCATCGCCCGCCTCGCCGCCGACCGCGACGACTGGCAGAAAAAAGCCGAATTCGCGCTCACCCGCGACCGCGAAGACCTCGCCCGCGGCGCCCTGCTCGCCAAAGCGCAAATCGTGCGCGGCATCGAGGACGCGCAAAAACAGCTCGACCAGCTCGTCGCCGGCCTGGAACAGCAAAACCAGGATATCGGCACCCTGCAAGCCAAACTGCTGGACGCCAAATCGCGCGAAAAAATCCTGCTGACGCGCAAAACCACCGCGCAGGCGCAACTCAAACTGCGCGGCAAAATCCACGACGACCGCGTCACCGACGCCTTCGCCAAATTCGAAAAAGTCGAGCAGGCGCTCGATGAAATGGAAGGCCGCGTGGAAGCCTACGACCTCGGCCGCGCCCGCACGCTGAACGACGAATTCGCGGATCTGGAGGCCGACCAGGCGGTGAACGACGAGCTCGCCGCGCTCAAGGCAAAAGTCAAACCCGCCGATGGCGGCACGGGAGCGTGACATGGAAGCGATGCTGGAATTTCTGGTGATTCTACCCTCGGCCGCGATGGTGGCCATCGCCGCGGTGCGCGGCTTTTGGGACACCCCGGCGGAATGGCGCGCGGCGGAAGCCGCGCGGGCAGGTGCGGCGCGAGACCGCGCCGAACGCCGCCTGGTATTGGTCCATGACAGCGCGCGTGAAAAACTGTTACGCTCCAGCGGACCAAGGCCGGGCCGGACGGCTTCTGCCAGAATCCGGCTGGTTTACAACGGAGGCTGAACCATGGACGACAACCTGACCGCCGTCCTGATCGTGCTGATCAGCGTGCTCGGCCCGATCTGGATCGTGTTTCACTACCGCGCCAAGGGCCAAAAAGCCGGCATGCTCTCGGCCAGCGACGCCGCGGTGGTCGAGAATCTGAACCAGACCGCGGCGCGCCTGGAACAACGCGTGGCCGCACTGGAACGCATCCTGGACGTCGAAGTCCCGGCCTGGCGCGGCAGCTACGACAGCGGCGAATTTTTGGGGCGCCAGGCGGGCTGAAAGAAGTAAGCAGGCATTGCTTTTTTGCAAAACAGCCAGCGTCATTTCAAAAGGAAAACAGACATGGATCCGGGTTCGTTTGCGATAATGATCGACGGAATCGAGCAGCTGGCCGACGTGGTCTTTGGCGTGTCCCTCGTGGTCTCGGTGATGCTGTGCATCGTCTGGGTCGTCAAAATACGCTCCGGGTCGCGTTTGAGCAAAGCCGACGAGGCCACGCTGATGAACGTGAACCTGCAGCTGCGGATCATGGAACAGCGCATGGCGTCGCTCGAAAAAATTCTGGATGCCGAAGTGCCCGCCTGGCGGGCGGGATTTGAAGAGACAGGAGTGAGCTATGGCCAAAAGGCTGGGTGATATTTCGATGCGCATGAACCTCTACCGCAACACCACGAGAGGCAAGATCGCCGGCGTCTGCGCGGGCATTTCCGACCGCATGGGGATCAAAAGCACCTGGGTGCGGATCGCCTTCGTCGCCTTCGCGCTGCTGACGCACGGCTTCGGGATCGTGCTGTATCTGCTGCTGGCCATCGTGCTGCAGCCGCGCGAAGAGATGATGACGTACGCGCCGCCGGCGCCGGGCTACGGCGGCTACGCGGCGCCAGGCGGCCCCCTGCCGGCGGGACCCATGCCAATGGGCCCGCCGCCCGGCGCGCGCGTGATGGACGTCAAAACCAGGTTCACCGCAATCGACGCGCGCCTCAGCCGCATCGAGGCGGTGATCACCTCCAACGAGCTCTCTCTCCGCCGCAAATTCCGCGATCTGGGATCGGATTGAGGCGGCGTTCACGCACAACGCCGCGAGACTTTGCCACCGACCCATCCGTGTCATTGCGAGCTCTTGCGAAGCAATCCATCTTTCGAGCCGCCTCACGAAAGATGGACTGATCCGCGGTGCTTTCCCTGACGCTCCGTGTAAGCAATAACCAAAGGAAGCAGTTACTTTTTTGAAAAAAAGTAACCAAAAAACTTTCGCTCCGCTTCGCGCGGGGCGCACCCGCCAGCGGCTCCGCCCCGCGCGAGCGCTGCTTCAGCGCCCATGTCTTTCGGTACTTTCGGTATTACTTCCTGATCGCCTCCACCCCCGCCGCCAGCTGCTGCCACGAAAACGGCTTTGTCAAAATGCTCATCCCCGCCGGCAGCGCGGCCGCCAGCGCCGTACCGGCATAGCCGGTGATCAGCAGCACCGGCAGCCCGGGGTGCAGTTCGCGCGCCGCATCCGCCAGCTGCCGTCCGTTCAGCCCGCCCGGCAGGCCGACATCCGCCACCAGCAGGTCGATGGTTTTGGCCTTTTCACGCAAAATCGCCAGCCCCGCCGCGCCGTCCGCCGCCTCCAGCACGCCATAGCCCAGGTCGCGCAACACCTCCCCGGCGAAATTGCGGATCGTGATTTCGTCCTCCACCAGCAGCACGCAGCCGGACTGGTTGCCCTCCGGCTGCGCCGGCGGCACCTCCGGTGATTCCGCCAGCTGCACGTCGGCATGGCGCGGCAGGAACAGATGGACCGACGTCCCCTGCCCCACCACGCTCTCCAGCAGCAAAATGCCATTGGATTGCCGCGCAAAGCCATAAACCTGGCTCAGCCCCAGCCCGGTGCCCTCGCCCGCGGGTTTGGTGGTGAAGAACGGCTCAAACGCATGTTCCAGCACGTCCGGCGACATGCCCGTGCCGGTGTCCGAGACGCTCAGCCGCACATAATCGCCCGGCGCCGCCCCCTCCCAGCCCTTGGTCTCGGCCTCGCCCAGCGTGGCGTGGCTGGCGGCGATGCGCAGCGTGCCCCCGGCCGGCAGCATCGCGTCGCGCGCGTTGATCGCGAGGTTCAGAATCGCGTTTTCCAGCTGGTTCGGGTCGCACATCACCGGCCACGCCGTCGCGGCGACGCCGTCCTCGAACGCGATGGCCGGCCCCGCGGTCTGCCGGATCAGCCCGGTAATCCCGGCGACGAGTTGCGCCAGATCCACCCGCCGCGGCGCCAGCGCCTGCCGGCGGGAAAACGCCAGCAATTGGTGCGTCAGATTGGCGGCGCGCTGCACCCCGCCGGAAGCGGCGGTGATGTAGCGCGAAATCTCCGCCACCCGGTTCTGCTGGATGCGCCGCTCCATCAGCTCCAGCGCGCCGGCGATGCCCTGCAGCATGTTGTTGAAATCATGCGCGANNTCCATCTTCTGGCTCTGCCGCAGCGCCGCCTCGGCGGCCATCAGCTCGGCGGTGCGGCGCTGGATTTCCTCGCCCAGCGAAGCATTCAGCGCCGCCAGCTCTGCCACATTGCGCTTCTGCTCCTCGATATCCGTGCTGGTGCCCAGCCATTGTGAAATCTTGCCCTCCGCGTCGCGGATCGGCAGCGCCCGGCAGGCGAACCAGCGATACACCCCGTCATAGCGCCGCAGCCGCACCTCCATCTCGTAGGGCTGGCCGGCTTCGATGGCGGTTTTCACGGTGGCCTCCACCGCGGGCAGATCATCCGGGTGGACCAGCAGGTTCCAGTGGCTGCTGTCGATCATCTGTTCGAGCGTCAGGCCGCTATAGGCAAGTGCCGTGCCGTTGTACCAGTCGCACTTGCCGGAGTCGTCACCGGAAAACACGTGGTGCGGCAGCGCCTCGGCAAAACTGCGGAACTGCGCCTCGCTCGCCGCCAGCCGGGCCTCCGCCTGCTTGCGCTCGGTGATGTCGGCGATCACGCCGAGCAGCCGGCCCAGCCAATCGACCGAGCCCGGCGCCGGTTTCGCCTGCACCTCCACCCAGCGCAACTCGCCGTCGGCGCGGGTAATCCGGAACGTGGCGCGCCACTTGCCGGCGGTCTCGATCGCCAGCCTGAACCCGGCGGCGATGCCCGGCCGGTCCTCCGGCACCACGTGGCCCATGAACCGCTCGATCGTCCAGTCTTCCACCAGCGACTTGTAGCCAAAAATCTCGTCATGGCGCGGCGAGCGCAGCGAGATCCCGGTCGCCAGATCAAGCTGCCAATGGCCGAACCCGCCGGCCTCCAGGGCGATCCGCGCGCGCTCCTCGCTGTCGCGCAACGTCGCTTCGGTGCGGCCGCGCTCGGCGGCGTCCCACACCCGCGCCGCCACCGCCTCGATCAGCGCGAGTTCCTGCTCGCTCCAGGCATGCGGGACCAGGAACGTGACAAACAGCGTGCCGCGATACACCTTGTCGCGCATCATCGGCACCGAGACATGCCCGCGCACGCCGATCCTGTCCCACACATCGGTGTCGCGTTCCGGGTCGGCCAGCACGTCGTCATACACCACGGTCTGGCCGGCGCGCAGCCTGGCCAGATTGCGCGCGCCAAAAGCTTCCAGCTGAAATTCGCCGGCGGTGGCGTGCCCGCCCGGCGCGTAAGGGGTGGTCACCGTCACGGTCTGGCCGTTATCCGAGACGCGGCCGTAGCCGATGCGGTCAGCGCCGAGCTGGCGGCCGAGCGCCGCCGCGGCGGCCTGCAAAATCGCGTCCGGGTCGTGCAGCTGGCGCAATTCATCCTGCAGCGCCAGCAAAAACGTCTTTTGCGCCTCGTCCTGCTTGCGCGCGGTGATGTCCACGGAAACGCCGGCAAACCGCACTTCGCGGCCGGCGGCGTCGCGCGTCATTTGGCCGCGCGCGTGCACCCAGCGGATCCCGCCATCCGGCCGCACGATGCGGTGCTCGTTGTCAAAAATATCCGCCGCGCCGGACTTGATCGCCTCGAATTTTTCGATGGCGGAGGGCGCATCCTCCGGGTGGATATAGCCCAGAAAATACCGGCTCGGCGTGCCGGCGGCGGCGGTCACCGGGTCCACGCCGTAAATCCGCGCGAAATTCTCGTCGGCATAGACGATGCCGCGCGCCGAATCGCCGTCCCAGATGCCGACCATGCCGGCCGCCCCGAGCGCCTGGCGCAGCCGTTCCAGGTCCTCGTCGTGCCGCGCCTGCGCCGCCGCCAGCGCCGTCTCCAACGCCTCGATCCGGGTTTTGGCCCGTTGCAACTCATCGGCGAGGCCCGGCTCGGTCCAGCGCGCATCCATCCGTGTACTCAAATCCCGTACGGCCTCCCACGCCAACGCTCCCACGGCGCCGGCGGATGTGGATAACATGGGTGTCAGAGGAACGTAATATATCCCGACGGGAGGGCAATAGCGCAGACGAAAAACGAAAGGTAGCTGTCGCGNNTCACTCCCCCGGCCTTTGAGCGGCCACAGTCTGGCCGCTCAAGGGCCGGGGGAATCAAAAGTTTTTTGGTTACTTTTTTTCAAAAAAGTAACTGCTTCCTTGTCCTTCCCTCTCGCAGCCCTCTCGCAGCCCTCTCGCAGCCCTCGAGCGGCCGCCTGATGCCTCAGGTCCCGCAAAACGTTTGCAAAACCCGTTCGTCCGGTGCCGGCGGCAGCCGGTAGGCCACCGCCTCGGGCTGCTCGTCGAACGGCCGGCCCAGCACCCGCGCGAGTTGTTCGAACGGCGCAAAATCCCCGCGCTCCACGGCCGCNNGCCGGTTCGCGGGCAAGCCGCGCCCGCCAGGTTTTGAGGAACGCTTCGAACGCGGGATGTTCCAGCGCCGCCGGCGTTGCCATCGTGGCGTCGCACAGCGCCCGAAAACTGTTGGTAAAATCGGCTTCGGCGCGTTTCATCGCGTCCAGGAAGCTTTGCACCAGCGCCGCGTCTTCCGCTTCCGCGATGCCGAGCCCCAGTTTTTGCCGCATCAGCGCAAGGTAACAAGCTTCGTATTGCGGCATGAAGCCGGTGACCGTTTCGGTCGCGGCGGCGACGGCCGCGTCCTCGGCCGCGTCCTCGGGCAGCTCCATCAACGGCAGCAGCGTCTCCGCCAGGCGCGCCAGATTCCACTGCGCGATCACCGGCTGATTGGCATAGGCATAGCGCCCATAGGAGTCGATCGAGGAAAACACCGTCGCCGGGTCAAAAACATCCATGAAGGCGCACGGCCCGAAATCGATGCTCTGCCCGCTCACCGCCATATTGTCGGTGTTCATCACGCCGTGGATGAATCCCACGCTCATCCACCTGGCGATCAGCCCGGCCTGCGCGCCGGTCACGGCGGCCAGCAGCGCGAGGTAAGGATTCTCGTCCGTCGCGGCCGCCGGAAAATGCCGGGCAATCGTGTAGTCGGCCAAAATTCTCAGCGCCGCGCCGTCCCCGCGGGCGGCAAAAAACTGAAACGTCCCGACGCGGATGTGGCTGGCGGCCACGCGGGTAAACACCGCGCCCGGCAGCAGGCGGTCCCGCAGCACGTGTTCGCCGGTGGTCACCGCCGCCAGCGCCCGCGTCGCCGGAATCTTCAGCGCGTGCAGCGCCTCGCTGATCAGATACTCGCGCAGCACCGGCCCGAGCGCCGCGCGCCCATCGCCGCGCCGCGAAAACACCGTCGGCCCGGAGCCCTTGAGCTGGATATCCCACCGCCGCCCAAGCGGATCGACGATTTCGCCCAGCAAATTGGCGCGCCCGTCCCCCAGCTGCGGCGAAAACCCGCCAAACTGATGCCCGGCATAAGCCTGCGCCAGCGGCGCGGCGCCATGAGGAATCACATTACCGGCAAAAATCGCGGCCAGAGTGTCGTCCGGGAGCCCGTCAAGATTCATGCCGAGCTCGCGCGCCAGGTTCCGATTGACGGCGATCAGTTTTGGCGACGCCACCGGGACCGGCTCGATGGCTTGGTAAAACCGTTCCGGCAGGCCGGCGTAGCTGTTGTCGAACGTGCCGATGCGCGGCGGAGAGATCACATCCATTCCCGCATTATCGGACGGGACCCGCGCGAAGGAAAGGGCAGCTAATCCCAGGGGCAGCAGCTGCGACCCAGCCACGCCAGCTCCGCCCCATCCGCGTCATCGCGAGCCCTTGCGAAACGATCCATCTTTTCAGCAACCAAGGCCATGAGCGCGCGGCAAGGCATCCTCGCCTAAATCCGCTTTCGCAAAACGCCGCCCGCCCTCAAATCTGCACGATCGTCATGGCCGGTTTCGCCGCCGGTTTCGCCGGCGCCGTCGCCGGCGCGCTGGGCACATGCCGCGCGGGAATCGCATAGTGCGGCGCGCGGCGGGAAAAACTGAACCCGGGTTTCCCCGCCTGCGCCACCTGCACGCCTGGCGGCGGGCGCAGCGGGGTCCGTTGCAGCTTGGCCGGCGGCTGCCAGGCCGGATCGGGCGAGACGACCAGTTCCTCGCTCGCCCGCTGCGCGATGCTGGCCTGCGATGCGGCCGCCGGCGCCGGGCCGGAAGCCGGCGGGCCCGGCAGCACCACCGGCTCCGGCGGCGGCAGCGCCGGCGCGGCGGTGGCGCCGCAAATCCCCGGGCCGCCTTGCGCCGGCGCGTTGCTGGCGGCGAAGCTTTGCAGCGCGCCCTCGTCCCGCAGGCTGAGTATCTGGTCGAACAGCGCGCCGGCGCCCGGGCAGTATTGCGGCCCCATGTCCAGGCTTTCCTGCGACTCCTCGTTCGACAGCGCGGTCAAAAACTCGTCCTCGTCCGTCTGCGCGGTGCCGCCGTTCATGCGCTGGAAGTAATGATCCATGACGGATTGTTGCGTCGCCATATAAGGCTGAAACCGCGTCATAAAGTCGTTATACTCGTTGTTCTCGCCGCAGGAGAGTGCCGCGACCATCAGCGTGTTCTTCAGCGCCACCAGCTCAAACGCCGCGCGCTCATTGGCAAAAACGCAGTTTTGCGCCTGCGCGTTGCCGAACTGCGAGACAACAAACAACGCACTTACAAGTAAGCGTTTCATGGCGGCGTTCCCGTAAAGGTGTGTCTTTAAGGTAACACTCGCTTTACTAACAAATTCTTAATGGCACAAATTACATTTCAGCCTGTTACAATTTTAACGTGCCCGCCGTTACAATTTTAACAGACGCCGCGCCAGCTTCAGATGCGGCATGTCCAGCATCTTGCCATCCAGCGCCGCCACCCCGGCGCCCGGATTTTTGGCGAAAATCTCCACCACCCGCTCGGCATACGCGATCTCCTCGGCGCTCGGCGTCATCACCTCGTTGATCACCGGAACCTGCGCCGGATGAATCGCCAGCATCCCCGCAAACCCCTCCCGCCGCCCGGCCGCGGCATATTCGCGCAAACCGGCGAGGTCCTTGAAATCCGGAAAAACCGTTTCGATAGCCAAAACATTCGCGCGCGCCGCGGCCGCGATGGTCAACGTGCGCGCCAGCCGGCACAGATCGGTCAGCCCGCCATCCGCGTGCCGCCCGCCGGCGGCGCCGACCGCCGCCGGCAAATCCTCGGCCCCCCAGGTCAGCGCCGCCAGCCGCTCATGCGCATAGGTATCGAGCGTAAAAATCGAGGCCGCCGTCTCGGTCGCGATCGGCATGATTTTCGTCGCGCCCGCCGCCATGCCGTGCGCGGCTTCAAAAGCATCCAGATAAAACCCAAGCCTTGCCACATCGGCCCCGGCATCCGGCTTCGGCAGCACAATCCCGTCCGGCCCGGCCGGCATCACCGCCGCGAGGTCCGGCAGCGCCATCTCCGTGGCGAGCGGGTTGATCCGCACGTAAAATTTCGCCTCCCGCGGCCCGCGCAGCGCGGCCGCCACGATCTCCCGCGCCGCCGGCTTGCGCGCCAGCGCCACGGAATCCTCCAGGTCAAGAATCAAAACATCCGCCCCGGCGCTCCCCGCCTTGGCGATTTTTGTTTCGGAGTCACCAGGAACGAAAAGCCACGAGCAAAGCGTCATGCCGGCCGCCTGTGAATGAGCGCGGTGCGCTTGCACGTGCAAACAACCTCACCGCGCTGGTTGCGCATCAAATGGTCAAACACCACAATCCCGGCGCCGGGGCGCGAGCCGGACGCCCGCGTCTGCGCCACCACCGTCTCCGCCCGCAGCGTGTCGCCGATAAACACCGGCTTCGGCATTTTCACCGCGTCATAGCCAAGATTTGCGACCAAAGTACCTAACGTCGTATCGGCAACCGACAGCCCGATCATCAGCGCAAATGTAAACAATCCATTCACCACAATCCGCCCAAACTCGCTGGCCGCGGCGTATTCCGCGTCCAGGTGCAGCGGCTGCGGATTATGGGTGAGGGTGGAGAGCAGCAGATTGTCGGTCTCCGTGACGGTGCGGCTAGGCGTATGCACAAAACTGTCGCCCGGCGCAAAATCCTCAAAATACCGGCCGGGCATTTTATGCTTCCAAAAATAAGCAAGAAGCGCTTTTTAAAAAAAGCGCNNAAAAAAGAAGTTCTTGCTTTCCTTTTTGCGCTCACGTGCCCGCTTCCACCTGCGCCAAAACCGTCCCCTCCGCCACCTTGGCCCCCGGCTTCGCGCTGAGCGCGGCAATCCGCCCGTCGAACGGCGCGGCCAGCGTAATTTCCATCTTCATCGCCTCCATCACCAGCAGCGCCTCGCCCTTTTTCACCGCCGCGCCGATACTCGCCGTCACGCTCAGGATCGTCCCGGGCATCGGCGCCAGAATCGCCCCGTCGGACGCCGTATGATGCGTCGCCAGCTCCGCGGTCGGCGGCACAAACACCCGCGCCCGCCCATTTTCAAAAACAATCGTCGCCTCATCCGTCTGCAGCACGGAGAGCGGCGGCGCCGGAAAACTCAACGGAATGTCAAAACGCTCGCCATCCGCCGCCAGCCTTACGGTGAGAGATTTCGGCGCATTCAGCCGAAACCCCAGCAGCGAACCAACAACCGTCTTCGGCAGTTGCGCGTGCGCGGCGGCCTGCTTCATCGCCTCGCTCGGCGCCGCCTCGCCCAGCAGCTCCGCAAGGTGCCGGTCCAAAAACCCGGTATCCAGCTCCGCCTCCAAAAACGCCTCGTGCGCCAGCGTCTTCTGCAAAAACGCCGCGTTGGTCTTCACCGGAAACACCTCCACCCCCCGGCACGCATCCGCCAGCTTGCGCGCGGCGGCATCCCGCGTCGCCCCGTGCGCGAT
>PLFB01000174.1 GCA_003137135.1 Acetobacteraceae bacterium
CGGATACCCTCGATCATCGAGGCATGATTGCCGGAATCCGAGAGCACCACGCAGCCCTTCATCCGCGCCGCCAGCGTACAGAGCGTGGCCCAGTTCGACATATAGCCGGAATTGAACAGCAGCGCCGAATCTTTTTGGTGCAGATCGGCAAGTTCGCGCTCCAGCAGCAGATGATAATGGTTCGTTCCCGCAATATTGCGCGTGCCGCCCGCGCCGGCNNTCGTTGGAGCACCACACCGTCACCGGCCGCTTGCCGCGGGCGGCGTGCTGCGTCGCCACCGGAAAAGACCCTGCGACACGCTCAAGGTCCGCAAAGATGCGGTAATTGCCCTCGCGGTGCAAGGTGTCAAGCTGGCTGCGGAAAAATCCTTCGTAATGCATGGCTTCCCTCTTCTACTTCCCAGTTTGTTTCAAGATTCCTGCGGCACGTCACAAGCCAGACCCGGCCGCCGCGGCGCAAAATTTTTGCCGCGGGAGGCGAGCCCCCAATGCCAAAGTTTCGCCGCCGGCAGCGGCACAACCAAAAACCAGTGTTCTGCGATCGCCAGGGCCATCATGGTGCCGACCAGCACGTCCCCCGCCCGCGTGAACGCCGATTGCGCGCCCGCGGCCCAGGTGAAAAGCAAGGTGGCCGCGACCATGGAGACCGTGATGGACAAAGGAAAAAATAGGTTCATCGGCGCTGAACGGAAGAAACTTTTCAGGTAGGCCAGATGCGCCGGCAAGAATTCCTCGCTCAGGTTTTTCACGCCGAAGAACACGTTCAGCCGGGCCGATTCGTGCATCCACCAGAGCACCGCAAACGTCCAAAGCCCTACCTGGTTCGGCGCCCCCCAGGTCAGCCACGCCACCACGCCAAAGCTCGCCACGATCAGCATTTCGTGCCACAGCGTCGCCTGCAAGGCGTGTCCGAAATGTTTTGCGCCATGGCATCCCGCCACGCAGGCATGTTTTCGGGGCCCTGTGATAAAACCAGTGTAGAAGCTGATCTCCTGAAATCCCCAGGCCATGAGGGCAAAAAAGAACGCCTCATAGGCGCCCGCCAGATTCGGCAGCCGCGCCGAGGCCGCCAACCCCGCCAGGCTGAAACCCGCCACCAGCACGGCGCCTGCCATGCTGAAAGCAAACGTGCGGCGCGGCAGGTTATCCAGAAAAATAACCAGCCCGGTGGAAAACCACCAGACAAACAGCGCGAAAAATGCCGGCAGCGCGTATTGCATCAGTCCTGCCTCACCACGTCGGCACCATGCGGATATCCGCGGGCAGTGCATGCCGTTTTGGTGTCATCATGAACATGCGCAGGAACGTCACCCCGGCCTGCGCCTGCAGGCCGGCATAAGACAACTTCGCAAAAAACCCTTTTCCGGCCTTCACCGCCGCCATCTTGCGTGAAATCACCAACATCTTGTCCATCGCCGCGCGAAACGCCGGGTTATCGATATCCAGCGTCACCGGAAATGTCTGCTTACAAATATCGGTGGTGATCCGGAACACCTGATAGTCATAGGTGGTGATGTCCAGCCCCAGCGCATCGTGAAACACCGGCCGCGCGTGGTCGCGCACGTACATCGTGGCGAACACCGCCAGCAGAAAAAACCGTATCCACAATTTGTTCACGCCTTCGAGCATCCATGGGTTGGCCCGCATCAACAGGGCAAACGCCTCGCCGTGGCGGAATTCGTCATTGCACCATTCACGGAACCACTTGAAGATAGGGTGAATGCGTTTGTCCGGATGCCGTTCCAATTGCCGGTAGATCGAAATGTAGCGCGCGTAGCCGATCTTTTCCGAAAGATAGGTGGCGTAGAAAATGAATTTCGGCTGAAAGTAGTGATATTTTTTCGCCTTGGTCAAAAACCCAAGGTCCACCTTCATATTGAAATCCTTCAGCGTGTCGTTGATGAAACCCGCATGGCGCGCCTCGTCACGGCTCATAAACCCAAACAACGCCTTCACATCCGGATTTTTGACCCGCTTGCGAATTTCCGCGTACAGCACGCAGCCGGAAAATTCGGCGGTCACGGAAGAGACCAGAAAATCCAAAAGCTCCGTCCGCAACTCTTCGGGAAGCAGCGACAGATCAACGTCGAATTCCGCGTTGCGGATGAAATGTCCCTTATTCGGGTCGGCTCGGAATTCCGCCAGCAGCGCGTCCCATTTGTCGCGCACGGAAGACACGTCGATTTTTTCCAGCGCCGCAAAATCCGTCGTATAGAAACGCGGGCTGAGAATCGTGTTGGTCTGCGCCAGCCTGGTCTGCTCATTCGGCGCCACAAGCGTTTCAGTCATGGCCTTAGCCTTTCACGTTCAGGGCTTCGGAAGCCGGCGAAAAACCGACCTCGTAAAGCTCGCCAATTTCGAAGATGGAGGAAAACTGCGTCCAGAGACGCACGAAAACATTCGCCCGCACCAGCGTCGCCGTGCGCTCGCCCTGAAAATGCTCGCCGAACGCCACATCCGGCGCGTCGTGCAGCGTCACCACGTCGCCCGGCCCGATTTCGACACCTTCGGGAATCGCGTGCGCGTGAAAACTTTCCGGCGTCTGTTCGATGTCGATCGAGCAGAGCACTGCAATCTCGCGGCTCATTTCTCGTCTCCCGCGGCATAGAGGATTTTTTCGAACACCGCCTCGTTGCTCGGCCCGAACGCTTCGAGTTCCAGCACCTGGCCGGTCGCCGTGTCGATCAGCTGCAAACGATTATCCGCCGTCGCCAGCAGCGTGAATGGCTTCGCGGGACCCAGATGCCGCACCTCCCGCTCGGTCGCCATCACGCGCATCGTCGAGCGCAGAAACCCGCCTTTGCCGGCCGCGATGACGTTGATCACCCGCCCGGTCGCGACATCCACAACATCCACCGTACCGTTCGGCATGTCATTGAAATGCAGCGAGACCTGCGCCACCACCGGGGCCGGCGCGGGCGCGGCGCCGTAGCCGGTCAGCCGCGCCGCGCCGCACATCACAAACACCAGCGCGCCGACCGCCATCATCGCCACCGCCGGCGGGCTGCGCGGACGCTCCAAAACGGCACTCATGCCGCGTGCGCCTGCATGGTTTCCAACGCCTCATGCACCGGCGCCGCCGTCACCACCAGTTCGCCCTGCGGCACGGTTTGGCCGATGGCTTCGCTCAGCAGCCGCGCCACGTCACGCGGGTCCGCGATGCCGCGCAGCACCGGCTCCGCCCGGCCGTTCTTGCCGCCATGCACATGCGGCCACAGCAGCAGATAAGAGAGCCGCACTTGTTCCGGCAGTTTGAGCACGATATCGCCCGTGCCCTCCGCGTTCACCCGCAAATCCGCCGCTTCCAGCCTCGAGAAAGGCAAATTGACGGATTTCGGCAGCGCCATGCCGTAGGTGATCACGACGCGCTTGCTGGTGATGGTGTAGGTGGTGGAGCGCGCGATCAACGACGACAGCACGCAGAACATGCCCAGCGCCGCGGCGCCCAACCACAGTCCCGTCACGCCGGTGCCGAGGGAGAATTTCAAGGGATCGCCTTCAACAAGTGCCGCGCCGACGCGCAGCAGGATGAGGAAGCCAAAATACGCGCCGACGATTTGCACCCGAAAGGCATATTTCGCCAGCGCCCAGAACGTCGGCGCGCCCTGCCAAAGCAGGTCTTCGCCCGCCGGCAGCGGGCCCGGAAGCCCGCCGCGCGGTGTACCCTTGAAACGGCTCATATCAGTGGCCCCATGCGGCTAGGTGTTGCGTAAAGATGGCCGGAGGCGAAGTACGCGGCGATGCGATCCTCCTCCCGCGATGTTATGGCATCCGGGCTTTCGGTTACCGGCGCGGTTTTGAACATTTCCGCTGTCACGCTGACAACTTTTACAACGCCACCGCGCGCGTGCACCGCCACCTGCACCAGTTCCATCGGCACCAGCACGTGCCGGGCCAGCGGGTCCGGCAACGCCACTTCCACGAAGCGGCACAGCAATTCCGTGCGGTCCACCCAAAGGTCCGCCACCGTGCCGGCCACCAGGCCGTCGCACGCGATCACGTCCATGCCGCGCGGGTCCGGGTCCTCCGGCGCCACCCAATGGTCGCTCGCAATGCGCATCGGCACCGTGCGGTGATGGCCGTGATAATCCAGCTCCGGATGCGGGTCGCGCAGCGTATAGGCGGCCGGCCCCAGACCGTCGATCATCGGGTTGCCCAGCGGCTCATAGGGTGCGCCTTCCCAGGGCGAGGTCGGCCGCACGTTCAGCACGTCCAGCGGCTCCGCCCACGGGACGGCCTTGGTTTGTCCGTTGCGCAGCTTGAAGATTTTGGGAGTTGGCAGCGGCAAGATGCCGTTGGGCCGCTCGCCTGCGCGGTTGGTGATCATCGGAAAGCCCTCGCGCTTGCTCTCCAGAATGAGGTAGATGATCAGCCCGGCGAAGAAAATCCAGAAGGCGTAGAGGGTGAGCTGCGCCACGTCGATGTAGTTGGTGATGGCTCCGGTGGTGTGCATGACTGGCCTCTTGTTAGAAAAGAAAGACTACTTTTTTTGAAAAAAAAGTAGCAAAAAAACTTTTGCTCCCCTTCGGGCGGGGCGGGTCGGTTACGGGCCAACACGGCGCGAAGCGGATTAAAAGTTTTTTTGGTTCTTTTTTTTCAAAAAAAGAACTGCTTACTTGCTTCATCTCAAACCCCCACCATCGCCATGCGCGCCGCGCGCCGCCGCACCAGCGGCCCCAGCGCGATGAGGGTGAGAAAAAGCAAAGCAATTTCCACGGTATAAACCGCATCGTAGCCGTCCGCCGCCTGCCCCGTATAGGCGCCGACGCTGTCGCGCAGAATGCCGCCGAAGGCGATGGCGCCGCCGGCGGCGACCGCCTGTACCGAGCCCCAGGTGCCCAGCGCCAGGCCGCTCATGCCGGCCGCCGCGCGGCCCATGGCGTCCGAGAGGGTGCCGACCAAAAACAGCCCGCCCGCGAGGCCGATGCCGAACACGCCGGCGGCGAACAGCCAGCCGGATTCGACGGGGGCGGCCATGACGACGGCGGCGAAGGCGAACAGCCCTGCCAGCAGGCCGGTCGCGGCGATTCGGTAAGGATCGGCGCCGCGGCTCAAGAATTTGCGGGCGAGGCCGAGGCCGGTGAGGCCGCCGATCGCCAAAGCCGCTGTTAGTTGGGTGGTCTGCCCGACGGTCAGGTGCAGGATCTGGCCGCCATAGGGTTCCAGCAGAATGTCCTGCATGGAGAGGCCGACGGTGCCGAGGCCGATGGTGACGAGCCGGCGGACACTTTGCGGCTGCGACATGAAAATTTGCCAGGCCTGTCCCATGTCCGGCGCCGCCGCGCGCACCACCTGCGCGCCGCGCGGCTCCTGCTTCCACATGCCAAAACCGTTGATGAACAGGACCAGAACGGCGGAGCCTTGCACGACCTGAACCAGGCGCAGTTCGGAGAAATGGCGGAGCAAAAACCCGTAGCTGACGGCGCCGATACAGATGCCGGCGAGCAGCATCACGCAGAGCATGCCGACGACCGCGGGGCGGGATTTTTCCGGCGCGACGTCGGTGGCCAGCGCCATGCCGGCGGTTTGCACCGTGTGCATGCCGGCGCCGACGAGGAGAAACGCCAGCGCGGCGGCGGCGGGGCCGACCCAGTGCGGCGCGTGCGAGTCGCCCGAGAGCACGATGAGCGCGAACGGCATGATGGCCAGGCCACCCCATTGCGCGAGCGTGCCGAACCACAGATAGGGCAGGCGCTTCCAGCCGAAAGCCGAAACGTGGCTGTCGGACTTGAAGCCGATCACCGCGCGGGCAGGGGCAAACACCAGGGGGAGCGAGATCATGATGGAAACCAGCCAGGCCGGCAGATGCAGTTCCACGATCATCACGCGGTTGAGCGTGCCGATGATGAGTGCCGCGGTGAGGCCGACGGAGAGTTGGAACAGCGCCATGCGCGCCAGGCGCGGCAGCGGCAAATCCTCCGTCACCACCTCGGCGAAGGGCTGCAGCTTCGCGGTGAGCCAGCGCGAAGCCAGCAGCATTTTGCGCTCGATCAGCCCCATTTTTTCAGCTCCATGGCCTGGCTGAAATAGAACCCGCTTTTGATTCTTTGCGAGCGCGCCGTGATGAAACCGTCAAACGCCGGCGCCGTCAGGCGGCGCCGCAGCGCGCGCTCGCTCTGCGGCTCGATCGCCGGCGACTTATCGCCGCGCGGAAACATTTTGCCGACCGTCAGCATGGTGCCGAGCAGTGGCGTAAACGGTGCGAAGGTGAATAGCACCGCATGGTTCGTGCGCGCGGCGAGGCGCGCCAGCGCGTTGGCGGCGTCGCCGGGTGCGTAATGAATGATCGAATCCATGCAGACCACGTAGTCGAAGCGGCCATGGGATTCGTCCAGCATGTCGCCTGCGCAAAACCGGATTTTTTCGCCGCCGCCGGCGCGCTGCGCGGCCAGTGCCACGAGCTGCGGCGAGAGGTCGATCGCCACCACCTGCGCGCCGCGCGCGGCCGCCGCCATCGCCAGGGCGCCGGTGCCGCAGCCGGCGTCCAGCAGCCGCATGCCGCGCATGTTTTCGGGCAGCCAGGAGAGCAGCGTGGCGCGCATCGCGTCGCGCCCGGCGCGCACGGTGGCGCGGATGCCGGAAACCGGCGTCGTGCCCGTGAGTTTTTCCCACGCGGCCAGCGCCGTGCGATCGAAATACGTTTCGATCTCGCCGCGCCGGTGCTCGTAGGTCATGGCCATTATTCGAACCCCAGCAGGTCAAAGATGTCGCGATCTTTGAGCGGCACCGAGGCCAAAGCCGGTACGCCGGCCCAAAGTTTCTCGGCCAGCAACAGATATTCCTGTTGCACCGCCAGCAGCGCCGGCGAGTCTTCCATCTCGAACAGCACGGATTTTTTCAGGCGGCTTTGGCGAATAATGTCCAAATCCGGAAACCGCGCGAGCGTGGAAAGCCCGGTCGCGGCGTTGTATTTGTCGAGCTGGTCGGTCGCCGCGGAGCGGTTGGCGATGACGCCGCCGAGGCGCACGTTGTAGTTTTTGGCTTTCGCCGCGATCGCCGCGACGATGCGGTTCATCGCGAAAATCGAGTCGAAATCATTGGCCGTCACGATCACCGCCCGCTCCGCGTGCTGCAGCGGTGCCGCGAAACCCCCACAAACCACATCCCCCAGCACATCAAAGATCACCACGTCGGAGTCTTCCAGCAGATGGTGCTCCTTCAAAAGTTTCACGGTCTGGCCGACGACATANNGTGCCGGCCGGCGGGCCGCCGGCTTCCACGCACATCACGCCGCCATAGCCTTCGTAAACGAAGTCTTCGACGCGCAGTTCTTCCGGGTGGAAATCCACCGCCTCCAGCGCGTCGATGACTGTCGGCACCAGGCGCTTGGTCAGCGTGAAGGTCGAATCGTGTTTCGGGTCGCAGCCGATCTGNNTTGCCGATGCCGCCCTTGCCGTACACGGCAAACACTTTTGCGCCACCGATTTGCAGTTTTGGGTCCAGCGCCACCTGCACGCTGCCTTCGCCATCGCCGCAGGACGAGCCGCAGCTTGAGCCTTTCAGCCGCTCCACCAGTTTCTTGTCGTCCACGATATGGTTCATTTTAAAACAATCCTAACTGGCAAAATGCGCTTTGGCGTCGTACAGCGTCTTTAGGCTGATCACGCCAATCTTCTGCTCCGCGGCGAACATTTCCGTGTTTCGCCGGGCCTTTCCGCGAACAAAGAACGGAATCTTTTTCAACTCTTTTTCGGCCGCTTCATCCCAGACGGCCGTGACCGGCTCGGCTTCCAACACAACCGCCGCCGCGTGCCCCAGATGCGACGCCGCCGCATCGCCGGAAAATTCGAAATCTTCCCGGAACATTCCCAGCAGATGCTCTTCCAGACCCATCATCAGCGGGTGCGTCAGGGTATCAAACAGCACGTTGGCGCCTTCAAAGCCCATGAACGGGCTGTAGCGCGCCGGAAAATCCTGCACATGCACCGGCGCCGAGATCACCGCGCAGGGAATGCCCAGGCGTTTGGCGATGTGCCGCTCCATCTGCGTGCCCAGCACCAGAGCGGGTGCTGCGGCTTTGATCGCGGCCTCGACGTCCAGATAGTCGTCGCAGATCAGCGCCTCAATGCCATAGCCCTTGGCGGCGGCGCGCACTTCGCGCGCAAACTCCCGCGCGTATGTGCCCAGCCCCACGACCTTGTAGCCCAGTTCCTCCGCCGCCACGCGGGCCAGGGCCACCGCGTGCGTCGCGTCGCCGAACACGAACACCGTCTTGCCGGTCAGATACGTCGAATCGATCGAACGCGAATACCAAACCAGCCGGGAGGTTTCGGCGCGCAGAAAATCAGTGGCGTCAATGCCCGCAAGCTCCGCCACGGTTTTTACAAAATCCCGCGTCGCGCCGACGCCGATCGGCGCGACGTTCACAAATTTCTGGCCAAAAGTCTTCTCCAGCCACAAAGCCGCCGCCAGCGCGGTTTCCGCGTACAGGACGATGTTGAAATCCGCGTCCGGAAGGCGCGCCAGATCGGCCGGAGTCGCCCCCAGCGGCGCCACCACATTCACCCGCACGCCGAGTTTTTCCACCAGCCGCGTCACCTCGGCCACGTCATCCCGGTGCCGAAACCCCAAGGCCGTCGGCCCAAGAATGTTGCAGGACGGTTTGGCGCCCGCCGCCCGCTCCACGCGTGGCCCCACGCAGGCCCGCACCAGCCGGTAAAACGTTTCGGACGCGCCGTAATTTTCCTTGCGCTGATACGCCGGCAATTCCAGCGGCACCACCGGAATCGGCAAATCCAGCGCCAGCGCAAGCCCGCCCGGGTCATCCTGGATCAACTCCGCCGTGCAGGACGCGCCCACCAGCATCGCCTGCGGCTTGAATCTCTCATAGGCGTCCGCAACGGCCTTCTTGAACAGGGTCGCCGTATCGCCGCCCAGATCCCGCGCCTGAAACGTCGTGTACGTCACCGGCGGCCGCTCGTCGCGCCGCTCGATCATCGTGAAAAGCAAATCCGCGTAGGTATCGCCCTGCGGCGCGTGCAGCACGTAGTGCACGCCTTTCATCGCGGTCGCCACGCGCATCGCCCCGATATGCGGCGGGCCTTCATATGTCCAAAGCGAAAGCTGCATTTTTGTTAAACCTTCAGCAGCGCGCGGCGCCGCAACGGGCGCGCAAACAGTTCCGCCAGATCCGCCGCCTGCTCAAAGCCCTGCACCGGCGTGAACACCAGCTCGATCGACCACTTTGTGGTAAACCCGCGCGCCTCCAGCGGGTTCGCCAGCCCCATCCCGCACACGACGAGGTCCGGTTTTTCCTCATCGCACCGGTCCAGTTGCCGCTCCACATCCTGGCCTTCGGACAAAAACGTGCCGCGCGGCAGCAGCGCCAGCTCTTCGGCAAGGTGTTCGCGATGCAAAAACGGCGTGCCCACCTCGCTCAGTGTCATTCCCAACTCGCGCGCCAAAAACCGCGCCATGGGAATTTCCAGTTGCGAATCCGGAAAGAAAAACACCTTTCGGCCCGCCAGCGTGATTCGGCAGCGTGCCAGAGCCTGCCGCGCCCGTTCCGCCGGCGCATCCAGAACCGCCCGGCAGCGCGCTTGCGAAATCCCAAACTTTTGCGCCGCCGCCTCAAACCAGGCCAGGGTCCCCTCAACGCCCAGCGGAAACGGCGCCGCAATTCGCTCGGCTCCCCGCCGTTCCAATTCCAGCGCCGTATTCGCCAGAAACGGCTGCGCCAGGAGAAAAAACGTCCCCTTGCCCACCGCCGGCAGCTCGCCGGCACGCCGTGGCGGCAAAAACCCGACATCGTGAATCCCCAGCTCGGAAAAGTAACGCCGGAACTGGTCCTCCACGATTTCCGCCACCGTGCCGACAACCATCAGCTGCGCCGCATCGCTCGCCGGCAGCACCGGCACCAGCGACGCCAGGCACGCATCCTCGCCCTCGGTGAACGTGGTCTCTATGCCGCTGCCGGAATACGACAGCACCCGCAAATCCGCGCCAAATTTCCGCCCCAACCGCAAGGCGGCGCGCGACAGATCCAGTTTGATCACTTCGGAAGGGCAGGAGCCGACCAGGAAGAGCAGTTTGATTTCCGGCCGCCGCTCCACCAGCCGCGTCACCACCCGGTCCAGTTCGTCATTCGCATCGGCCAGGCCCGCCAGATCCCGCTCATCGATGATCGCGGTCGCAAAGCGCGGCTCCGCAAAAATCATCACCCCCGCCGCACTTTGCAGCAAATGCGCGCAGGTGCGCGAACCCACCACCAGAAAAAACGCGTCCTGAATCCGCCGGTGCAGCCACACAATGCCGGTCAGCCCGCAAAACACCTCGCGCTGGCCACGCTCTTTCAGCACCGGCGCATCCGAGCAGCCGGCCGGCTCGACCGTAATGGCGGAAATCTCGTTCATCCCATCACCTGGTTCGAAGCCGGCGCCTGCCGCCGCGCCGTCCGCAGTTTCATCACAAACTGCGTCGCGTTGATCACGTAGGCGGTGTACGCCGCCAGCGCGATCATCATCTGCGCGTGCGCGTTCGCCGCTCCCGTCAGCAGCACCACCACATAAATCGAATGCAGCGCGATGACGGCGAAGGAAAACACATCTTCCCAGAAGAACGCGGGCGCAAACAGGTACTGCCCAAACACCTCGTTTTCCCAGATCGCGCCGGTCACCATGATGGTGATCAAAAACGCCGTCTTCACCAGCACCGAAATCGTCGCCGCCGCAAAACCCTGGCCGGAAATCAGGTAGTGCAGCACAAAGCCCAGGCTGACCAAGAAAACCAGAAACTGGATCGGCGCCAGAATGCCTTGCACCATCGTCCAGGGCGTCGCGTCGCGGCGCCGGCGCTCCGCCGGCGAATACAGATACGGCGGCCGCGCCTGCTTCGCCCGCGCCGGCTCCACCCGCAGGCCATAGGCGTGCCCCACCCAGGGGCAGCAATCCACGGTTCCAAATACACGTTCAAAAATTCGCGTCAGCATTTGTTGACATGCCTTTCGTAAGCGCGTTCGATCCCGCCCAGGAAATTTCCACCCGCCCCCAAACAGGACCGTCCAGCTTGTTGATATTGTCCAAGAACCTGGCCGCTCATGCCGCTTTCCTCCCGGGCGGTGCACCCGTGAAAACGAGGCTACAATCCCCCCGCAACAAGTGTCAAGTTTATATTACGCCCCTACCGTCAATAAAACTTGACACATGCGCCGGGGGTGCGCCAACATGAGGCGAAAGGAGTTTGGGATGGGACCAATTTTCCGCGCCGAGAC
This sequence comes from Acetobacteraceae bacterium, assembly GCA_003137135.1. Lineage (GTDB taxonomy): Bacteria > Pseudomonadota > Alphaproteobacteria > Acetobacterales > Acetobacteraceae > Acidocella. Next base: position 11,210 of record PLFB01000174.1, read on the forward strand.
AAATCAGGCCATGCCAAACCCTGCCGGCGCGGCGCCCGCCGGCACGGCGCCCGCTGGCGCGGCGCCAAACATCATCGCCCCCTGGGTCGAGCTTCTAGGCGCGACCATCGAGAACGAGATTCTTCCCCGGCTGCTTTCCGCCCACCGCGACGAGACCGGCCTCACGCCAGACCACCCCATCAACGAGGCGGAGGTGGCCGCCTTTGTCCGCATCATCGTCGCCGACGACATCGAGCAGGCCCGCGCGGTTGCCGACCGCGTCATCGTGCACTACGGCGGGCGCGACGCGTTGCTCAAGAATCTGCTCACGCCGGCGGCCCGGCTGCTCGGAAAAATGTGGGAGCAGGACACCGCCGACTTCATGACCGTGACACTCGGCGTCTATCGGCTGGACCAGATTCTCAAGGAAACCGCCACCGCCGGCTTCGCCGCCCCCTTGAGCGCCGCCGACAACCGCATCCTGCTGCTGCCCGCGCCCGGCGAGCAGCACAGCTTTGGCCTGGCCATGGTGGCGGACACGTTCCGTGAAGGCGGCTGGTGCGTCCGCTCCGGCCCCGCCGCCACAAAAACCCAGTTGCTGCGGCTGGTGAAGGACGAGTGGTTCGACATCGTCGGCCTCTCCATCAGCGCCGAGCGCGCCATGAAGGGGCTGCCGGCCACCATCCGCGCGCTGCGCCTTGCCTCCTGCAACCCAGGCGTGCATATTCTGCTCGGCGGCCGGGCCGTGACCGAAAATAAGGAGAGGGCGCGCTTCCTGGGCGCGGACGCGACCGCGCCGGACGCCGCCGGCGCTCTCGCCCACGCAAATTTTTTTCTGGAGACTACCGTGACTGAGCGCGTGACGGAACGTTTACACCGGTCTAAGACACGCTTGGTTGACATTGGCTGACATCTCTCAGGCTTGGGGTGCGGCCGTGACGGTTGAAAGAGCGGGTTTGTTATGAAGGCTTTTAAGACGCCGGCGCGCTGGCTAGCCGGAATCGACGCTGATGCCGCCGCACTTCTCATCGCGGCGGCGGCGGACCTCGCCGTGATCGTCGATCACGACGGCGTCGTGCGCGATTTTGCATTTCAGTCTGAAGCCCTGGCGCACGAATTCTCCGAACACGACCACTGGCTCGGAAAACCCTGGCGCGACTCGGTGACCATCGAAAGCCGGCCAAAGATCGACGAAATGCTGGCCGACGCCGCCGCCAAAACCCACCGCAACGGCCGCCAGGTGAATTACCCGACCGGCCGCGGCGCCGACATTCCCATCCTGTTCAGCGCTTTGCCGGTCGGCAAAACCGGCCAGGTGATCGCCTTCGGGCGGGATTTGCGCGCCTTCGCCACGCTGCAGCAGCGCGTCGTGGACGTGCAGCAATCTTTTGAGCGCGACTACGCCCGCATGCGCCACATCGAAACGCGGTACCGCATTCTGTTCCAGATGACGCCGGAACCGGTGCTGATCGTCGATGCCGGCAGCCAGAAAATTCTCGAGGCCAACCCGGCGGCGCGCGCGCTGCTCGGCCCCAAGGGCAAGGTCGTGGGGCTGGCTTTGCACGAACTCACGGACCAGCAGACCGCGCAGGACGTGGACCTGATGATGGCCAATATCCGCGCCGCCGGCCGCGCCGACGACGTCGCCTTCCGCCTCGCCGGCCACGCCGGGGCGATGACCGCCTCGGCCTTCCTGTTCCGCCAGGGCAACGCGCAACTGGTGCTGCTGCGCCTGGCGCAGGCCGCACCCCCCACCGAACCGGCGCGCATCAGCAACGCCAAAGCCACTCTGCTGCAACTGGTGGAACGCGTGCCGGACGGTTTTGTCGTCACCGACCATGACGGCGTCATCATCGCCGCCAACGACTCCTTTCTGGAAATGGCGCAATTGCATAACGAGGCGCAGGCGCAAGGCCAGTCGCTGGACCGCTGGCTCGGCCGGCCCGGGGTCGATCTCGGCGTGCTGCTCAACAATCTGCGCCAGCATGGCGAGGTGCGCCTCTTTTCCACCCAGTTGCGCGACGAATTCGGCGCCGAATCGGATGTGGAAATTTCCGCCGGCGCCGTCATCAACGGCGGCGACCCGTCCTACGGCTTCGCGATCCGCGCGATCTCCCGCCGGATCGCCGCCGCGGTGCCCGCCAACCCGCGCGCGTTTCCCAAATCGCTCGAACAGATCATCGAACTCATCGGCCGCGTGTCGCTAAAAGACCTGGTGCGCGAAGCCACCGATGTGATCGAACGCCTCTCGATCGAAGCCGCCCTGACCATGACCGGCGACAACCGCGCCTCCGCCGCCGAAGTGCTGGGGGTGAGCCGGCAAAGCCTGTACGTGAAAATGCGCCGGCACGGGCTGATCGAAGCCGAGACGATTGGCATCGAATAATGCAGGAGAAGGAAGCAAGCAGTTCTTTTTTTGCAAAAAAAGAACCAAAAAAACTCTTATTAACTGGGGGCTGTTTCACGACCCTGTCTCGCATCTCTTCCGCGCCTCTGTCCCGTTTTTTTCAAAAAAGCGCTACTTTCTTCCTTTAACGCAGCGCGGGGTACATTTTGGCAGCCGAACAAAAACTATCGCTGGCGATCCCCACCTCCGGCCTGCGCGTCCCGGCCCTCAAAACCTGTCTCGAGCTTTTAAAACCCGTCACCTGGTTCGCGCCCATCTGGGCGTTTTTCTGCGGCGTCGTTTCATCGGGCGCGCCGTTGCGGCCGCACTGGCCGCAGATCGTCGCCGGCCTGCTCCTCGCCGGGCCGATGGTGTGCGGCACCAGCCAGGCGGTGAACGACTGGTTCGACCGGCATGTCGATGCGATCAACGAACCCAACCGGCCGATCCCGTCGGGCCGCATGCCCGGCCGCTGGGGCCTCTATAT
>PLFB01000257.1 GCA_003137135.1 Acetobacteraceae bacterium
CCGAGTGCCACACCGCCGGCGCCGCCCCAAACCGCGCCGCAAACCGCTGCAAAAACTGCACGGAGAGCGCGATTTCCGGCAGCAGCACCAGCGCCTGCCCGCCCACAGCCAGCGCCGCCGCCACCGCCTCCAGATAAACCTCGGTTTTCCCCGACCCCGTCACCCCCTCCAGCAGCGTCACTCCAAACTTTTGCGCCCTAACCGCCTCCCGCAGCGCTCCCGCCGCCAAACCCTGATCCGCGGACAATGATGGCCCCGCCCGCAAAAAATCCGCCGCCCCAAACTCAATCCTTTTCGCCCGCGCCGAGACCGCCGCCAAAAACGCCGCCTTCACCCCCAGCGCCAACACCTCGCCGCGCTTCGAAATCGTATAATGCGCCACCCAATCGACAAATTTTCTCAACGCCTCCGGCATCGGCGGAAACGCCAACACCTCCGCCACCGCCTTCGCCTTCACGTCCACATCGGGCACATCATCCCACACCACCCCCACGACATCCCGCTTCCCCAGCGTCACCCGCACAAACGTGCCGGGCACCAAAATTTCATCGCTCGCATACGTAAACGCCACATCAAACGGGTAGGGCAGCAGCACCGAAACCCGGATAGGACTCGACTCCATCATAAGCTATGGTCTGCCACGAATCTCGCCTTATTGGAGCCGCGCAAAAAAATGAAATTCTTCGTCGATACCGCCGAGACCGCCGAAATCAGCGAACTCGCCTCAACCGGCCTGCTAGACGGCGTCACCACCAACCCCAGCCTCATCGCCAAATCCGGCCGCAAATTTCTGGAAGTCATCGCCGAAATCTGCGACCTCGTCCCCGGCCCCGTCAGCGCCGAAGTCGCCGCCACCGATTTTTCGCAGATGATGCGCGAGGCCAAAATCCTGCGCGCCATCGCCCCCAACGTGTGCATCAAAGTCCCGCTCACGCCGGACGGCCTGCGCGCCTGCCACGCCCTCGCCCAGGACGGCGCCGCGGTCAACGTCACCCTCTGCTTCTCCGCCGCACAGGCCCTGCTCGCCGCCAAAGCGGGTGCGACCTTCGTCTCCCCCTTCATCGGCCGGCTCGACGACATCGGCCAAGACGGCATGGCCCTCATCGCCGACATCGTCACCATCTACCGCAACTATCCCGCCATCAAAACCGAGGTTCTGGCCGCCTCCATCCGCCACCCCATCCACCTGATCGAGGCCGCCAAGCTCGGCGCCCACGTCGCGACCATCCCCCCCTCCGTCATCCGCCAACTCTACCACCACCCCCTCACCGACAAGGGCCTCGCAACCTTCGTCGCAGACTGGGCCAAAACCGGCCAGACGATTGCCTGAACCCGCACAAAACCTGCTCGCCAGCTTCCTCGCCTGGCTGGAGGGCGAACGCCGCGCCGCCAAAAAAACTGTCGAAACCTACGCCCGCGACCTCGCCGCCTTCCTTACCTTCCTCACCCGCCACCACGGCAAGGAGCCCACCAAAACCACACTCGCCGGCCTGCGCGCGGCTGACATCCGCGCCTGGCTCGCCGCCGAACAAAAAAACGGTTCCGGCAACGCCACCCGCGCCAAAAAGCTCTCGGCGCTCGCCACCTTCTACCGCTACCTGCAAAAATGCCACGGGCTGGAAAACCCGGCGATAACCCTGATCTCCCGCCCCCGCGCCAAAAAACCCCTCCCCCGCGCCCTGAACGTTCCAGACGCCCGCGCCATCGCCGAAAACATCGCCGAAGCCCAAGACACCGCCTTCCTGCAAGCCCGTGACACGGCGATAATGTGCCTGCTCTACGGCGCCGGCCTGCGCATCAACGAGGCCCTCTCCCTCAACATTTCCGACATCCCGACCTACACCAACCCGCTGCGCGTCACCGGCAAAGGCAACAAACAGCGCCTGGTCCCCCTCCTCCCCGCCATACGCGAAGCTCTAACCACCTACCTAAAACTCCACCCCAACCCCGCGCGCGAAGCGCCCCTGTTCCTAGGCACCCGCGGCGCCCGCCTGAACGCCGGAATCGTCCAAAAAACCCTCCGCGACTTCCGCCGCCTCAACAACTTGCCCGAACACGCCACTCCCCACGCTTTGCGCCATTCCTTCGCCACCCACCTCCTAGCCGCCGGCGCCGACCTCCGCTCAATTCAAGAGTTGCTAGGCCACGCCAGCCTCTCCACCACCCAGCGCTACACCGACCTCGACACCGCCCAACTCCTAGAAACCTGGCGCGACACCCACCCCCGCGCGTAAAGTTTCACCGACCCCGCCGGCTCGCTCGAAGAATTCCCCTCAACTCCCCCAACGCCACCTCAAACTCCCGATTCTCCACGACATAATCAAATTCTTGCGCATGACTCATCTCCGCCTCCGCCCGCTCCATCCGCCGCGCAATTTCCTCCTCCCCATCCCCCCGTGAAACCAGCCTCTCCCGCAGCACCTCGAGCGACGGCGGCTTAATAAACACCCCCACCACATCCCCCGGCAACGCCGCCTTCACCTGCCGGAACCCCTGCCAGTCAATATCAAACAGCACATCGCGACCCGCCCCCAACTGCGCCTCCACCGGCCCCCGCGGCGTCCCATAAGACCGCCCAAACACCGTCGCATGCTCCAAAAGTTCCCCGGCCGCCACCATCTGCTCAAACCGGGAAGACTCTACAAAATAATAATGCACCCCCTCCACCTCTCCCGCCCGCGGCGCCCTTGTCGTCACACTCACCGACAACGACAGCCCCGCATCCCCCGCCAACAACGCCCGCGACAGCGACGTCTTCCCCGCCCCCGAAGGTGCAGCCAGCACAAAACACAACCCCCGCCTACTCAATATTCTGCACCTGTTCCCGCAACTGCTCCACCACCGCCTTCATCTTCAACCCAATCCCCGTCAGCGCCAACGAAGCCGACTTCGAGCACAGCGTATTCACCTCCCGGTTAAATTCCTGCATCAAAAAATCCAATTTCCGCCCGACCCCGACCGCTTCCGCCACCAAGGCCCGCGCGGAAAAAATATGCGCCCCCAGCCGATCCAACTCCTCCCGCACATCGCTCTTGGTCGTGAGCAGCGCAATCTCCTGCGCCACCCGCTCCTCCGCCACCCCCCGCCCCGGCTCGAGAATCTCGGAAAGTTGCGCCATCAACCGCGCCCGAAAAAGCCCCGGCTGCGCCGCCGCCTCAATCGAGGCCGCCTCATGCAACCCCGCAATTTCATCCAACAGCCGCAAAACAATCTCCACCAACCGCGCCCCCTCCGAAACCCGCGCCGAAGCCAACCCCTCCAAAACCTCCGCAAACCCCACCGCCACCGCCGCCCTTAAAACCGCCAGAGACTCCTCGCTCTCCTCCACCGCCCCCGCCGCCCGCATCACCCCCGGCAGCCCCAGCAAAAGCTCCGCCCGCGGCGGTAGCGCCCCCGGAATCTCATCCGCCAGCGCAATCGCCACATCCTTCAGCCGCTCCAGCGCTAAAAAATCCACGGCAAACCCTGCCCCCACCTCCCGCCGCACCGTCAGCGTCCCCGACACATTCCCCCGCTTCAAAACCTTCCCCGCCGCGTCCCGCAACCCCGGCTCCAGCGCATCAAACCCGGAGGGCAGCCGCAGCTTCACCTCCAGCCCCCGCCCATTCACGCTCCGCAATTCCCAAATCCACGCCGTCCCGTCCACTTCGCCCTGTGAGCGCGAAAACCCCGTCATCGATGCCAAAAAAGCTGCCTGTTCCATAGGCTGGCCTCTTAGCAGCCCCCTGCTACACTGCCCATATGGTTCAAAACATCGCCATCACCGGCGCCTCCAGCGGCCTCGGCCGGGCCCTCGCCCTCGCCTACGCCCATCCCGGCGCCACGCTCCACCTCGCCGGCCGCGACGCCGCCCGCCTGGCCGAAACCGCCGCCACCGCCCGCGCGCTCGGCGCCACGGTTACGGAAACCACGCTCGACGTCACCGACCAAGCCGCCTCAAAAGCCTGGATCACGGCCGCCGCCCCGCTCGACCTCGTCATCGCCAACGCCGGCATCTCCATCGGCCCCGGCGACGCCCATTTCGAAACTCCCGAAAACATCCGCGCCCTGATCGCCACCAACATCGACGGCGTCTTCAACACCGTCCTGCCCGCCATCGACCTCATGCGCACGCAGCCCGCCGGCGCCGGCGGCCAAAAAGGGCGTATCGCCATCGTCGGCTCGATCGCCGGCCTCATGGCCCTGCCCACCAGCCCCACCTACTCCGCAACCAAGGCGCTGCTCGACACCTGGGTCACCGCCACCACCCGCTCAGCCGCCCGGGAAGGGATCGGCCTCACCCTCATCCGCCCCGGCTTCATCCGCACCCCCATGACCGCCATCAACCCCTACAACATGCCCGGCATCATGGACGCCGGCGACGCCGCAAAAATCATCCGCGACGGCCTCGCCGCCCAAAAAACCTACATCACCTTCCCCTGGTGGCTCGCCCTCCTCGCCCGCCTAAGCCGCCTCGCCCCGCCGGCTTTGTTCGACAGCGTGAAACGCAAACCTCCAGGATAGCAAAGTAAAAAGTTACTTTTTTTGAAAAAAAANNCTAATCGCCACCGTCGGTGGCGATCAGCGGCACGCCCGGCACCGGCGCCTTTAGGAGCAAAATTTTTCCAAAAAAGTAAATTCTTCACTTGCAGATTCAGAAGTTTTAATTTCACGCCAAAATTCATTACGCCTATACCCCACAACCTTGCATGGAGGTTGTCATGACAGGTGCCGCATCCACAGGCTCGAGCGTCTTTGTTACGCTGGGATGTATTCTGGTCGTCATTCTCTACGCCTATAACCGCTACGACACGCCGGACACCAACCGCCTCTCCACCACCCGCTCGCTCTTCATCATCACCGGCATCTGCTACATCCTCTCCTCGCTGGCGATGTTCTTCATCCTCAGTGAGGTCGTCCTCAAACCCGGCGTGCTGCCTCTGCTGGGGCTGGACGACGCGCAAAAACTCATCACGCAATTCTCCGCCCCGCCCATTCTCGCCGCCGTCATTCTCACCACCCTGCTGCCCAACACCCCAGTGGTCAGCACCGCGGACCAGGCGCTGCTAAGAATCTTCCAGAACTGGGGCCGCATCCCGCACGGCGTCCGCCACCTGGCGGACCGGCTGACGATGGATAAGCTCGGCGTCCCCGAACCAAAAATCATTGAGCTGCGTGATTGGATTTCAAAGGACGACGACGTGCCGAACCAGCTAAAGGAATATCTCGGCGCCGACCTCGAAGAACCCAGCGGCTGGATGACCCGCGTGATGCGGCTCTACAAGGACATGGAAGACCTGTCCAAAACTGCCGCCTACGCCGACTCATTCAGCGCGCAGCGCGAGATTTGGGATGCCATTCACAAGGATTTCCGCGTTTTCACCAGCCAATCTCACGCCTTCTTCGTGCTGTTCGACAGCCTGAAGCGGCTGCCCGGCAATGAGGGCGAGAATGCCCTGAAACAGCCGCGGGGCCGCTACAAGGACACCTGCGCCATACTCTACCGCCGGCTCACGGAATGCTTCGCGCAAATCCTCATCATGACCGAAAATTCCGACTACCTGGTTGACCGCCGCCTGCGCCTCACCGGCTTCGACCTGCCGGCCCAGCAGGACGAGCCCTTGCCCATCGGCCCCTTCGTCTTCATGGCGGTGGTTCTGATAATCGCCATTTTCGGCTTCCTGGCGATCGGGCCCGTACCGCCGAAATCCGCCGCCATGCCGCTGGCGGTCACCGCCGTGCTGATCGCGGCCACCAAGACCATCGGCGCGGCCGCCGCGGTGCTGCCCAAATTGCGCTGGCCCAGTTTCCGCCGCGGCGATTCCGGCCCGCCCTATCTCGCCTGGGTCGCCTGCGCGCTCGCGGCCGGCGCCGTCTCCTTTGTGTTCGAACGACTGGCCCTCGCGGTCGCGCACGGCACGCCGACGGCCGCCACCAATTTCATCGCCTACCATATCACCCCGCTGGCGCCCACCAGCTTCATCATCTGCCTCGCCGTCGCGATTCTATGCGATGTCGATTTCAATCTCGGCACCGGCATGGCGCGCCGTTTCAAGGAAGGCCTGATCTGCGGTATGTCGATGGTGATCGGCGTCTTCATCTGCATCCGCCTGCTCGACATCCAGTCGGCGACCGCCGCGCAGACGGCCCAGTGGTTTCCCTTCGCGTTTTCTTTTTCCCTAGGCCTGATCGCCGGTTTTTTCGCCCCATACCTTTACCGCGAGGCCCGTCACGAAGAGCCCAAGGTACAAATCCCGCTCCTCGCCGCGTTTCCAAAGAAAGAAGCGCTTTTTTAAAAACGCCCTGCAGCCCAAAAATCTTTTTGGTCCGCTGCGCGCGTCTCCGGCCCCACCAGAGCCGCGCGAAGCGGGCCAAGAGTTTTTTTGGTTACTTTTTTTTCAAAAAAAGTAACTTCTTCCTTCCTTTGCTAACTCTGCAACGTCACCACCGGCACCCCGCTCAACCCCAGCGTCACCGGCTCAAACGTCCCCCCCACGCTCGCCGCCGTCATCCCCAACACCGGCGCCGCGGCGGTGCGAAAACCCCCCGCATCGCTCACCAGCACCGGCAAGCTCACCGCTGCCGCGCTCTCGGCCGGCTTCAAAAACGTCATTGCCACCCGCGTCTCCGTCAGCGCATCATCGGCGAACGAAAATGCCTCGCCCACCGTCGCGCCCAAAATATCCACCTTATACGTCTCGCCCCCCGCATCGATCGAAACCACCCCCGCCTGGCTCACCGTCGCCGTCCCATTCGCCGCCGCCGCGTCATCCAGATAGATCGTATCACCCACCCCAAACCCCGCGATCTGCTGGCCGCCCGCCAGCGCCGCCACATCGCCCGCAATCGCCCAACGCGCCCCCGCGGCAAAGCTGATCTCATTGAACCCGGTGATTTCCGTCCCGATGCCGGCCAGGATCGTATGGCTCCTCCCCGCCAGCTCCAGCACATCCTGTACCGCGGCATTCGCCGCCACATACCCATAATTGCCGCCGAACGACGCCCCCGGCTTCAGCTCCAGCGTACCGGCCAGGCTGCCGAACACCACCGCGTCGCCATCGTCGCCCACGCTCACATGGCCGTAGCCAAAATGTCCCCCCACCACCGTGCCGCTATCGATCACCTTGCCGCCGTCGATAAAAATCCCGGCCCCGCCATTGCCGCCGTAACCATACCCGCCATACCCGCCGGAGATCAGCCCGGTATTGATCAGCTTCGATCCACTATAGACCGCAACACCCGCGCCGCCCGCGTAGCCCTGCACACCATAGCTCAGCCGCCCCCTGCCTCCCACCACGGTCCCGCTATTGGTCAGCGTGGCGCGGCCCGCCAGCGTCGCCCCGTCACCCCCGCCATACCCACCGCCGATCAATCCGCTGCTGCTCATCGCGGCATGGCTCAGCGCGACGCCGATGCCGCCAGCACCCTGCGGCCCCGGACCGCCGGGATCGCTGCACGTGCCGCCGGCGCCGCCCTCAATCTGGCCGCTATTGACAAACCCGCCCTTGGAAACCTCGAGCCCCACGCCGCCATGGCCGGCCCGCAGATAACCCGCGCCATATCCCACGCCGCCCCGGCCGCCGCTGATGAGACCGGTATTGTATCCCGAGGCATCCTTCAGCGTGGCGCCGGCGCCGCCATGGCCGCCCACCTGATAGAAAGGCGTCCCGCCGGACTGCTCCGCGCTGGCCCCCGCCCCACCCGTCACCGTGCCCGTGTTATACAGGTAGGCGCCGCTCAAAACCTCCACCCCCGCGCCGGCCAAGCCCACCGTGCCGTCGCCGCCCTGGCCTTCGCCCGCATTCGCAAACCCGCCGCCGGCGCCCCCCACGATCACGCCCGCATTATAGACATACGCCCCCGCGCCCAGCACCGAGACGCCGGCGCCCCCATGGCCCGCCACGCCCCCATATCCGCCGCCGATCACCCCGCCGCTGCCGCCGTTGATGCTCCCGAAATTGTACAGCGTGCCGGCCGCCGAGATATCCAACCCGTCGCCGCCATCGCCGCCCTTGCCGGCCCCCGTCTCATACCCGCCGGCTCCGCCGTTGATCGTCCCGCTGTTCCCGGCGAACGCGCCGGAAAGCGCCACGCCCACCCCGCCGCGGCCGGCGTAAGGGTAATGATAATTATAACTATTCGTTCCGCCGGCGCCGCCAACAATCTCGCCGCCGGCATTGCTCAGCGACGCGCCGTCGCTCAGCACCACCCCGGCGCCGCCCGCCCCGCCGCCGCCGCTCAGCGCGCCGCCATAAGCCGACGAATAATACCCGCCGCCGCCGCCGCCGCCCTGCATCAGCCCGGTATTCGTCACACTCCCGCCGAACGCGAAAGCCGCCGTGCCCCCGGCATACCCATTGCCCAGATAGCTGCCGCCAAAACCGCCCATTACGGTGCCGGCATTGCCCAGCGTCGCCGCCGCCGCCATCGAAACGCCATACCCGCCCGGACCACCCGAGCCATACCCGCCATGCCCGCCCAGAATCAGCCCGTCATTGACCACCTTCCCGCCGGCCTCGCCACGCGGCACGTAAACCCCCGCTCGGTTCGCCAAACTGCTGTCATAATGCGGGTTTTCGTTAATCACCCCGGTCGCGGCGATGGTCAGCGGACTGCCATAGACCCCCGCGCCCAGCGTGACGGAGTTATAAATCGTCCCCGTAATCGTATGTCCGTGCGGCATACGGGCGTTCCCCCGATTTTGCATGCGCGCCAATCCGCGCGCGGTGCCATGTTAGCCGAAATTCGCTGAAGCGTAACGATATAATTCCTAAAATCTCTGAAATAAATGCGGAGGCAAATCAAAAGCCAGGAAGCAGTTACTTTTTTGAAAAAAGGTAACCAAAAAACTTTTGATTCCTTTCGGGGTTTGCGCGGCGATGCTTTGGGGAATTAAAAGCCTTTTGGTTACTTTTTTTCAAAAGAGTAACTGCTTTCTGACCCGGCTTGATCAACCTGAAATCGACATCCGCAAAATCGATCACCGAAACCTTCCCGGATCCAACGCCCCAAGCACCGCGCCCGCCGCCCCGGGTTCCCGTCCCAGCACCAAATCGGCCACCAGCCGCCCCGCCGCCGGNNTGCCCCACGCACCAAAAAAACCCTTCCACCGCTGCATCAAACCCAAAGACAAAATTTCTGTCCGGCGCAAATGTCCGCAGCCCCGCCCAAGCATGCTCCACCCGCCGCACCTCGATCGCCAGCGCCTGTTGCATCCTATCAATCCCGATCGCCACATCCAGCTCATC
>PLFB01000220.1 GCA_003137135.1 Acetobacteraceae bacterium
TTGCCATCGATGCAGCGCAGCACAGGATAGGTCGCGTCGATCAGAGAATGGTCATCCTCCAGCTTGTCCTCCCGATACCGCCCCTTGATCCCCGCATTGAACGCGTTCGCCGCGTTGGTGGAAATCTCGTTGCCAAACAAATCCAGCGTCAAGGAAAAATGCAGGTTCATCTTCTTCTGGATGGTGGGCAGATCGATCACCCCCAGCGCCCGCACCGCCGCGATATCATGCGGATCTGCAATCCCCGCCGCCTTCATCGCCTCCACCGTCCGTTCCACCACGCGCTGCACGCCGGAATCGCCCACGAACATGTGGTGCGCCTCCTCGGTCAGCATGAACCGGCAGGTCCGCGACAACGGGTCAAACCCGCTTTGCGCCAGCGCCTCCAACTGCATCTTCCCGTCACGGTCCGTGAAATAGGTGAACATGAAAAACGACAGCCAATCCGGCGTCGCCTCATTGAACGCGCCCAACATTCTGGGCGTATCCTGATGCCCGGAGCGGCGCTGCAAAAGTTCCTCGGCCTCCTCGCGCCCTTCCGTGCCGAAATACTTGTGCAGCAAGTAAACCATCGCCCAAAGATGCCGGCCCTCTTCCACATTCACCTGGAACAGATTGCGCAGATCATACAGCGAAGGCGCCGTCGCCCCCAGATGCCGCTGCTGCTCAACCGACGCCGGCTCGGTATCACCCTGCACCACGATCAGCCGCCGCAGCAGCGCCCGGTACTCGCCCGGCACCTCCTGCCAGGCCGGCTCGCCCTGGTGCTTGCCGAACGGAATCTTGCGCCCCTCCACCGCGGGCGCCAGCAAAATGCCCCACTTATATTCAGGCATTTTCACATAGTCGAATTTCGCCCAACCCTTCGGGTCCACGCCGATCGCGGTGCGCAAATACACCAGCGACTCCTGAAACCCCTCCGGCCCCATGTCCTTCCACCAGTCGATATAACCCGGATGCCAGGTCTCCAGCGCTTTTCGGACCCGCGCATCCGCGTTCAAATCGACATTGTTGGGAATCAGACCGTCGTAATTAATGTTCATTCCGTCAGGCATTTTCCGCTCCTATCAATGTAAAAAAGAAAGAACTTCTTTTTTGAAAAAAAGAAGCAAAAAACTTTTTATTAACTCTATACCGTGCTGGTTTCACCACCACTGGTCCAAATTAATCAAAAGTTTTTTTGGTTACTTTTTTTTCAAAAAAAGTAACTTCTTTCTTCCTCCTTTAAACCCTATTCCGATCATAAGTAGGCTGCACGCCACTACCATACTTCTTCAGCGCGCCATCCTCGCCCACCGCATTCGGGCGCTGAAAGATCCAGTTCTGCCACGCCGTCAGCCGGCCGAACACGCGCGTTTCCATCGTCTCCGGCCCGGCGAACCGCAAATTCGCCTCCAGGCCGGTCAGGCTGTCGGGCGAGAACGAGGCCCGTTCCTCCAGCATGATTCGAACTTCGTCATTCCAATCCGTCTCGTCGAATACCGAGGTCACGAGACCCAGATCATTCGCCGCTTCGGCGTCCAGGGCTTCGCCTTTCAACGCCGCGGCCTTGTCCACCGACGCCGGCTCGCCCAAAAACCGCGTTTCCAGCCGCGTCAGCGCATTGCCCATCGGGTAGGCGCCGAAATTCGCAGCTCCCAGCATCAGCACCGCGGGCGCCCGATTCTCGCCGGCTCGCGTGCCCGAAAGCATGATGGCGCGGTCGGCGGCAAACGCCAGCTCCGCGAGCGTGCCGGCAAAACAGCTTCCCGGCTCGATCAGCGCGATCAGGCTGCGCGACGTCACATCCACGCGCTTCAGCGTGCGTTTCAGGAAATGCGAAATTTCTCGGATCAGCCAATGGCCTTTGTGAGCGGCCAAGAAATCGTCGTATGCCAGCACCGCCTTGCCGCCGCCTTCGGTCTTGAAAACCCAAAGCCCCAGCTCCGGCTCGTTCAGCCGCAGATGCAGAATCGCGTCATCCAGTTCCCGCGCCATCGCCAGCGGCCAGAACGCATCGCCCTGCGCCTGCGCGGACTCCACATTTTCGGGCACGGGTTCCGTAGGTCCGAAAATCGTCAGCGTGGCGCGCCGTTTTTCACGGTCCAGCTCAACCTTCACATGCTGATACGTCACGGCGTCATCGCTCAACGCGCGGGCCAGCGGCGTCAGCGCGACACCCTTCGCATCCCGCGGCCGGTCGCTCTTTTCCGCAAACTCTTTGGCGCGCGAAGCCACTTTCTCAACCCAGGCGGACGGCGGAATCACCTCATCCACCAGCCGCCACGCCACCGCCTTCTTGCCCCGCACGCCTTCCTCCTGCGTGCAGAACACATCCGCCAGGTCCCGCCGCACTTTGCGCTTATCGGTCACCCGTGTCAGCCCGCCGGTGCCCGGCAGCACCGCCAGCAGCGGCAGTTCCGGCAGCGAAACGGAAGATTTCCGGTCATCGATCAGCATGATGTGTTCCGCCGTCACCGCCAGCTCATACCCGCCACCGGCCGCCGTGCCGCGCACCGCGCACAAATAGGTCTGCGCGGAATTTTCCGTCGCATCCTCGATCGAAAACCGCGTCTCATTGGTGAACTTGCAGAAATTTACTTTATGCCCGTGGGTGGACTTGCCGAGCATCCTGATATTCGCCCCGGCGCAAAAGACGTTTTCCTTGCCCGAGCGCAGCACCACCGCGCCCACCTCCGGGTGCTCAAACCGCAGCCGCTGGATCGCGTCATTCAGCTCGATATCCACGCCCAGATCATAGGAATTCAGTTTCAGCTCATAGCCCTCAAACAGCGTGGCGGAAGCATCCACATCCATGATCAGGTGCGCGACGTTGCCCTCGAATTCCAGCTTCCAGTGCCGGTAGTTTTCAGGGCTCGTCCGAAAATCGATGATTTTTTGGCTCATTGGCGTTATCCCGGTTGCAGTTTTATGCACTATATTGCGTTATCAGGCGCAGTCAAGTAAATTATGCATTATTTTGCATGGAATACGCCGGCACCGACTCCAGCGCCAAAATCCGCGCCACGAATGCTTCTATCACAGCCAGCGTTTCCCCCGTATGCGAAAGATGCGGTGAGTGCCCCGCCCCCTCGACCACCACCGTCTCCACCGGGCAATAGGCCTGGCTGGTAAACGCCTCAAACTGCGCCAGCGTGCCATACTCATCCGCCGAACCCTGGATCAGCAGCGCCGGCACGCGGATCGTCGGCACATAATCGTCGATCCGCCATTTCATAAAGTCCGGGTTCAGCCAGGCGCCATTCCAGCCCCAGAACACGTTATCCACGTCGCGGTGATAACGTGCCAGTTTTGCACGCAAATTCGTCGTCTCATACGCCGCCTTCGCCGCCTCGATCGCGCGCACGCAGACCTCCTCGCAAAAAAAATGCGCCGCGATCATCACCAACCCGCGTAACCGAAAATCCTGCACGCCGCCCGAATAGATCGCCGCGATCGAGCCGCCATCCGAATGCCCGAGCAAAATCGCGCGCCTTATGCCGGCCGCGTCCAACACCTGCCGCAAAAATTCCAGCGCCTCTTCGTGCATATACGTCAACGGCCGCGGCAGGCTCACCGGGTCGGACTGGCCGTAGCCAAACCGCGAATAGGCCATGACGCCGCAGCCCGTCGCCGCCGCCAGTTTTGCCGGAAAGTCCCGCCACATCGCCACGCAGCCCAGCCCCTCATGCAGCATCACGATGGTGGGCGCCGCCGCCGGGCCCGGCCCCCACCATTTCGCCTCCAGGTGCCGCCCCGCGATCGTCAGGGGCAAATCCTTCCCGCTCATGCCACCTGGCGCAGCTTGAAGCGCTGGATTTTGCCGGTCGCGGTTTTCGGCAAATCCTCGACGATCTCCACCCACCGCGGGTATTTCCAGGGGCCGATTTTGTCTTTTACAAACGCCTGCAGCTCCGCCACCAACCCGTCGCGGGCCGCGGACGAATTTTTCAGCACCACAAACGCCCGCGGTTTGGTCAGCCCGTCGGCGTCCTCGTGGCCCACCACCGCGGCTTCCAGCACCGCCTCGTGGCTGGCCAGCGCGCCTTCCACTTCAAACGGGCTCACCCAAATGCCGCTCACCTTGAACATGTCGTCCATGCGCCCGCAATAGCGGTAAAACCCGTCGGCCTCGCGCACGTATTTGTCGCCGGTGAACGTCCACTCCCCCACGAAGGTGCGCCGCGATTTCTCCCGCTGATTCCAGTAGCCCTCGGCGGCGCTATCGCCTTTCACCACCAGTTCGCCCGGCTCGCCGTCGGGAAGTTCGGTCCCGGCGGCGTCCACTATCTTCAACTCATACCCCGGTACCGCGACGCCGGACGTGCCGTATTTGAGTTTTTCGTCCGTGTTGGAGACAAAAATATGCAGCATCTCGGTGGAGCCGATCCCGTCCAGAATTTTTACGCCCACCACCTTCTCCCACGCCAAGCCCAGATGCTCCGGCAGCGCCTCGCCGGCGGAAATACAGCGCCGCAGCCGCGCGCTGCCCGCGCCCAGCCCGAGCCGCGGCTGCTGCAGCAGTGAGGCATAAAGCGTGGGCACGCCACAAAACACGCTCGGCTGGTGCTTTGCCATGATCGAAAGCACCGCATCCGGCGTCGGCCGGTGCGGCAGCAAAACCGCGGTCGCGCCCACCGCAAGCGGAAACGTCATGCTGTTGCCTAGCCCATACGCGAAAAACATTTTTGCCGCCGAGAACACCACGTCGTCCTCGCGGATTTTCAGCACCCGCGCGGCAAAGGTCTCGGCGGTCGCCGCCAGACTGGCGTGCAAATGCCGCGTGCCCTTCGGCGCGCTGGTGGAACCGGAGGAATACAGCCAAAACGCCACCTCCGCCCCGTTCGCCTCCACCGGCGGCGCGGCGCCTTCGGCCAAAAATTCGTCGAGCGAGAGAAATCCCTCCGCCTGCCCCACCACCACAACCTGCCTTAAGGACGGCAGCGCCGGAAAAACCGCCGCCAGGGCCGGCAGCAGCGCCTCGGAGATCACCAGCAGTTCGGCCCGGCTGTCGGCCAGAATGTAGCTCGTCAGCTCCGCCGGCAGCAGCGTATTGATCGGGATCGGCACCACCCCGGCGCGGACCGCGCCCCAAAAACACACCGGAAATTCCACGACATCGAGCACCAGGAGTGCTATGCGCGCCTCCCGCCGCACGCCGGCGTGCGCCAGCCCGGCCGCGAAACGCTGGCTTTGCGCGCAAAAATCCGCGTAACTCAGGCTTCGCCGCTCATCCACAAAGGCCGGCTTGGCGCCCCGCCCCTCCCGCACATGCCGGTCCACGAAGAAATCCGCGGCATTGCCGCTGCGGGTCTGGACTATCGCGTCCATGGACGGCCTGCCTGGTTCATATTACCCCCAAAAATTGGATTTTTGTTCCCAGCCTTCTATCCCACGCGCCACGGTTATGCAATATAATTCATAAGGCGGCGACCGCTACCGCATTGCCACCCTAACTGTTAAAATCCAGCATGACCGTCCACTCCCCCTCGGCGCGCGACAAACTCCTCACCGCCCTCGGCCAGCGCGTAAAACTGCTGCGCGCCCGCCGCGGCATGCCCCGCCGGGTGCTGGCCGAGGCCGCGGACGTTTCGGAACGCCACCTCGCCAACCTGGAATCCGGCATCGGCAACGTCTCCATCCTCGTGCTCGCGCAGGTTGCCCAGGCGCTGGACTGCTCGCTGGCCGAACTGCTGGGGGATGAGACCACCGCCACGCCGGAATGGCTGATGATCCGCAACCTGCTCACCGGCCGCAAGCAGGACGCGCTGAAGCGGGCGCACAAGGCGCTCTCGGAACTGTTTTCCTCCGGCGCGGAGGCCGCGCGCCGCGGCGAGCGCATCGCCCTCATCGGCCTGCGCGGCGCCGGCAAATCCACGCTCGGCAAAATGCTCGCCGCGCATCGGGGCCGGCCATTCGTGGAACTGGGGCGCGAAATCACCAAGCTCGCCGGCTGCTCCCCGTCGGAAATCCAGGCCCTGTACGGCCCGAACGCCTACCGCCGGTACGAACGCCAGGCGCTGGAGGAGGTTTTGCGCAACCACCCGGCTTGCGTCATCGCCACCGCCGGCGGCCTGGTGGCCGACGCCGCCACCTATGACCTGCTGCTGAGCCATTGCTACACGATCTGGCTGCAGGCGACGCCGGAAGACCATATGAGCCGCGTGATCGCGCAGGGCGATTTGCGCCCGATGGCCGACAACCGCGAGGCCATGGACGATTTGCGACTGATCCTGGAAGGCCGCGCGGCGTTTTATGAAAAAGCCGACCTGACATATTATACAAGCGGCAAGACGCTGGAGGAATGTTTTGAAGGTTTATTGAAGGAACTAGAAAGCAAGAAAGAACTTCTTTTTTGAAAAAAAGGCGCCCCTCCCGGGGAAGCAAAAAACTTTTTGTTAATCTGGGCCACAGGTGGCTTCACCAGCACGGTACAAATTAATCAAAAGTTTTTTGCTTCTTTTTTTTAAAAAAGAAGTTCTTACTTTCTTGCTTAATTAGAAGGGGCATCTCATGGACTACATCAAATTCGGCAACACCGGCCTGGAAATTTCAAAAATCATCCTCGGCTGCATGACATTCGGCCTGCCCGACCGCGGCACCCACGCCTGGACGCTGGACGAGGAAAAATCCCGCCCGCTCATCAAAAAAGCCCTGGACCTCGGCATCAATTTTTTCGACACCGCCAACGTCTATTCCGACGGCACGTCCGAGGAAATCGTCGGCCGCATCCTGAAGGACAATGTTGCCCGCGACGACGTGGTCATCGCCACCAAACTCAACGGCCGCATGCGCAAGGGCCCGAACGGCGCCGGCTTGTCGCGCAAGGCCGTTTTTGCCGAGATCGACCATTCGCTCAAACGGCTTGGCACGGATTATGTGGACCTGTACCAGATCCATCGCTGGGACGCTGCCACGCCTGTCGAGGAGACGCTGGAGGCCCTGCACGACTTGGTGAAAGCCGGGAAGGTCCGTTACATCGGCGCGTCCTCCATGCGCGCCACGCAGTTCGCCACCGCGGTGTATAAATCCCGGCTGCACGGCTGGACGGAATTCGTTGCCATGCAAAACTA
The DNA here is from genome assembly GCA_003137135.1 of Acetobacteraceae bacterium. GTDB lineage: Bacteria > Pseudomonadota > Alphaproteobacteria > Acetobacterales > Acetobacteraceae > Acidocella. Next base: position 7,053 of record PLFB01000220.1, read on the forward strand.
CGTCAACCTGCTGTACCGCGAGGAAGAGCGCGAGATGCTGCCGTTTTGCCTGGACGAAAAGATCGCCGTCATACCGTGGAGCCCGCTCGCCCGCGGCCGGCTGACGCGCGACTGGGACGCCAAAACCGAACGCACCGAGAGCGACATTTTTGGCAAAACCCTGTACGAAAAAACCGCCGAGGCCGACAGACAAGTCGTGGAAAAGGTCGCCGAAATCGCCAAGCATCACGGCGTGCCCAGGGCGCAGGTGGCGCTCGCCTGGGTTTTGCAAAAGCCCGGCATCACGGCACCCATCATCGGCGCCTCCAAACCCGCCCACCTGGACGACGCCGTCGCCGCGCTGTCGCTGAAACTCTCGGCGGAGGAAACCGCCGCGCTGGAGGCCGAATACGTGCCGCATCCGGTGACAGGGTTTTAGCAAAAGAAAGAAGCGCTTTTTTAAAAAAAAGCGCGCAAAAAATTTTGCTCCTGCGGGCGTTTGGACCGGGAGTGCCGATCATCGCCANNTGGCGATGATCGGCACTCCCGGTGCAAGAGCCCGCAATTCGCAAAAAAAAAGCGCTTTCTTGCTTTCGCCTTAACTCTATGGAACATTTCTGCTTTTATACGCTCGCGTAACCTCACAGGGAGCACTCGATGGCGGCATTCACGTGAAGACGATTTGGCTCATCGCCGCCGCCCTGCTCGCCGTTATGCAGGCGGCCCACGCGCAAAACCACCGCGGCGGCACGCTCAAACTGGTCGCCGCCTCGTCCGACGGCTCCATCGACCCGCAGGTGAACTACACCGACCAGTATTGGCAGCTTTTCATTGTCGCCTATGACGGCCTGGTGGCTTTCAGAAAATCCGCAGGCTCCAGCAGCAACGACATTGTACCGGACCTCGCCACTTCCGTCCCCGCGCCGCAGGACGGCGGCAAAACCTATGTTTTCAAGCTGCGGCAAAACATCAAATTTTCCAACGGCCAGCCGGTCACGCCGGCAGACGTCGTCGCCAGTTTCGAGCGCCTGTTCAAGGTCAACAACCCCAACGCCGGGTCCTGGTATAATAACATCGTCGGCGGCGACAAATGCCTTACCGCACCGGCCACGTGCACCCTGCCGGACGGCGTCGTCGCCGGCGATGACGGCACCATCACCATCCACCTGGTCAAGCCCAACCCGGAATTTTTGTACCAGATCGCCCTGCCCTTCGGCGCCATCCTCCCCGCCGCCACGCCGCCACACGACATGGGCACCATCCCCATCCCCGGCACCGGCCCCTACGCGATCACCAGCTACGACCCGCAAAAAGCCTTCATCCTGCAGCGCAACCCCTATTTCAAGGTTTTCAGCCCGGAGGCGCAGCCGGACGGTTACGTTAACGAAATTGATTTCGAGTTCGGCGTGACCGGAGAAAACGCCGTCACCGCCATTGAAAACGGCCAATACGACCTGGATATGGACCCGTCTCTGCCCGCCGATCGCCTGGCCGAAATGAGCACGAGGTTCCCGCGGCAAATCTACATCAACCCGCTGCTCGCCGACTATTATGCCCCGATGAACGTCAACATCCCGCCCTTCAGCAATTTGAACGCGCGCCTCGCCGTGAATTACGCCCTCAATCGGCGCGACACCGTACAAATCTACGGCGGCAAGAACCTTGGCGTCCCCGCCTGCCAAATTCTGCCGCCCGGTTTCCCCGGCTACCAGCCCTACTGCCCGTACACCAAAAACCCCGGCCCGAAATGGACCGCGCCGGACCTGGCCAAAGCGCAAAGCTACATGCAAAAATCCGGCATGGCGGGCCAAAAGGTCACCGTCATTACAGACGACGAGGGCGTGGACCCAGCACTCGGCACGTATCTTGGCAGCGTGCTCAACCAGCTCGGCTTCGTCGCCACCACCCACGTGCTCTCCGCCAACATCCAGTTCAACTATATCCAGAACACCAACAACAAGGTGCAGATCAGCATCACCTTATGGTACGACGACTACCCCGCCCCTTCGGATTTTTTAAACGTCCTGCTGACATGCGGCCAGATCCATCCCGGCTCCGACAATTCCGTCAACATCGCCGGCTACTGCAACAAACAATACGACGCCAAGGTCCAGGCCGCCCTGCGGGACGCCATCACAGACCCCGCCAAGGCCAACACCGAATGGGCCGCCATCGACAAACAGGCCACGGACGCGGCCGCCTGGGCCACGCTGTTCAACCCCAAGCAGCTCGATTTCGTGAGCGCACGCCTGGGGAATTACACGTTCAGCGAGCAGTTCCACCTGCTGTTCGACAAGGTCTGGGTGCAATAGGCCTTGTCCAAGCCCGCCGGACCCTGGGCTTCCAGCCTGCGCAAACTAACACGCGACCCCGCCGCCATGCTCGCTTTCGCCATCCTCATCGTCATCATCGCCGCCTGCCTCGCCGCACCCTGGTACGCGCAAAACATTTCGCAGTCGGACCCATTCGCCTCCAACCTCGACGGCTCCATCACGTTGGCCGGCCAGCCCGTCGATATCATGCAGAGCGCCGATACCGGCTTCGGCGTCACCCCCATCGGCCCCACCTGGACCCAAAAGTATTTCCTGGGCGCGGACGACCAGGGACGCGACGTCGCCGCGCGCATACTTTTTGGCGGCCGCAACTCGCTGCTCATCGCTGCCGGCGCCACGCTCATCTGCCTGACCTTGGCCGGCCTTATCGGCATCGTCGCGGGTTTTTCCGGCGGTTTTGTCGATTCCATCCTCGCCCGTATCCTGGACATCTTGTGGGCGTTCCCGGTTTACCTGCTGGCCATTTCGCTCTCCGCCGTGCTGATCAGCCGCGGCCTCAAACTCGGCCCCGTCACGATCGATTCGGACTCTCTGCTTATCCCCATCGCCATCATCGGCATCGTCTATGTCCCCTACGTCGCCCGCCCCATCCGCGGCCAGGTTCTCTCGCTCGCCCGCAGCGATTTTGTGCTCGCGGCCGTTTGCCTCGGTGTGCCGCGCGCCCGCATTCTGTGGAAGGACATTCTGCCCAACGTCATTACCACGCTCATCGTCTTCGCGCCCCTGATGATGGCGTTAAACATGCTAACGGAAGCGGCACTATCGTTTCTCTCCATCGGCGTGCAGCCGCCCGCCGCCAGTTGGGGCACCATCATTCTGGACGGTGAAGGCCTGCTCTACACCCGCCCCGCGGTCGCCATCGCCCCCGGCCTCGCGATCATGCTCACCGTCGTCGCGCTGAATTTTTTGGGCGACGGCGTGCGTGAGGCCTTCGACCCGCGTGCAAAAATCCGCGTGCAGAAATGATTTTTCTGGTCCTCCTGCGCCGCCTGGCGGAAATGGTCTTCGTGCTTTTCTCCATCAGCGTTCTGGTGTTTCTCATTTTCTTCGCCACGCCAGGTGCCGACCCCGCCGCCCGCATCGCCGGCCGCGGCGCCTCCCCCGCCACGCTCGCCGCCGTGCGGCACGCTTTCGGGCTGGACCAGCCTCTGCCCGTGCAGTACGGGCTGATGATGAAGCACCTCTTCATCACGCAGGACCTCACCAGCTTCGTCAACCCCGGCCAACTCGTCATCCCCGCCGTGCTGCAGGCCGTGCCGGTCACGCTCTCACTGGTGTTCGGCGCCGCCGTCATCTGGCTCATTTTCGCGGTGGCCATCGGCGTCACCGCCGCCGCCCTGCGCGGCAGTGTTATTGACCGTTCCCTGATGTTTCTGGCCATGGCCGGCGTCTCCATGCCGGTGTTCTGGCTGGGCGAGGTCGCCAACCTCATCACCCAGGCCCGCTTCCATAACACCGTGTTATTCTCCTGGGTCCCCGCCCTCGGCTACGTCCCGCTCACGCAAAACCCGTTGCTGTGGTTCAAATCCCTCGTCATTCCCTGGACCGTGCTGGCCGTCACCTATATCGGCCTCTACAGCCGCGTGCTGCGCGCCAACCTGGTCGAAGCCCTGACCGAGGACTACATCCGCACGGCCCGCGCCAAGGGACTCTCCGAGCGCCAGGTCATTTTCCGGCACGCTTTGCGCATGTCGCTCATCACGCTCGTCTCCATGTTCGGCCTGGATTTTGGCGCGCTGGTGGGCGGCGGCGCGCTGCTCATCGAGGTCGTCTGCGCGCTGCCCGGCGTCGGCATGCTCACCTACCAGGCGCTGCAAAACCTGGACCTGCCCTTCATCATGGCCACCGTCATGTACGGCGCCATCTTCATCGTCGCCGCCAACACGGTGGTGGATATGCTCTATCTCCTCATCGACCCCCGCGCGCGCGGGGCGCGATGAAAGAGAAAGCAAGAACTACTTTTTTTGAAAAAAAAGGCGCCCCGCCTGGGGTAGCAAAAAAACTTTTGCTCCGCTTCGCGCGGGTTTGGGACCGCGTGCGGTCCCAGACCCGCGCGAAGCGGAGCAAAAGTTTTTTGCTTCCCCAGGCGGGGCGCCTTTTTTTCAAAAATGTAGTTCTCTCTTACTTCCTCTAATGCTCCTCGACGTCCAAAACCTCTCCATCTCCTTCCGCACCCCGCGCGGCCTGCTTCCGGTTGTCGAAGACGTGTCCTTCCAACTCGCCGAATCAGAAATCCTCGCCATCGTCGGCGAATCCGGCTCCGGCAAAAGCCTCACCGCACTGTCCATCATGCGCCTCATCACGGATCCCAACGCCATCATCACGGGCAAAATCCTGTTCAAAGGCGAAGACATCCTCACCCTCAAGGAACCCGCGATGCGCAGGCTGCGCGGCGGCGCCATGGCGATGATTTTTCAGGACCCGATGACCGCGCTCACCCCCGTCTATACCATCGGCGCGCAAATCGTCGAACAGATCCGCATCCACACCAAATTGCCCACCTGGCAGGCCCGCCTGCGCGCCGAAAGCCTATTGGCCGCGATGGGTATTGCGGATGCGCAACAAATTTCCCGGCGCTTTCCCCACCAACTCTCCGGCGGCATGCGCCAGCGCGTCATGATCGCCATGGCGCTCTCCTGCTCCCCTGCCCTGCTCATCGCCGACGAACCCACCACCGCGCTCGATGTCACCGTGCAGGCCCAGATCCTGGAACTTCTGCTCAAACTCAGGAAGGAATTCAACTCCTCCATCCTGCTCATCACGCACGATATGGGCATCGTCGCGCAAACCGCGGACCGCGTCGCCGTCATGTACGCCGGCCGCATCGCCGAATCCGGCGCCACGGGAGACATCTTTGCCCACCCCATGCACCCCTACACCGCCGGCCTGCTGGCGGCGATTCCACAGCTCCACGGCCCGCGCATAAATGCCTTTTCCGCGATTCCCGGCGCCCCGCCAGCGCCGCACGAAAAACCCGCCGGCTGCGCCTTCGCCCCGCGCTGCGCCTATCGCATTGCCGTCTGCGCCGAACGCCCACCATTGCTGCACGGCCCGTTCCGCCAGGTCGCGTGTTTCCGTGCCGGTGAAGTCGCATGACGGCGCCCATCCTCATCGCCGAAAACCTCAGCAAGACGTTTCATGCCGGCCGCCGCTTCGGACCTGGCGGGCGCCAGAACATCCAGGCGCTATCGAATGTTTCCCTAAAAGTCTATCCCGGCGAGACCCTGGGCCTGGTCGGCGAATCCGGCTGCGGCAAATCCACACTTGGCCGCACCCTCCTCAAACTATACACACCCGATGCCGGCAAAATCATTTTTCAAGGCCAGGACATCACCCGCATGTCCGAGCGCGCACTGCGCCCCCTGCGCGCCAATATGCAAATGGTTTTTCAGGACCCCAGCGCCTCGCTGAATCCCCGCCGGCGCGTCGGCGACCTCATCGCCGAACCATTACGAGTCCACAACTACGGCGCGCGCGAAAAAATCCAGGCGCGCCTGGAAGAGCTTATGCACCTTGTCGGCCTGGCACCTGAGCACCTCAGCCGCTTTCCGCACGAATTTTCCGGCGGCCAGCGCCAGCGGATCGGGCTAGCCCGCGCCATCGCCCTCAACCCCAGCCTCATCATCGCGGACGAACCGGTCTCAGCACTCGACGTCTCGATCCAGGCGCAAATCGTCAACCTGATGGCGGACCTGCAGGAACAGCTGGACCTCACCTACATCTTCATCGCGCACGACCTCGCCGTCATCCGCCAGGCGGCGGAGCGCGTCGCCGTCATGTATCTCGGCGTCATCGTGGAAATCGGCGACACCGACACCGTCATGCTCACCCCCGCGCACCACTACACCGCCGCCCTCATCTCCGCCGTGCCCGAACCCAACCCCGCCGCCCGCCGCGCCCGCACCATCCTGCAAGGCGAGCCGCCATCGCCCGCCAACCCCCCGCCCGGCTGCCGCTTCCACACCCGCTGCCCCGCCGCGCAGGGGCGCTGCAAAACCGAGCGGCCGGAGTTGCGGCCGTATGGCGAGAATCGAGAAGTGGCGTGCCATTTTCCGCTGTAGTAAGAAAGCAAGAACTTCTTTTTTGAAAAAAAGAAGCAAAAAACTTTTGTTAACTGCGGGCTGTGGCAAGTCCACGCCAAAGCCCCCAGTTAATCAAAAGTTTTTTGGTTACTTTTTTTCAAAAAAGTAACTGCTTTCTTCCTTCTTTCGAGAGTCCGCCATGCCCGACTTCGTCATCGCCCCGCCCCCCACCATCACCGTCCCGGTCGCGGGTGGCAGCCTGTTTCCCGTCCGGCGCATCTTTTGCGTCGGCCGCAATTATGCCGCCCACGCGCGGGAACTCGGCAATGATGAGCGCGATCCGCCGTTCTTTTTCACCAAGCCCGCCGACGCGGTGGTCACGCACGGCGCGGACGCGCCCTACCCGCCCGCCACCGGCAACCTGCACCACGAAATGGAACTGGTGGTCGCCATCGCCCGCGGCGGCGCCAACATTCCGGCATCCGATGCCTTGGCACACGTGTTTGGCTACGCCGCCGGCCTGGACCTCACGCGGCGCGACCTGCAGGACGAAGCCAAGGCCGCGCGCCGCCCCTGGGACATGTCCAAAGCTTTCGACGCCTCAGCCCCCATCGGCGAGATTGTCCCCGCCGCCCAAATCGGCCACCCCGCCGCCGGCGCCATCACGCTGCGCGTCAACGGCCAGCCCCGCCAGTCCGGCGACCTCGCCGACCAGATCTGGCCGGTCCCCGAAATCATCGCCGCCCTCTCCAGGCTGGTCCACCTGGCGCCCGGGGATCTGATTTTCACCGGCACGCCCGAAGGCGTCGGGCCGCTGCACCCGGGCGACCTCGCCGAAGGCGAAATCGCCGGCATCGGCACCGTCAGCACGAGAATCGGCTAACCGCGAACCCGCCGCCGCGCCGAGTCGCGCAAGGCGACCGCCGGGGCGCTTGCCGCCGGATCGGTTTTGCGCCGGCGGCCGGCATGGGTGCCGGCCAGTTTGCCGGGCTGCCCAGGGCGCTGCGCGAGCGCCTCGATCATCCGGTGCCGGAAGACCAGACTCGCCGACAAGATCGCCGGCAGGTCGATCACCTCCTCCTGCATCAGCAGCCGCAGTTTTTCGTAGGCCTCGCGCACCGCTTCATGCACCGCGCCGGGCCCGGCAAAAAACTCGCTCAGGCGCAGCAGGTCGCTGCGCAGCAGCGAGGTCAGCGTGGCTTCGTGCCCCTGGCAGAACTCCATCGCGCGCAGCCAGCGCCAGTGCAGCGCGTAGGCGCCGAGCAGGCTGGTCGGCGCCGCCGGGACCTGGCGCGGGCGATAGTCGCGCAGCCAGTTCATCAGCGCCGGGCCATCCATCGGCCGCGCGATGGCGTAGCCCTGCACGTGGCGTACGCCCACGATCCGCAGCGCCCCGATCACCACCTCGTCCTCGGCGCCTTCGACGACGAGCAGCATTCTCAGCGCCGCGGTCAGTGTCTGCAATGTCGCGATGAACACCAGGTCGTCCGGCTGCTCGCGCAGGCGCGAGACGAAATTGCGGTCGAGTTTCAGGATGTCCAGCGGCAGGTCCCGGACCTTGAGCAACGAGGAGTGCCCGGCGCCGACGTCGTCGAGCGCGATGCGGACACCCATCGCCTGCAGCGCCTTGATCTGCGAATTTGCTTGGGTGAGACTGAAGAATTCGTGCGTTTCGAGAATTTCCAGCACCAGGCGCGCCGGCGCCATGCGGCGGCGTGTCAGGGTTTTTTTGATGTACGGCAGCATTTTTTCCCGCAGCAGCACCTCGCCGTCGAGATTGACCGAGACGCACATCTCGTGACCATCCGCGTCGAGCCGCGCCAGCTGATCCATGCCGGCTTCGAGGATCTTGCAGAACAGCAGGAAGCGCTCATCGACCGTCATGTGCGGCAGGAATTTGGCCGGCGGGATGAGCCCGCCGCCATTGCCATCGCCGCCGCCGCCGCCGGCATCGCGCAATCTGGCGAGCGCTTCGATGGCGATGATCCGGCCATCTTCCAGATCCAGCACCGGCTGAAAATGCGCGACGAGCGCGCCGTTCTGCAGCAAGGACCAGATATCGAGGGGCCAGTCCCGGCCCGCGTCCCGGTCGCGATAGACGCGCCAGAACCGGCCGTCGCGTCCGCTTTCCGCCTTGGCCTCATACAGCGCCCGGTCGGCCCGGCGCAGCAGGGCGTCGGCGTCCGGCGTGTCCGGCGAGGAGGCGGCGAAGCCGGCGCACAGCGTGACATGCGCGGTCCGCCCGTTGGGTAGCATCAGCGGCGCGCTGACGACGCGCTGCAGACGCTCGCAAAATCCGGCGGTGCCCTCATGCGCTTCGTCATCGGCGCTGTGCCGCGGGCCGGGAAAGCCATCCATGATCAGCGCGAACTCGTCACCGCCCAGCCGGCCCGCGAAATCGGCCTCGCGCAATACCGCGCGGATGCGCCCGCCGACGGTGCGCAGCACATGGTCGCCGGCCGCGTGCCCCCACTGGTCGTTGATCTGCTTGAAACCGTTCAGGTCCAGCATGGCGACGGTGAGGCCGGCACCGGTCTGCGCCGCCTGCTTCAGACGCGCGGTGAGCACTTCATGAAACGCGCGCCGGTTGGGCAGGGCGGTGAGCATGTCCTCGCGCGCGATGCGGCGCTGGGTCTCGCGCTCGGCGCGCAGCGTCGCCTTCAGATCCAGTTCGTCGAGCACGCGCCCGACCATGCCCGTCAGGCGCTCCAGCAGTTCGATGAGATCCCGGTCGAAAAAATTTTCCTCCGCCGCCGAGACGCTGATGATGCCCCAGGGCGCGCCGCCGCGGTGAATGATCAGTGCCGCGATCGACCTGAATCCGAGGGTTTCCGCCAGCTCGTAGGTCGGCTCGAAGCGCGGGTTCGAGAGATACGTGTTGGCGACGACGGTTTTGCTGGTCTCCCAGGCATCGAACGTCAGCGGCCGGCGCTGCTGGCCTTTCGCGTAAACCAGGCTCGCCGTGCGCAGCGCCCGCACGTTGCGGCGGGCCGCCGCCGCGATGTGCCGGTGCACGCCGCCGGCGCCGACGATCCCCACCCCGGCGGAAACGAACAGACCGCTATCCACCAGGGTTTTGCACAGCAGGCGCAGGGCCTGGCCCTCGGAGCGGGTCGCCAGCAGCCGATCGACCCCGCTGAACAGCGTCTGGTACAGGATGCGCGTCCGCTCCAGCACCGCGCGCTCGCCGAAACTGTCGAGCGCGTTGCCGATCAGGGAGGCCAGATGGGACAGCGTCTGCGCGCTCCAGGTGCTGCCGAGGAAGCCTGGCCGGTTCGCCTGCAGCACGAGCAGACCGTGACAGACCGTGCGGCCGCGCAACGGCAGCGCCGCGGCCAGAGACGCCATCTGCGGCTTGCCCGTGCGCCAGGCGTTATTGACCAGGTCGCGGTGATGCTCCGGGCACACGGCGATGTCCACGGCCCGCACCGGCCGCCCCTCATACTCGATCTTGCCGATCCAGGCGCCCGCGAGGTCCGGAATTTCCAGCAGCGCCGTCCGCACGGTTTGCATGAGATCGGTATGGCTGTTTTCACCGCTCAATATGCCGTTCATCCAGACGATGAAATCCCACGGGTCGGTAGATCGCGAAATGCGCAGATTGATCGTCTGGGTCGCTGCAATCTTGGGCATCAATGACAACTCCGTGGGTCCAGCCCCGCCGGGCCATTTCAAGACCATTTCCGCATCAATTGGGTTACATGAACCGTGTCACAAGCTAAAGTTGATATTCGGTTTTGGCAACAGTTATCTTGCCGGAAAGGCAAGCTTTCACGCAGGCGCGAAACAATTCAAATAAACTTGCGTAAACCCTCAGATTTTCGGCTTTCGAAAATTTGGCCGGCCAGCCCGGCGGACGGGCGCGGGAAGCCGGCCGCAAAAGCGGGCGCAACTCCTGGTTAGACCGCGTCTGTGAGGTTTTTGGCGCCGCGTGTCTTGATCACGCGGGGGCCGCGGGGGCGCGCTGTTAGCCCTCGCTATGCTCATGCGCGCGGTACTCTTCCGCCTGCATCACTTGCGCCTGCGGATTGGGCACCAAACGCCGGCTCATCCCCTCCAGCTGCCCGCCGGTCTCGATCGCCAAAAGTTCGTGGTGAATATCCCCCACCACCCGGGCGGTCGCCGTCAGCGTCACCATCTCGCTGCGGACGGAGCCGTTCAGCGCCCCGCAAATCCGCACATTCTTGGCCGTGATGTTGCCGGAAACCATCCCGCCTTCGGCGATGGTCAGTTTCGTGACGTTCAAATCCCCGTAGATCCTGCCTTCGATCTGCACGTCCCCGTCGCTCTGCAGATCGCCCCGTATTGTCGTTTCGGAACTGATGATGGACGGCACCGCCGTCGCCCGCGACAGCGTTTTGACGGGTTTCAGCGGCTCAGGCGCGGTGGTGACCATGGCGGTTGAGGTTGTCATCGGTGCGGGCTGCCTATTTCTGAACATCGTACGGATTGACCTTGATAAAATTGAGCGGATTTTCCGGCTGCCCGTCGACGCGGGTTTCATACAACAGATGCGGTCCCGTACTCCACCCGGTATTTCCCATCAGCCCGATTTCCTCATGCAATGTTACGGTCTCGCCGACTTTCACGAGTATCTTATAGAGATGCGAATATCGAGTCGAAAGCCCATAGCCGTGGTCAATTGTAATCAGATTGCCATACCCGGTCGAGCCGCCGGCATAGGTCACGACGCCCGGCGCGGTGGCATAGACCGGCGCACCCACCGGGCCCGGCAGATCGATGCCGACATGAAATTCCGGCGCGCCGGTCCAGGGGTCCGCGCGCATGCCNNCAGCGCGGCGCGCGCGGCGGCGTTCTGCGAGAGGCCGGCCGGCAGCGCCAGCGCCGCGTCCGGCAGCGGCGGCACAAAACCCGGCGGCGCCGGCACGCCCGGCCCCAGCAGCCCGGCGGTCGAGGAGTCTGCGTCCGGCATCGTCGCTCGCGCCGGCAAGCTGACCGGCCCGGCCAGACGGTCCGGGTCCAGCCCGGTGGATTTGATCACGGTTTCCACCTGCCCCACGGTGCTCTGGGTGCGCGCGATCAGCGCGGCCAGCGCGGCGCTGGCGCTGGCGGCCGCGGCATCGGCCCGCGCCACCGCGGCGTTGCGCGCCGCCAGCGCCGCCGCCACCGCCGCGTCCCGCTGGTTTTGCGCGCGCGCGATGGCCGCGTCGCGCTGGCGGTCGGCCGCCGCCACCGCCTCGTCGCGCTCGCTCTCGGCCTGCAGCAGCGCGAATTGCTCGGCCGCCGTTTGCGCGCGCGCCGCCGCCAGTGCCGCGCGCAGGCCGCCGACCGTGCCGGCCACCCGCACATCCGCCGCCACCGCCACCGCCAGGCCCACGCTGGTGACCGCCAGCGCCGCCAGCAGGGCGCAGGCCGCACCCGCGCCGGCCAGTTGCGCGCGCTGCGAAATTTTTATGGCGGTGATTTTGCCCGGGCCGCGAATGAGAATCTGGCGGTCGGGAAACCATTGACCTGCCCGGGCGCCGAGCGCGCTGCCGAGCCGGTTGAAAAACCCCGGCGCGGCGCTTTCCGCCGGCGCGGGACAACCGAACTCAAACGGCGGTTTGGTACTCGCTGACATGAAGATACACTACCCCAGCTGTGTGACGCCAAGCGCCGTCGTTCTCTTCGGAACCCGCTTGTTGATCCTGTTAACCGCCGTTCTTAGCCATAATTATGCACGG
>PLFB01000051.1 GCA_003137135.1 Acetobacteraceae bacterium
CAGGCGATTGCGTATGTCGAGGATGATGAATTGGTGGAGGTGACGCCGGGCGCAGTGCGGCTGCGGAAGAAGCATCTTGATCCGAACGCGCGCAAGCGGGCGGAGAAAAAGTCTGAGGACGCGGCTTAAGGAAGTAAGAAAGCACTACTTTTTTTGAAAAAANNAAAAAGTAACTGCTTTCTTGCCTTTTCGCGCCCGCCTTGGCTCGTTCTAGAGCTTTGAGCCCCCATCAACGGGGATCGTGGCGCCTGTGATCCAGCGGGCTTTGTCGGAGGCGAGGAAGGCGATGACGTCGGCGATGTCGTCGGGCTGGCCGATGCGTTTCAGGGCCTGAATACCGAGCGTAAAGTCCTTGCCGGCGTCGGATTTGGCGAAACTGGACATGTCGGTTTCGATCACGCCTGGCGCGACCGCGTTGACGCGGATGTTTTTCGCACCGAGGGCGGCGGCGAAATGTTTGACCAATGTATCGATGGCGCCCTTGGTAGAGCTGTAGGCGGAGAGATCGCCCACGACCGCGCCGGCGGCGAGGGAGGAGAGCAGGACGATGCTGGCACCTTCCGGCATCAGCGGGAGGAGCTGCTGGACCAGGAAGTAGGGGGCGCGGACGTTGACGGCGAACAGTTCGTCGAATTTTGCGATGGTCTGCTCGGCGATGGGAGCCGCGCCGCCGATGCCGGCGTTGGCGACCAGGATGTCCAGCCTGCCGTTGGTGAGGGTTTTGACCTGGGCGGCGAGCGCGGCCGGGGCGTCCGGCGCGCCGAGGTCGGCGCGGGCGATGTCGGCCTTGCCGCCGGCGGCGCGGATTGCGGCGGCGAGGGATTCGGCCTCGGCGGCGCTGTTGGCGTAGTGGATGATGACGTGGGCGCCTTCGGCGGCCAAAGCGGTGGCGGTGGCGCGGCCGATGCCGCGGGAAGCGCCGGTGACCAGGGCGGTTTTGTTGGCGAGTTGGGACATGATGGGCTCCTGAGGGTTGCGGGGTTTAGGCGGTGACACGGGCGCGTGAAAAACGCGGGATAGCGAGGGAGGTGACGGCGAGCAGGATGACCGCGGCGCCGTAGATGGTGGCGGTGGCGGTCAGGCCGATTCTTGGTGCGGCGAGGCCGGCGAGGATCGCGGGGACGGCGAAGGCGAGATAGCTTTGGACGTAGAAGGCGGAGAGCAGGCCGGCGCGCTCGCCGGCGGCGGCGGTGGGCAGCAGCTTGCGGAACAGGCCGGAGAAGGCGGCGCCGAAGCCGAATCCGGCGACGCTGGCGCCGGCCAGCATGGCGGGGGCGTTCCGCAGATGCACGGCGGCCAGGATGAGGGCGACGCCCAAAGCCAGGGCCGGCGCGCCGATGCCAAGGCTCTTATCGGGTGTGCTGTTGCGCATGGCGAGCACGGCGACGGCGGCGGTGCCCATGACCGCGCCCACGACCAGCGCGCCGATGAAGGGCGAGGTGAGGCCGGTGGCGGCGCGCACCAGCGCCGGCATCAGTGAGAGATTGAAACCGCCAAGCGCCCAGGCCGCGATGTTGACCGGGGAGACCTGCACAAGGACCGGCCAGGCCTGCGCCGGCACGTGGATTTGCGGCCGCAGCGAGGCGAGCGCGCCCGGCTTGCCGGCGGCGGTTTCCGGCATCAGCCAGAGCAGCAGCGCGAAGCCAGCCGAGAGGACAAACAAGACGGCATAGACGAGCTGCGCCGGGTCCGGCGCGAAGGCGGTGAGCGCGCCAGCGCCGAGCGCGCCGACCGCCAGGCCGGTAAAGGCGGTGATGCTGTTGATGACGGGGCCCGTGCGGCGATTGGTGTCCAGCACCGTGGCGCCGAGCGTGGTAATGGCGGCGCCTGTGGCAAAGCCCTGGACGATGCGGGCGGCGATCAGCACGGCGCCGCTGTCGGCGGTGATGAACATGGCCTGCGCGGCCATGTTGAGTAGGAGAGCGCCGAAAATGACCGGCCGGCGGCCGATATAGTCGGACAGCGAGCCGATGGTGAGCAGTGCGGCGAGCAGGCTGAAAACGTAGGCCGCGAAAACGAAGGTGAGTGTGGCGGGCGCCAGCCCGAAAACCTCCTGGTAGTGCCGGTAGAGCGGCGTGGGGGCGGCGGCGCTTGCCGAAAACGTAATGGCGGCGGCGGCGGCAAAAATCGTCATAGCGTTGCTGGAAAGGGTTTGGGCGGGAGCGGCTTGGTCGAGATTGGCGGTGGTGCAGGACATGGCGAAAACTCCGTTTTGAGGTTTAATACGTACATACGTATTTTTAGTCAAGCGGAAAATACGGTCGTACATATTTTATTTTCAGCCGAGGGAAGGAAAAGCAGTTACTTTTTTGAAAAAAAGTAACCAAAAAACTTTTGCGAGCTGGGGGCGCTGGGACGGGGATTGCCGTTAATCGCCACCTTTGGTGGCGANNTTTTTTTAAAAAGCGCTGCTTTCTTTTGCTTACTTGAGGATTTTGTTGAACAGCAGTCGGCGGAGGCGCTCGATGGGGGCGGCGCTGCGCTCGGCTTTGGAGAGCAGATTCGCACCTTGCAAAGCGGTGAGGATGAAGGCGGCGAGGTCGTCGGGGTCGGCGGTTTCGGGGATGTCGCCGGCCGCGGCAGCGGCGCGCAGGCAGGTGGCGATGTTGCGGCGGATTTCGGCGAAGACTTCGAGCAGTTTTTCGCGCATGGCTTCGCTGTGGTCGGTCGCCTCGGCGGTGAAATTGCCGAACAGGCAGCCGTTGCGCATGCCGGTCTGGGCCATGCGGGCCTGGTTGGCGTCGATATAGCCGGCCAGGCGGTCGAGCGGGGCGAGCGAGTCGTTGAGAAGGGTGGCGGTCATGGTGGCGCGGCTGCGCTCAAGGTACAGGCCGATGACTTCCAGGCCGAAGGCTTCCTTGGAGGCGAAATGGTTGGTGAAGGAGCCTTGCGGGACGCCGGCGGCGTGCACGATGTCGCGCACGCTTGCATTGGCGAAGCCGTGGGCGTGGACGACTTTGAGGCCTTCGGTGAGGATTTTTTCGCGGTTTGAGGGCTTGGACATGACCATAATATGAACGTACATATTTAAAAGTCAAGCGCGCTTATTTTTGTAGTTTTCTGAGAGACTTGCTTTGCTGATCCGGCGGAACTGCCTAGTATGGACGGGGCATTAAAGGATTCGGCTTTGATCAGAATGGCTAGGATGGCGGGGGTGGTTCTGTTGGCGTCGGCGGCGCCAGCCATGGCGGCTTCGCTGCCGCAGCGGCAGGCGGGTATGTGGCAGAGCAGCACGGTGGTGACGCTGCCCGATGGGACCAAGGCGCAAGGCGGCCAGCCGGTGGTGACGGTAACGTGCGTGGATGCGTTGGATGACCAGAAATTTTTTCTGATCGGCGGCAGCGCGTGCAGCACGCTGGAGGTTTCGGGTTCCGGGTCGCAGTATCGGATTGATGGCACATGCGCGCATAAGGGCCAGACGGTGACGGTGCATGAGACGCTGAATTATGTGGATGCGCAGACGGTGGAACTGGCGGGGACGGTGGATACGGGGAACGGGCCGATTTCGTTGAGCGCGGAGCTGAAATATGCCGGCGCTTGTGTCGCGGGGATGCAGCCGGGCGACGAGGGCAGCCTGGATGCCAACGGCAATTTCGATAAGACCGATAATATCAACGATTTCCAAAACCAGTGAGGCGCCCCGGATTGGCGTGAAAAATCTGGCGCTGATGACAGCGCTGGGGTTTTCGTCGGGGCTGCCGTTGGCGTTGAGCGGTTTCTCTCTCCGAATGTGGCTGAGTTCGGCGCATCTTGGGTTGGGGGCGATCGGGCTGACGGCTAACATTGGGTTGGCGTATTCGCTGAAATTTTTGTGGGCGCCGGTGTTTGATGAGGTGCGGCCGCTGTTTTGGGGGCGGCGGCGCGGGTGGTTGATCCTGGTGCAGATGGCGCTGGTGGCGGCGATTGTGGGGCTGGGGTTGTCCGAGCCGGCGGTCAGCCTAGGGGCAACGCTGGGCGCCGGAGCGGTGCTGGCGTTTGTTTCGGCGAGTCAGGATATTTTGATTGATGCGTGGCGGATTGAAACGTTTGAACCGCGGCAGATGGGGACGGCGCTGGCCGGGTATGTGTGGGGGTATCGCGGGGCGCTGCTGATTTCGGGGTCGGGGGTGATTGCGCTTTCGGTGAAGACCGGGTGGCACGAGGCGATTTTGCTGATGGCGGGGCTGGCGCTGGTGGGGCCGGTGGCGACGGTGCTGGCGGCGGAGCCGGTGGTGGAGGCTACGACGGTCGCGCGGGGATTCTCGGCGCGGTTTGCCGAGGCCGTGCGAGAGCCTTTGAAGGAGTTCTTGTCGCGCCGCGGGGCGTTTGTGATTATTGCGTTTATCGTGCTGTTCCGGCTGGGGGAGGCGCTGGCGGGGGTGATGCTGGCGCCGTATTACACGTTTCTGGGGTTCAACCGGGTGGCGATTGCGGTGGCGAATGGGCCGTATTCGCTGGCAGCGACGTTGTGCGGGGCGGCGGCGGGGGGCTGGCTGGTGGCGAGACTGGGGGTGGGACGGGCACTGCTGGTCACGGCGCTGTTTCAAACCGCGGCGCTGCTGATGTATCCGGCGCTGGCCTGGTTTCCGGGGCAGGCGTGGATGCTGGTGGCGACTTCGGTTTTGGAGAGTTTCGCGGAGGGGTTCGCGGATGCGGCGTTTCTGACATATTTGTCCGGGTTGTGTAACAAGGCGTTTACGGCGACGCAGTATGCGCTGCTGTCGTCGCTGGCGCCGCTGGCGTTGCGCACGATTGGGGGGCTTTCGGGGTTCTTTGCGGCGGCGATGGGATTTGTGCCGTTTTTCGTGATGAGCGCGTTCGCCGCGCTGCCCGCGATGGGTTTGATGATTTTTATTCTGCGGTTTTACCCGCCCAAGGAGGCGGCATGAGATTTTTGCTGGCGATACTATTGCTGCTGCCGGGGCTGGCAGCGGCGGATACTTCGCGCGTCAGTGTGCCGATTTCGCAGACATTGTTGCCGAATGGGGATATTCGGTATGCGGTGCCGGTGCGGGTTGGGGGATCGGTGACGGTGCCGGCGCTTTTGGATACGGGCTCAACGGGGCTGCATATTTTTCGGGCTGCCGTGTTCAACGACAGTTTTACTGATACGGGGTTTGCGAGTCTTTACGAGTTTGGCGGCGGCGACAAGCTAACGGGGACGGTGGGGACCGGGGTGGTGTGGGTGGGGCCGGAGAGTACGGACGAGGCGGTGCCGTTCGAGATCGTGACGCAGGCCGGGTGCGCGGATTTCCGGCCGGATTGCAGTGCCTCGATGGTGGCGGCGCAGGATTATGGGATCGGCGGGGACGGGATCTCTGGGCAGGGATTTCAGGCGATTTTGGGTATTAGTTTGAGGGTGGATGGCGGGGCGAGTTATACAGCGAATCCGCTGGTGCATATGGGGGCGGGGAAATGGATTGTGGAATTGCCGGAGCCGGGTTCTTCGGCGGATGGCCAGTTGATTTTGAATCCGGATGCGGCGGATTTGCAGGGGTTTACGATGTTTTCGTTGAACCGGCTGGGGGCGGCTGGGCAGGGGCTGGATTCGGGGTGGGATGATGCTCTGCCGGGGTGTTTGGATGACGCGACGAACGGCCAAAAAATTTGCGGGCCGGCGATTTTGGATACCGGGTCGCCGGGGGTGGTGGCGGATGTTGTGGGGGGCGGCGTGGCGCCATTGTGGGGTCAGGATGATCGGGTGACGATGTCGTTTACCGGGGCCGGGGGCGAGGTGGATTTGCCGTTTGTGGCGGACCGGAATCCTGGGACGGGGCTGCTGCAGGAGCCGGCGGGGCCGGCGGGGGCCAGGCTGGTGGATGGGTTTTTGCCGTTTTTTTATTACGATGTGCTTTACGATGCGGTGGATGGGGAGATGGGGTTGCGGGCCAGAGGGGATGCGCCGACGGGCGTGATGACGCCGGCGGCGGGGAACGATGCGGTGGAGGTTATTCAGTTGAACGCGCCGGCGCCGGGGGCGCCGAAATTGCCGGTGGTGATCGGGCCCTAGGGCTGGCCAGAATCTTTCGCGGCGAGTTTGCTGATGGCTGACCAGTCCAGGTTTTCGCCGCCGTTGGAAATGAGCGTGAGGAAGCGGTCTCGCAGGAGGCTGGCGATGGGCAGCGGGACGCCAAGGTGTTCGGCGGCGGCGAGGGTGAGGCGAATGTCTTTTTGGCCGAGCGGGGCGGCGAAGCCGGCGGGTTCAAAATTTTGGTTGGCGATGAGCGCGCCGTAGGTTTTGTAAACCGGGGCGGCGAACAGGGTGTTTGTGAGCATGTCGAGGTAGGCGTGGAGGTCCACGCCGGCTTTGCCGACGAGGGCCATGGCTTCGCCCAGGGATTCTATGACGCTGGCGATCAAGAAATTGCCGCTTAGTTTGACGAGGTTGGCGATGGGCGGATGGTCGCCGAGGATGAAGGTTTTTTGGCCGATGGCGTCGAAGAGGGGTTGCGCGGTTTCGATGATGTGGTGGGGGCCGGCGGTGACGATGGCTAGTCTGGCGGCGGTGGCGGCGTCTGGCCGGCCGAAAACGGGGGCGGAGAGGAAATTCTGGCCGTGCTCGGCGTGGGCGAGGGTTAGTTTTTCGGAGAGGGCGACACTGATGGTGCTGGAGGAGATGTGGATGGCGTCTTTTGGCAGGGCAGAGAGGATGCCGTGATCGCCGTAGGTGACGGTTTCCAGGGCGTCGTCGGCTGCGACCATGGTGAAGGCGAATTGCGCGGATTGGACGGCTTGCGCGGGGGTTTCGGCTTCGCTGGCGCCGAGGGCGATGAGGTGGGCGGCTTTGCCTCGGGAGCGGTTATAGAGGGTGAGGTTGTGGCCGGCTTTGATGAGGTTGGCGGCCATGCCGATGCCCATTTGGCCGAGGCCGAGGAAGGCGATGTTCATCTTCTTGCTACTCCTGGGGTTGGTGGTTTTGGCATAGATGGAGGGGTGGGGCGGTGTTGGCAATGACTGGTTTTTCTAACAGGACGTTAGATAAGTCAGGAGGGGTGTCCTTTGTGCGTCGACGCACAAAGGACAGGGGTGCTGACGCATTAAGGGGTTGTTAAGTTTTTATGTGCCTGTGCGATGTGATGGATTTAGAGGTGGGTGGGGATGTCGGCGGTTTCGAAGAAGATGGCGATGATGATGGGTGGTTTGGTGGGGCGGTAGGCGAGCCAGTAGCGGCCGGATTTGAGCCAGAGGCGGTTGGGTTTTTGGAGGGTGGGGTAGGGGCGCGGTGCGGGGAGGCCGGCGGCGGGGTTTTGGGCGATTTTTTGCAGGGCGGCTTCGATGGCGGCGAGGAGGTTGCGGGAGGCGGCGGAGGGTTTCGTAGTGGGTTATCAGCGTTTTCAGCTGCTGCTGGGCCCTGGCGCTGAGTGCGACGGGAGGCGGGGCTATTTTTTGGTTTTCCCGGGCTGTTTGGCTGCCATGCGGGCGATGCTGGCGCGGAGTTCGTCTAGGATTGGTTCAAGGGGGACGATTTGGCCGGCTTCGATCTCGGCCTCGCCGCGTTCTAGGGCTTCCAGCCAGGAGGATGGCGGGGCTGTGGGTGTGAGGCGGGTGGGTTTGTCGGCCATAGGCGGAGGATAGGGCGGATGGGACTGAAATTCTAGGTGAAATCGATATGGTGGTGGCGCAAGTTGCGAAAGTTGCGTAATTTGCGGGCTGAGGGTGAGAGAATTCGGTGATGAGAAGGACGGTGCCGGCTTCGGAGTTTACGCGGAATTTTGGGCCGTATCGGATGATGGCGTAGCGGGAGGCTGTGGCGGTTTCTAGCCATGGACTGGTGACGGGCTATTTTCTATGTTTCGCATCAGTGATTTTAGAATTGATTTTACCTTCAGAAGAGATGGGTGACGCTTCGCTTACCCATCCTACGCTTGCTACGCTTGCTACGCTTGCTGACGCCAGTGGGCCACCGCGCGCAGCGGCGGTCAAGGATTTACCGCTTTAGCGGCGCGCGAAGCGCGTTCTTGACGGCCGCGAGCACGGTGGCACGCTGGGGGCAGGTGAGGGCTTTCGATATCGAAATAAAGCTAATGGTTGCTACGCTTGCCACGGGTAGGCGGTTCGGTTTTGATCTAATCGGGAAAGCGCAATTTGATGCTCTCTAAATAACGAATTTGTCAACAAATTAATTATTCAACCGTTCTTATTGTATCAGGCTTTCCGTCTGGAATGGGGTGTTGTGTGGTCCTGCTCATGCCATAAAGCTTTGCTCTGATGTAATCAAATGCAGTCTTGAAGCGTTCTGCAGCATGGCGGCCCTTTGCAATATGGTCTAATGTTATCGACGCACCTTCACCGTCGATTTGCGATTCGAGGTTTTCAAGGAGAGACCTAAAAAACTCATTGGAAGTTTCGATGTGCTTCCATGCCATATGGTTAACACTAATGGCTAAAGGAGGATGAGAACGAAAGCGAGATTTCAAAAGAATATCGGAAACGTAACTTGGTGGGAGCAGTTCTGAGGGAGACTTCAAAATCTTAATTTGTGATCTTGTGTTAGTTAAGATCTCTTGAATAGCCTGCTCCAAAAATGGTGTCGAAATGCTTCCGGCCGGTTCTACCTCTCCCGGAACCGCTCGGATGTTCAAATTGGGACTTTTCTTCAAATTGATACCGCCAATTGCGGCCTCCAACTCTGGCCAGGCGCGAGCAAAAGACTTGTTCAACACGTCGCTGCGAACCTTTCCTTCTTCCGGCGCCGAATTGTTTATCGATGTGAGAAGCTTGAGGATATCATCCTTGGTAAAAGCGGTTAGTTGAAACTGTAAAAGTGGACTTTTTGTAAAGTCCGAAGGGTTCAAACCGAACATGATTGGAGAAACACGTGAGTTTTGAATACTTTTGGAGAGGGCGCCACTTTCAAATAAGATCCATGGAGCATCAATATTCTCGGGCGTTACACAAATAATTCCGAAATTCGTTTCCTGAAGCTGGTTGGCGATGTCGACGCTCCATCGCTCGCCCTTGTCAATGTTCTCAGCCGACATATACGGCTTTATGATTTGAATTACTGTGGGCAACCAATCGTGCAGGAAACTCGCAATGCACTTGCTGCTCTCTCCCGACCAGCTAATGAAAACCTTCATCGAAGACCCCCTGCAGTGGTATTAAATATAGAGCGGCATGGCATAGTGGATGATACTGCTTTTTTTTTTACGCGGTATCTTAACGAGTCTGGACGCTAACGCAACTGAAAGGAATGCGTAGCGCCGCTGTGGCCGTACAACAGGTCGGGGGTTGTTTGGCTAGGCGACTTCGATGATGGTGACGTTGGCTAGGCCGCCGCCTTCGCACATGGTTTGTAGGCCGTAGCGGAGACCGCGGGATTTTAGGGCGTGGATTAGGGTGGTCATCAGCTTTGTTCCGCTGGCGCCTAGGGGGTGGCCCAAGGCGATCGCGCCGCCGTTGACGTTTAGGCGGTTGGGGTCGGCGTGGAGTTCTTGGAGCCAGGCTAGGGGGACGGGGGCGAAGGCTTCGTTGACTTCGTAGAGGTCGATGTCTTCGATTTTCATGCCGGATTTTTTTAAGGCGCGTTTGGTGGCGGGGATGGGTTCTTCCAGCATGATGACGGGGTCGCCGCCGGTTATGGTTAGGTGGTGGATGCGGGCGATGGGGGTCAAATTGTGGGTTTTTAGGGCGGCCTCGCTGACGACGAGGACGCCGGAGGCGCCGTCGCAGATCTGGCTGGCGTTGGCGGCAGAGATTTTGCCGCCTTCCTGCAATAATTTGACGCTGGCGATGGATTCCAGGGTGGCGTCGGGGCGGATGCCTTCGTCTTCGCGGTGAAAAGTGGTTTCGCCGGTCGGGAGTTCGATTTGGAGGGGCAAGATTTCTTTTTCGAAGGCGCCGGTGGCGGTGGCTGCCGCGGCGCGGTGGTGGCTGCGGACGGAGTATTCGTCGAGTTGTTCGCGCGAAAAATTGTATTTGTCGGCGATCATTTGGGCGCCGGTGAACTGGCTGAATTCGGTGACGCCGTAGCGGGATTTGATCCGGTCGGTCCAGGGGCCGGTGCCGATGCCGGCTTTGGCGGCCAAAATGGTGGGGGAGCCCATGGGGACGCGGGTCATGGATTCGACGCCGGCGGCGATGACGACGTCTTGCGTGCCGGACATGATGGCCTGGGCGGCGAAGTGCAGGGCTTGCTGGCTGGAGCCGCACTGGCGGTCGATGGAGACGGCGGGGACGGAGTCCGGCAGTTTGGAGGCCATGACGGCGTTGCGGCCGATGTGAAAACTCTGTTCGCCGACCTGGCTGACGCAGCCCATGATGACGTCTTCGACGGCGGCGGGGTCGATGCCGGAACGGTCGATGAGGGCGTTGAGGATTTCGCCGGCCATGTCGGCGGGGTGCCAGGAGGCCAGGCGGCCGTTGCGTTTGGCGCCGGCGGTGCGGGCGGCGGCGACGATGTAGGCGTGGGGCATTTTGGGTTCCTTTAGCGGGGGGACATGCGGATGGCGCCGTCCAGGCGGATGGTCTCGCCGTTGAGCATGGGGTTGGCGATGATGGCGGCGGCGAGTTGGGCGTACTCGCTGGGCTGGCCGAGGCGGCTGGGGAAGGGGACTTGTTTGCCCAAAGAGTCCTGGGCGGCCTGGGGGAGGCCGGCCATCATGGGGGTGAGGAAAATGCCGGGCGCGATGGTGACGACGCGGATGGCCATTTGGGAGAGGTCCCGGGCGATGGGGAGGGTCATGGCGACGACGCCGCCTTTGGAGGCGGAATAGGCGGCCTGGCCGATCTGGCCTTCATAGGCGGCCACCGAAGCGGTGTTGATGATGACGCCGCGTTCCTCGCCGATGAGGTCCGCGGGGGCGAGGCGGGCGGCGAATTTGGAGAGGACGTTGAAGGTGCCGATAAGGTTGATGGAGATGACCTGGGAGAATTTGGCGAGGTTGTGGGCGGCACCTTCACGGTCCACCGTTTTGGCGGCGATGCCGATGCCGGCGCAGTTGACGAGGATGCGGGCGATGCCGTGGGCGACTTCGGCGGCTTCCAGGGCTTGGGCTACGGAGGCTTCGTCGGTGACGTCGGTTTGGAAGAATTTTGCGCCGAGTTCGGCGGCTTTGGCTTCGCCGCGGGGGCGGTCACGGTCCAGAATGGTGACTTTGGCGCCGCCGGCGGCCAAAAGTTCGGCGGTGGCGCCGCCTAGGCCGGAGGCGCCGCCGGTGATAATGGCTGGGATGCCTTGGAGTTGCATTTTTTGGTCCCGTTCCTGAGGTTGGTGTTTTGGTTGGGGGGCAACATACAAGGCGGGGGGCGGGCGTCAACGCGGGTGGGGTGGGTTTTATGAGGTTTGATTCAGTTTTTTAGGAAGAAAGCAGCGCTTTTTTGAAAAAAAGCGCGCAAAAAACTTTTGTTACCCCGGCTTTTGAGCGGCCAAACTGTGGCCACTCAAAGGCCGGGGGAAATAGAAGTTTTTTGCTTCTTTTTTTCAAAAAAGAAGTTCTTGCTTGCTGCTCTGCGCTCGCAACGACGGTGGGTTACTTGGCGCGGGCGAGGCTGGCGGTGATGGCGGCTTCGGCTTCGGCGCGGTCGCCCCAGCCGGTGATTTTGACCCATTTGCCCTTTTCCAGGTCTTTGTAGTGGGTGAAAAAATGCTCGATGGCGTCGCGGGTGATGGCGGGGAGTTCCGCGACCTCGGTGATCGCGGTGTATTGGGGGTGGATTTTGTCGTGCGGGACGCAGAGGATTTTTTCGTCCTGGCCGGCTTCGTCCTCCATTTTGAGCAGGCCGATGGGGCGGGCGCGGATGACGGCGCCGGGGACGACCGCGGCGGGGAGGAGGACGAGGGCGTCGGCGGGGTCGCCGTCGTCGGCGAGGGTGTTGGGGATGAAACCGTAGGCGGCGGGGTAGGCCATGGGGGTGAAGACGATGCGGTCCACGAAAATGGCGCCGGAGTCTTTGTCGATTTCGTATTTGACGCCCGAGCCTTGGGGGATTTCGATGACGATGTTGATGTCCTGGGGGACATTTTTGCCGGCGGGGATTTTTGAGACGTCCATGATGCGGGCTCCTGCGGGATTCTTCGGGCGTATAGACGGCGGGGGGTGGTTTGCCAACGGTTTGGCGGCTGGTATGGTGTTGCGGGCCCTGAGGCCAGCGCGCCGGTAGCTCAACGGTTAGNNTTCGATTCCTGCCCGGCGCACCAGTTTTATCGGCGATGAATAGCGTGAAGGACGGTGGAGATGGCGGCTTATCAGTATGTGTACGTGATGAAGGACCTGACGAAGGCCTATCCGGGGGGGCGGGAGGTTTTTAAGGGGATTACGCTGTCGTTTTTGCCGGGGGTGAAGATCGGGGTGCTGGGGGTGAACGGGGCGGGGAA
>PLFB01000099.1 GCA_003137135.1 Acetobacteraceae bacterium
CACCACGTCCGAGGCCCAGTGCCCGTCCACCGCGATCACCCGCCCCACCCCCACCGCCACCGGAATCGCGTACAGCCACGGGTCATGATAGAGTTCGGCATACGGCGTGATCAGCGCAAACGCCAAATCCGTATGCCCGGACGGAAACGACGAGGTATGCGTTTCAGCCCCCGGAAACACCGCGCCGATCGAAAAACTCGAAGCCTGCGCGTCAACCGGCTGGAACTTGAACGGATCGCTCCCGACCCCGCCCGGCCGCTCCCGCCCCACCACGTATTTCAGCCCGAAACTGATCGCCGTCACCGCCGCGGCGGACGTGACCGCGATCGACGACGCATGCGCCAGCTCCGGGTCCGAAATCGGGCTCTGCACGCTCGTCAGCCCGGCGAAGGCCAGCGGCGCCAGCTCCAGTATATTGGCTTCGCGCAGCGCCACATTCTGGCGAAAATTCCCGCTGAAACGCTGGTTGTCGTAGTTATTGATGTTTCTGTCTTCCAGCATCGTCAGTCCCGTCGCCACCACGCCGATGCCGAGCACGCCCCAATCCGTCTCATACCAAGGCAGCCGCACCGCCGGTGCCTCCACCGGCGCCGGCGGCGGCAGATTATCGATCAAATGGCTGTCATAGACCGGGCTTTTCATCGGCAAGGGTGTCACCTGCTCCACCGCCCCGCCCGGCGGCACGGTATCCGACGGCACAAAATATCCCGGCGCCGGGGGGGTTTGCGTCTCCGCCAGCTGCGGCGCAAGCAAGGCCAGAGCCGTCACGCCCACCGTGGAAAAACGTCTCTTGCGTCCGCAGACCGAAAATCTTTGTTTCAAAAAAGAAGCTTTTGCTTTTCGTTTCACGCCGCCTCCGGATATTCCAGATTNNCTGCTTTTTTTCAAAAAAGAAGTGCTTGCTTTCTTATTCATGCCGCCTCCGGATATTCCAGATTGTCCAGCAGCGTGTTTAGCCGCCCATTGCCCAGTTTCGCCAGCCCCGGCGCGATATGCCGCGCGAGCTGTCCCGGATGATGCAGATCGCTGCCCCAGATCGAAATTTTTTCCTTCTCCAGCAGCCAGGCGGCAAATTTCTTCACCGGCTCGCCGAACTGCCCGACCAGCGAGCCGATATCCCCCTGCAGCACGGCGCCGGCCCGCTCGAAGCGCTCCAGCCACACCGCCGGCTCCTGCGCCACGAACCGGTAGCGCTCCACATGCGCGACCACCGGCCGAAAACCCCGCGAGGCCAGCGCCGAAAGGCAAACGCCCGCGAACGGCGTTTCCTGCATGTACGGAAATTCCAGCAGCACCCACCGTTCGCCGTTCACCGGCAGCGCCAGCAGTTCATCATCATCGATCAGTTTCAAAAAATGCTCATCGGCATAATATTCCGCCGCCAGGCTGAGCGGAAACGTGATGCCCCGCTCCGCCAGCGCCGCCGCGAACACCCGATGCGCCGCCCGCAGCCCCGCCGCGTCATTATCAAACACGCCCGTATAAATATGCGGCGTCATCACCGCCCCGGCATATCCCAGCGCCTGCATCGCCTCGATCGCCGCCACCGCGGTCTCGACATCCGCCATGCCGTCATCTACGCCCGGCAGCAAATGACAGTGGTAGTCCATCCCCCGCCATCCCGGCGTTACGTCGCCCGTCTTCTCCTTCCCGCGAAACCCTCTCAGCCTTGGCAAACGCATCATTGACCCTCTGGTTGGTAGGCGCAGCGTAGGTGGAGTAAGAAGTTGCTTTTTTGAAAAAAAGGCGCCCCGCCCGGGGTAACCAAAAAACTATTATTAAACTCGGCTTTTGAGCGGCCAAACTGTGGCCACTCAAAAGCCGTTGTTAACAAAAGCTTTTTGCGCTCCCCAGGCGGGGAGCCTTTTTTTAAAAAAGCGCTTCGTTCTCCTCCATTCTTTCCGGCTAAAATTTGTTTTGCCTCAGGTAGGCGATCGAGACGAACGGGTTCAGGATTCCGGAAATCGTACTCAGGGACGGCAACAACTCGCTCAACGCCTCATTCCACGTTGCGAACGCGGAGGCCGGCACGAACACGATATCGCCTGGCTCGAGCGCGAACGACGTCGCTTTGCCATCAAGAATCATCCGCGCATCGACAATCAAAAATTCCCCGGTCGCGCCGTGAGACCGGATGATATGGATTCGCGCCAGGCGCGCATCGGTCAGGTTGGTCAAATCCATGCCCGATTCCGCCAGCGCCTGCAGCAGCGAAAGCTGCCCCGAGGTAAACGGCACGGCGCCCGGCTTGCCGACCGAGCCGAACACGAACGCCGCCTCGGTGGCGGATGACGGAATCACGATCGCATCCCCCGGCGCCAGTGTAATGTTCTGGGACAAATCGCCATCCACCAGCAGCGCATGCAAATCCACCGGCAGCTTCACCGAACCCTGCGCCACATAGGCCTGGTAGAGATCGGCGTTAGCCAGATCCACACTGCCGCCCAGCGCCAGCGCCTCCAGCAGGTTCAGCTCATGCACCGGATATTTTATGCCCGGCGAAGAAAACGACCCCAACAAATAATATTTCAGGCTTTGCGCCTGCACCAGTTCGACGGCCACCTTGGGATCTTCGATATACTGTGAAAACGCCGCCGCCACCCTTTGCTGCGCCTCTTTCAACGTCAGCCCGCCCAACTTGATTGAGCCGATCAACGGCAGTTCGACCGTGCCGTCGCTGGTGATCAGCGCGCCGCCGCCGGTGCTGCTGCTGCCTGCTTGCGGCACGCTCAGTTCCGGATGCAAATACACCGTCAGTGAAATCAAATCATCCGGCCCCAGCCGGTACGCCGCATCCGGGTTGACATCGGAAATCTCCCTCAACTGGTCCGGCGTCAGCGTCTCGGTCTGGGAAGACAGCACCGCATTCCCCGCCACATAGGGTATCGCACCCGGCGGCGCCGCCGGCGTTTTGGGGACCGGATCGCAGCCCGACACCGCCAAACTCAAACCGGCGGCCAGCCAGAACTTCACGGCGAAAACCCGGCGCAGCCCAATGTTAGCGGCGCCCAAACCGAGCCTGCCTGCAAAAACGTCCAATCTGTCTAGCCTTTGATAAATGATCGGCACCCATTAGGGACAAAAAAACAACTTGTCGATGCCGGCCCGCGTGCCCGCCACACTCTCCTTGTAACCCGCATTGCCCTTCTTTTTCATGTCGCATTTTGCAATTCGCGCGGCGCCCCCGTCCGCTTCACGATCTGTGCCGCCGCATCCAGATCAAACTGCCTAAAATGCGTTCTTGCCAAAAAACCCGACGAAGCCGGTCCTAATCAGGATCACCACGTCCAGCATTAGCGACCAATTCTCAATATAATATATATCGTGCTCCACCCGCCGCTCGATTTGCTCCAGCGTTTCGGTCGGCCCGCGCCAGCCATTCACCTGCGCCCAGCCCGTGATGCCGGGTTTCACGCGGTGCCGGGCCATGTAGTCGTCCACTTCCTCGAACAGCATCGTGCCGTGCAACTTTTGCCCCACCATATGCGGCCGGGGGCCCACCAGAGACATGTCGCCCAGCACCACGTTGATCAGCTGCGGCAACTCATCCAGGCTGCATTTGCGCAAAAACCGCCCCAGCCGGAACACCCGCGGGTCGCCCCTGAGCGTCGGCGTGTAGCTGCCACAGAACTCATGATGCATGGTCCGGAACTTGAATATCTGGAACACCCGGCCCTTGTAGCCAATCCGCGGCTGCCGGAACAAAACCGGCCCCGGGCTCGACATCGCGATCCCCAGCGCGATCACCAATAGCAGCGGCGAAATCGCCAGCAGCCCAAGCCCCGCCGCCATCCGGTCGATCGCGCCCTTGACGAACAGCGCCAGCTCAGAAATCGGCCGGTCCGCCACCGCGATCAACTGCACCCCCGGCAGTTCGCGGCGCGACAGGCGGATCGGCGAAATCCGGTCCAGCCCGATCTCGCCCGGCAGCACCCGGATGTTCAGCGGCTGCTGCCGCAGCTTGGCCACCACCGCGTTCAGCCGGACGGTCTCCGCGATCGGCAGCGTCACCACCACCAGGTCGGCCGCGTGCGTCTTGGAAAATTCCAGCAGGTCGTCCACCGACCCCAGCACCGGCACGCCGCGGATAAAGCTCTCGGTCCGCCGCGAGCGGTCGTCAAACACCGCGGTCACGCGGATACCCGCTTCGTTATGCTCCAGCCGCTCAACCAGGCCCGCCGCCAGCTCATTGGCGCCCACCAGCACCACCGAGCGGGTCACGTAGCCGTCGCGAATCCATTGCCGCAGCAGGATCGCCACCGCGGCGCGCTGGCCGGCCAGCATCGCCGCGCCGCCGGCGTAAAACGCCACGAACCACAGGCGGGAATAATATTGCGGCGCATGCGCCAGCGCCGCGGCCGCCGCCAATCCGAGAAAAATCGCCGACCAGCGGATCAGGATGGCCTTGATCGACCCAGTCTCATCCAGCAGCGAGTCGGAGTCATACAAATGCGCCTGGGTAAAGCTGACATTACAAATGATCGCCGTGAGCAGCGCGCCCAGCAGGTAGCGCGACGGCATGCCGGTGAAGCCGGCGCCGGAAACCGGGTACACCGCCACCGCGGTCAGGATGATGCCGGCGATGTCGAGCGCCTGCACCATGAGCATCAGGCGCCATCGGTCCAGCAACTTCGGGAGGTAGCCAAGCGAGCGGGCCGGTTCGGCGGCAAAGACTGGATTTCGTTCGGCAACATCAGACATCGCGAACCCCACCAAAAACCCGTCAACGCCTCAAATTATCGACATTTTGCCGCCGCTAGTGATTTGATTGTGCAACGCAACAACCCGAAAAGCAATTAAAATCTGCTCGCACCCCGGCAAGGTCTGGCTAACAAATGCCCAAAAGAGTCAATCGGCGACGCCGCCAAACCCGAAGCCCACGCTGCGATTTGGTGAGAAAAACTGACCTTACCTGCCGCGTCATCGCGGTTTCGCGTGTCACCCATCCAGCGATCACATTCTTGCGAGCGTGCGAATCTTCCCTCTGCCGCGGGCCCGGCCGCTCGGTTCAGGCCAGGCGGCGCCGGCCAACGCCGGCCGCGCCACTTCGCCCGCCGCCGCGGCGCTTTCTCGCTTCGTTCACGTGGTTTCCCAAAGGTTTATCAGCGGATTTCGCAGAGGAAAGCAGATCAGGAAAAATTGGGACCGGCTTGTGGTTTGCTTAAATCCGCGCCCTTGCGCGGATAAAATCCTCTCTCGGCAACCCTGCCGAACGGCGTGCCGCTTGAATGACAGACCGATCCGCGTCAGTCCTGGCGATTCCGCTTCATGGCGAGCGCGGCGAGCGAGCCCGGCGAAAATCGCGCCTTGGCAGACGGCCTGGAGGGGAAACTCCACCCAAGGTCAAATTCCGGCTCATTAAATCTAAGCAACACTGTCGTAACCGCCTCCCCAAAAGCCCGCCGGCCGCGCGCGCTCCGCAAAAAACCGGCCAGATCACGACAAATCTTTTTTACGCTATCGTCCCATTAACAAAGCAAACCGAAATCCTAAGAAACCTTTAAAATCCGCGCCGCCCCCCCAGCGCCAACCCGTATTGAACCAAGCCCCCTTTCGCGCAAAACTCCCCCAAAAACCGACCAGGAGAGGCGCCCATGACCCACCCCAGCCTGCACGCCGCCACCACGCCGGACAAAATCGCCTACCGCATGGCCGGCTCCAGCCACGCCCTCACCTACGCCGAGCTCGATGCCCAATCCAACCAGGCCGCCCACCTGTTCCGCGCCGAGGGCGTCGCCGCCGGCGGCCACATCGCCCTGCTGCTGGAAAACGGCCTGGACTTCATGGTCGTCTGCTGGGGCGCGCAGCGCGCCGGCCTGCTCTTCACCGCGATCAGCCGCTTCCTCAAAGCCGACGAAATCGCCTTCATCATCGCCGATTCCGGCGCGCAAATCCTCATCGTCTCCGCCACGACGCTGCCGCAACTCGAAGGTGCTGCGCTGCCAAAAGATCTCAAAATTTTCTGCATCGGGGACGCCCCGCCGGACCAGCCTTCCTGGGCCGCCGCACTCGCCCAACAGCCCAAAACCCCGATCGCGGACGAAACCGCCGGCGCCGACATGCTGTATTCCTCCGGCACCACCGGCCGCCCCAAAGGCGTCAAACCCAAGCAGCAAGGCAACCCCATCACGTACATCAACCCGCTCTTCAAAGTCCTCGGCTGCGACATGTGCGGCATGGACCAGAACACCATCTACCTGACGCCCGCCCCGCTCTACCACGCCGCGCCGCTGCGCTTCACCATGCTCGCCGGCGCCATCGGCGCGACCGCCGTCATCATGGAAAAATTTGATCCCGAAACGTTTCTCCAGGTCATCGAGCAGCACCAGATCACCCACACCCAATGCGTCCCCACCATGTTCGTCCGCCTGCTGAAGCTCCCGCCGGAGACCCGCGCGCGCGCCAATATGAGCACGCTCAAGGGCGCCATCCACGCCGCCGCGCCCTGCCCGCCGGAGGTCAAGGACGCCATGATCGCCTGGTGGGGCGAAATCCTGCTGGAATACTACGCCGGCACCGAGGGCAACGGCGTCACCATCATCAACTCAAAAGACTGGCTAGCGCACCGCGGCAGCGTCGGCCGCGCCGCCTTCGGCGAGGTCAAGATTCTCGACCCGGAAACCGGCGCCCCGCTGCCTCCCGGCAAAACCGGCAACATCTACTTCGCCGGCGGCCCCGCCTTCGAATACCACAACAATCCCACCGCCACCGCCGCCGCCTACACGCAAGAAGGCTGGTCCACGCTCGGCGACATCGGCCACCTGGACGCCGAAAACTACCTCTATCTCACCGACCGCAAGGCCTACACCATCATCTCCGGCGGCGTGAACATCTACCCGCAGGAAGCCGAAGACGTCCTCATCACCCACCCGGCCGTGATGGACGCTGCGGTCTTCGGCATCCCCGACCCCGAAATGGGCGAGCGCGTGCACGCCGTCGTACAACCCCTCGACCGCGCCGCCGCCGGCCCCGCTCTGGCCGCCGAACTCATCGCCCACTGCCAATCAAAACTCGCCAACTTCAAATGCCCCCGCGCCATCGACTTCGACCCCGAACTCCCCCGCACCCCCACCGGCAAGCTTCTGAAACGCCTCCTCAAAGCCCGCTACTGGCCCGCAGCCTAGCCACGTCATGCCAGCGCACGCTGGCATCCACGACTTCCCGCCGCGAGAAGCAAGCAAGAACTTCTTTTTTGAAAAAAAGCAGCAAAAAACTTTTATTAATCTGGGCCAAAGTTGGTTCGACCAGCACGGTCCAGATTAGCAAAGGTCGTTTGCGCGTCTTCTTCAAAAAGCACGTCTTGCCTAGGCAAAATCCCGATCTGCGATAATCCTCGTCAAGCTGCGAAATCTGCGGATAAACCTTCTTCTCACGCAACAAATCGCACCAACTTTGAGTCCCTCGCCGCCCCTAAGCCTCCTCCTTCACCGCCGCCGACCGCACCTTCAAATTCCTGACCGCGTAATCAATCGAAAACTCATCCAAACACGGCTCCTTGTCCATAAACTTCGCGATCGCCACCACCTGGTCCACGATGAACGTCGCGTGATACGCCGCCAGCTCCAGCCCCTTTTCCTTCACCACTTTATAAACGATCATCTTGAACGCCTCATCGGAAAACGCCACCCCCGCCTTGCCGCAGACCCGTTTGAAAATCGCGTAATACGTCTCCAGCGACGGCGCCCCCACCTCGATCTTGTACGGCAGCCGGCGCAAAAACGCCTGGTCCATCAGGCCCTCGGGATCGATATTCGTGGAAAAAATCAACAGCGCCTCGAACGGCACCGAAAAACTCTTCCCCGTATGCAGTTTTAGATAATCCACCTTGCTTTCCATCGGCACGATCCAGCGGTTCAGCAGCGCCGCCGGGCTCACGATCTGCCGGCCCAGATCATCCACCACAAAACACCCGCCCAGCGCCTTGATATGCAGCGGCGCCTCGTAGAATCCGGTCGCCGGGTCATAGCTCAAATCCAGCATTTCCAGCGTCAGCTCGCCGCCCACCACGATGAACGGCCGCTTCACCGCCACCCACCGCATATCCGCATTGTCGCGCCGCAGCCCGGCAAACGCGCTCTTATTTTTAGGCGGCGCGATCGGCACGTGCAGGCTCGGGTCGAACACCCGCATGATCTGCCCTTCGATCATCACCGCATACGGCAGATAGATCACGGAATTGAACACATCCGCCACCTTGCACGCCACCGAGGTTTTGCCGTTGCCCGGCGGCCCGTACAGCAGCATCGCCCGCCCCGCATTCAGCGCCGGCCCCATCTGCTTCAAAAAATCGTCGGTCACGATATAGTCGGACATCGCGGTTTTCAGCTTCTCATAGGTCACCAGATCGTTGGTCACCTTCTGCAAATCCACACGCGCGCAAAACGCCTCCAGCGGCACCGGCGCCGGCCCGGAATACAGCGAGGTCTTCATCGCCTCCTGCGCGAACATCCGGCCGCGATCGGTCAGATCGTAGCGCATCACCAGGCCCACCGTGCCCAGCGCCGAGATCAGGCCGCGCGCCACCGCCTCCTGCACCAGATGCTCCACAATCCGCGGCGCCAGCTTCAGCGCCTCGACAAATTCCGGCAGGGTTTCCAGCCGCGAGGCTTGGATATGCTTGATCATCAGCGCCAGCAGCTCATTGGCGGGAATGCCGGTTTCGGCGATGCTTTCGGGTTCCTGCGGAATCCGCTGCAAGAACGCGTCCAGCGCTTCGTGCGACACCGCGCCCATGCTCACCAGCAAATCGCCCAGCCGGCCGCCTTCTTCCTGCTGGCGTTCCATCGCCCGGTCCACGTCAGCCTGGCTGACTATTTTGGCCGATACCAGCAGATCACCAAGCCGCATCTAAAATCTCCCTACGCGCCACGCCCACCGCGCGGCACAAATGAATGCAGGCTTAGGTATTAAGCGTGAATGCCCCGGATTCCTAAATTTAACGCAATGTTTCCCCGAATCAAGAAAATGTTTTAAAAAACGTAATGGTTTCCGGCTTTGCTGCGCGGGCACGCAAAGCCGTTCCTAAACCTTCGGCACAGCGAAAAATCCCAACGATCAATCGCTGCATCCGCCGCAGCCGCCGCCGCACCCACCGCCGCCATCGCCGCCGGCACTCCCGGCGCCATCCCCGCCGCTGCCCGACGAGGCGAAAAACGGCTGATAAGGCCGGCCCGCCAGCACCGCGGCGCCGGCCAGCGCGAACGCCAGCATCACCTCATCGCCCACCGGCGCCCGCATTGCCCGCGCCTTCTCCGCGCGCACAAGCCGCAGCGCCGCGCTCCCCGCCGGCGTCCGCACCGGTCCCGCGAACATCGCCACGCAGCCCAAAATCAGCGTCGCGATTACCATCACGGTCAGTATCCCCACCGGATGCCCGCGCGCCGACCCGACATCGATCTTCCAGACCCCAAACCCGGCCAGCAGCGCCAGGCCCAGCACGCCCGCGCCATAGTAATTCAGCACGCCATCCGGCCCCGGCACCAGGCCGCGCGCGGCCAACCCGTCCAGCATCGGCGTCATGCTTTGCCGCAGCGTTTTGTGCAGCCTGGCGCGGGCCACCGGGCCCGGCACGATCGGCTCAAACCCCGCCAGCCACCCCGGCACGCGGCCGATCGCGCCGGCCAGGTATTTTTTGCCGGTCTCGTCAACCCGCAGCACCCCCAGCTCAAACAGCCCCACCAGCACGGTATCCACCGCCCGCGTCCGCCCGCCAGCCAGATACGCCAGTTGCACCGGGTTCAGCCCGTCAACGTCTCCGCGCCGGCCCCGCCCACCCGGGCCGGACCCCACCCGGCCTCGCCCCCAAAACAGCGCCGCCAGCAACACCACTGCCAGCCCACCATACAGCGTCAAAAACGGCGCCGCCGTCCAGTTCAACGGATTCATCCCCGCCATCCCCATCGCCTCCACCAACCCCCGCCCCGGCCAAACCGTACATGCGAAGCCGGCCAGTACGCCGCCGGCGGCGGCCCGAACACCAGCTCATAGGCCAGCAGAGTACGGGCATATTGCGCAAAATATCTTTGCCGCGCCGCCTGGCCCCCCGGCGTCGGATCATGATGCAGCGCCGTCCGCAGCACCTGCCCGCACCAAATATCCCAATAATCCCGCGAATAGATCAGGTGCAGGTGCCACACCTCATCCACCTCCACGCTCGGCGTGCAGGCCTCGCCGCCCGTCACCGCCAAAAAACAGAATTTCCGGTATTCCTCCACCGCCCCGCGCGCAAACCCCAGCGACCACCCCCGCTCCCGCGCCAGCCGCTGCACAAAACTTAAGCCCTGCCCCTCTTCAAACGAATGCCCCCGCAGCCGCCCCCAAAGCGCCCCGCGCTCCCCCGAAAGCTCCGCCAAAAGCTCCATACGACAAGACTAACACGAAAAGGCAACGAAGCGAACAGGGAAAAGGCAAGAAGTTCTTTTTTGAAAAAAAGCCAAGCAGGCCGCGAACCAAAAAACTTTTGCGAGCTGGGGGCGTTGGGTCCGGGATTGCCGTTAATCGCCACCTTTGGTGGCGATTAACGGCAATCCCGGACCCAACGCCCCCAGCTCGCAANNAAGTTTTTGCGCGCTTTTTTTAAAAAGCGCTGCTTACTTTCTCCCTGCATTCCTTGCTCGGCTGGCCACCCCCAAAAACATCTGCCGGCAATACGCCGTATCCGGCACATGCGTCGATTTGCACGCCACTTCCGCCGCCAGCCCTGCCCGGATTGTTTCCGTCAGCGCCGGCACGGACCACAGGGCCAGCATTTTCGTCACCACCGGCTGGCGCTTGTAGAACACCGGCGGCCTGGCCGCGCTCATCGCCTCCGCCACGCTGCCGCCCCGCGCGGCGTCCGCGATCACCCGCAGTTTCATCACCTCCGCCAAAAACATGCGCACCAGCGCCACCGGCGAGACGCCTGCCTCGTAGGAGAGCGAGATCGCCCGATCCACACCCGCCGCATCCCCCGTCAGCGCCGCATCCACCGCGTCCTGGATCGAGCCTTCCCCGCCATCCGCCAGCGCCGCGCTCACATCGTGCAGCGCCAGTTTTCTCTCCGCCCCCGCGTACAGCGCCAGCAGCTCCACAGCCTGCCGGATCGTGCCGTCCTCGCCGCCGATATGCGCCGCCACCCACGCCGCCGCTTCGGGCTCGATCGTCACGCCCGCCGCCCGCAGCCGTTCCGTCACCACAAGCGGCAGTTTTTGCGCGTCCACCGCATAGCAAGCCACCGCCACGGCCGAAGAATGTTTTTCCGCCAGCGCCCGCAATTTCGATTTCCCGGTCAGGTCCCCCGCCTCCAGCACCACCAACGTATCGGATTTTTCGTCCAAAAACCGTTCGACCGCCTTGACCGCGCTTTCGCCCGCGTCGCGCAGCCGCACCGCCCTGCGGCCGCCCATCAGCGAGGCCGCGGTCGCCTCCTCCAGCAGCCGTCCCGGATCGGAAATTTCCGCATACCGGAACGCGTCATCGGTACCCCCCGCCACCGCCCGCACCAGCCTGACCGCCCGCTCCGCGACCAACCCCGCATCCGGCCCATAGACCAAAACGACTTTGGCGCCTTTGGGATCTTTCAGAAACGCCTCAACCCGCCCCGCCTCCAGCTTCACGCCTGCAGCCTCCCCACGTCATGCTTTCCGGCCGCGACGCATTCCCGGCGGTTTCACCCCTGCGGATGGTTCTTGAAAAACACCGCCACCTGGTCCGTGATCTGCGCCGCCAATTCATCCGCCAATTGCTGATTGATCGTTCCGGTCTCCAGCTCCGAGGCAAAATACTGGTTATCCACCGTATTCTCCGCATCCTCGCTGATCGCCTGGCCCTGCGCCACCGGCGTATCCGGCTGCCCGATCGGCGCCAGCGACCAGCTCGCCGACGCGACGTACCGCACCCGGGTGGAGGACGTATCCGGCTGGATCCCGATTCCCTCCGCGGCGACATTATAGCTCACATTCAGCGCGTAGAGCTGCGTCACGGGCGCGCCCTGGCGCTGCATATCGTCCTGCAGCGTATCGCGCAGCATCTGCCCCGCCCGCTCCGGAATGTTTTCCACCCGCACCTGTTCCAACTGCGCCGCCACCGGCGTAGCGTCCCCGGAATCCCCGTAAAGCGGCGTAAATCCGCACCCCGAAAGCGCCAACAGCCCCGCGACGGCGCAAAAACTATGCTTTGGCGACAAAGTTCACGATCCTATCCGGCACAAAGATTTCCTTCACCACGGTCAACCCGGCTAAGGCCGCTTGTACCGCGTCTCTGGCAACCGGCAAAGCCAGGTCCGCCTCCGCCCCGGCCGGCACCGTAATCGTGCCCCGCAGCTTGCCGTTCACCTGCACACCGATCGTCACTTCTTCGCGCACCAACAGCGCCTCATCCGCCTCCGGCCAGGGCTGCAGCGCCACCAGCTTTGCCCCAGAGTCCAGTTTCGCATTCACTTCCTCCGCCACGTGCGGAATCATCGGCGCCACCAG
>PLFB01000052.1 GCA_003137135.1 Acetobacteraceae bacterium
ATCACCAGCGAATGCATCGCCGCCGCTTTCGGCGTCCCGTGGGAGAAGCATCCCGTCGCCTGGCCGCGCATGGAAGCCAGCTACAAGCCCGGCGACTTCAACGCCGCCCGCCAGCGCATGGCTACCATGCCCCGCGGCGCCGCCCTGATCGAGAATTCCATCAGCGTCGCGCCCGGCTTCCAGATGGAGAACGTTTACGTCATGGCCGGCGTCCCCCGCGTCATGCAGTCGATGTTCGAGTGGCTCGCACCCCGCCTCGAAGGCGGCGCCAAGATTGAAATGCGCGCCGTCCACGTGGTCGGCCTTCCCGAAGGCCTCATCGCCGAGGGCCTCGGCGCGGTGCAGCAGCGCTACCCCGACCTCGATCTCGGCAGCTACCCGTTCTACCGCGCCAGCGGCAGCGGCGTCGCCCTGGTCGCCAAAGGACCCGACGCCGACGCCGCCGAACGCGCCATCGCCGAGGTCACCGAACTGATCATTGGTTTCGGCAAAGTCCCGATCCAGGGCGAACCGCCGGAGGTCTGAGGCCGGGCGCCGCCACCCCGTCGCCTCGAACCCCCAACACGCCTATACTCCGCGCGTGCCCGAACCCGATGACCTGTTCGGCGCCCCCGAACCGGCGGCGCCACCCGTCCCAGACGCCAACCGTCCCCTCGCGGACCGGCTGCGCCCCGCCACGCTCGCCGAAGTCGTCGGTCAGGACCATCTGCTCGGTTCCGACGGCGCCCTGACCCGCATGCTCGCCCGAGGCTCGCTTGCCTCGCTCATCCTCTGGGGCCCGCCCGGCGTCGGCAAAACCACCATCGCCCGCCTGCTCGCCGCCGCCGAATCCCACGGCGTGCGGACCTTGCGCGCCCCCAGCCTCACCGCGCTCTCGCCGGCGGAGGCGGAGAAAATCCAGCTGCAGCCCATCGCCATCGAGGACCTGCTCAACCGTCGCCAGGTGACTCTGGACCGCGAAGGCATGGCCCGCCTGATCCAGCGCCGCCGCGTGATGATCACCGGCGCCGGTGGCAGCATCGGCTCGGAACTCGCCCGCCAGGTCGCCGGCTTCGCCCCGTCCGAACTTCTGCTGCTCGACAACGGTGAATACGCGCTCTGGCAGATCGACCTCGAACTCCAGGAATCGCATCCCGCCTGCCCACGGCAGGCGATCATCGCCGATGTGCGCGACACCGCCCGCATCGCCGGCATTTGCGCAGGTTTCCGGCCGGAAATCGTCTTCCACGCCGCCGCCCTCAAGCACGTCCCGATCGTCGAGAACAACCCGCTGGAGGGCCTGCGCACCAACGTCCTCGGCACCCAATCCGTCGCCGACGCCGCTCAAAAATCCGGCGCGCAGGCCATGGTGCTCATCTCCACGGACAAGGCCGTCAACCCCAGCTCTGTCATGGGCGCCTCGAAACGCCTGGCGGAGATGTACGCCCAGGCGCTCGACGTCGCCGCCCGCCGCGCCGGCGGCATGCGTTGCGTCACCGTCCGCTTCGGCAACGTTTTGGGCTCCACCGGCTCTGTCGTGCCATTGTTCCGCCGCCAGCTCGCCGCCGGCGGCCCGCTCACCGTCACCCATCCGGACATGCAGCGCTATTTCATGACCGTGCGCGAAGCCGTCGGCCTGGTGCTGCAGGCCTCGGTCGCCGGCACCGGTCCCACTTCCCCGCCGGACGGCGGCATCTTCGTGCTCGACATGGGCGAGCCCGTCAAAATCGTCGATCTTGCCCGCCAGATGATCCGCCTGGCCGGCTTGCGTCCGGATACCGACATCGCCATCCGCTTCACCGGCCTGCGCCCCGGCGAAAAGCTGTTCGAAGAGCTTTTCCACGGCGCCGAACAGCCCGTCCCCACACCTTATCCCGGCCTGCTGATGGCGACGCCCCGCCTGGCCGACCTCACCACCATCCGCGCGGCGCTGCAAAACCTCAGCCTCGCCGCGCATGCCGACGACACCTCCGGCGCACTCAAAATTCTCGCCGATCTGGTGCCGGAATTTTCCCACAATCCCACCGGCACGGCGCCAAACCCCCTCGCCGTTTCACAAACAGCAAGATAATCTCCCGGTCATGAACGCACCCGCCTTCGCGCCCATCCCCTTTCTGGACCTAAAGGCCCAGCAGGCCCGCATCCCCGACCTGCGCCGGCGCATCGACAATGTGCTCGCCCACGGCCAGTACATTCTGGGCCCCGAAGTCGCCGAGCTCGAAACCGCCCTGCAAAATTTCACCGGCGCCAAACACTGCGTCACCGTCAGCTCCGGCACCGACGCGCTGCAGATCGCCCTGATGGCCGAAAACATCGGCCCCGGCGACGCCGTCTTCCTCCCCGCCTTCACCTACACCGCCACCGCGGAAGTCATTCTGGTCCTGCGCGCCACCCCCATCTTCGTCGATGTCGATCCAGACACGTTTCAAATCGACCCGGAACACCTCAAATGCCGCATCGCCCAAGTCAAAGCCGCCGGCAAACTGATGCCTCGCGCCATCATCGGCGTTGACCTCTTTGGCCAACCCGCCAACTGGCCCGAAATCACAAAAATCGCCGAGCGGGAGCAAATATTCACTCTTGACGACTTTGCCCAAAGTTTTGGCGCGTCCCTCAACAACCGCCGCCTCGGCACCTTCGCCCACGCCGCCGCCACCAGCTTCTTTCCCAGCAAACCCCTTGGCGCCTATGGCGACGGCGGCGCGCTGTTCACCGATGACGACGAACGCGCCGCGCTCTACCGCTCACTGCGCACCCACGGCGAAGGCGCCACCCGCTACGAAGTGCTGCGCATCGGCATGAACGGCCGGCTCGACACCCTGCAGGCCGCCATCCTGCTCGCCAAACTGGAGATTTTCGAAGCCGAACTCGCCCGCCGCGAACAGCTCGCCAAACTCTACGACGAAGGCCTGAAAAACCTTGTCCAAACCCCCGCGCGCGTAGCAAATTCCGTCAGCGCCTGGGCCGTCTATGCCATCCTGTTCGAAACCGAAGCGCAGCGCCACCGCGCGCAATACGCCTTCAAATCCGCCGGCATCGGCAACGCCATCTACTACCCCCGCCCGCTGCACCACCAGCCCGCCTACACCCAACACCACGACGGCACCCCCCTCCCCGTCTCCGAAGACATTTCTAGCCGCATTCTGGCCCTGCCGATCCACCCCGACCTCACCGACGCGCAAGCCGCCCGCGTCATCAGCTACGTCCGCGCGACGGTCGGGGCGCCGGCATGAAGCAAGCAAGCAGTTCTTTTTTGAAAAAAAGAACCAAAAAACTTTTGGTCCGCTTCGCGCCTTGGGGCGAGGTTTCGGGCCAAGGCGCGAAGCGGAGCAAAAAGTTGTTGCGCGCCCTAGGCGGGGAGCCTTTTTTTAAAAAGCGCTGCTTTCTTACTTGCGCGGGTTAACACATGCCCCGCGGTGACCTGTTTCCGGAAATCGGGCCGTTTGAAACCGGCTATCTGCCGCTGTCCGACGACCACGTCATGTACTGGGAGCAGGTTGGCAACCCGCGCGGCAAGCCGGTTTTGTTTCTGCATGGCGGCCCCGGCGCCGGCGCGGGCGCGGTGCATCGCCGGTTTTTCGACCCCAACATCTGGCGCGTCGTCATTTTTGACCAGCGCGGCGCCGGCCGCTCGAAGCCCTTGGGGTCGCTCGCCGCCAATACCACCGCGCATCTGGTGCAGGACATCGAGACGCTGCGGAAATTCTTGGCCATCGACCGGTTTTTGCTGTTCGGCGGCTCCTGGGGCAGCACGCTGGCGCTGGCCTACGCCCAGGCGCACCCGGAGGCCGTGCTCGGCGCCGTGCTGCGCGGCATCTTTTTGGGCCGCCCGGCGGAGGTGGAGTGGTTCCTGTATGGCCTGGCCCGGGTCTTCCCGGACGCGCACGCCGCCTTCAGCCAGTTCCTGCCTGAGCACGAGCGGCGCGACCTGCTGAAAAACTATCTGCGCCGGCTCACCGACCCGAACCCCGAAATCCACGGTCCCGCCGCCCGCACCTGGTCGATCTATGAGGGTTCCTGCTCCACCCTCCTGCCAAGCTTCGAGGCGGTTTCCGCCTTCGCGCAGGACCGCGCCGCCATCGGCCTGGCCCGCATCGAGGCGCACTATTTCGCCAACCGTCTGTTTCTCCCGCCGGGCGGCCTGCTGGCGAATATGGCCGCGATGCGCACCATTCCCGGCGAGATCGTGCAGGGGCGCTACGACATGATTTGTCCGGCCCAGTCCGCCTTCGACCTGGCCGCCGCCTGGCCGATGGCGCGCCTCACGCTGGTGCCGGACGCCGGGCATTCCGCCCTGGAACCAGGCGTACGCACCGCCCTGATCGCCGCCCTGGAGCGGTGCCGAACGCTCGTTTGACGCGCGGCAAGCGGTCGCTTTTTTGAAAAAAAGCTCCGCAAAAAACTTTTGATTCCCCCGGCCTTTGCGCGGCCATACCGTGGCCCTCAACGGCCCGGGGAATAGAAGTTTTTTGCGGAGGCGGCCCGCCCGGGCATTTTTTTCAAAAAAGCGACCGCTTGCTGCTCTTCTTGACTCCGCCACAATTCCGCCCACAACTGCGCCGCACATAAAATAATGTTTTTCTCCGGAGCGTGGGGTTGAAATTTTCGAGACGCACCATGCTGGCCGGCGCACTCGCCGTGCCTGCTACCGCCTGGGCGCAAACCTCCGGCGCCTGGCCGAGCGCCCTGATGATGGCGACCGGCCGGCCCGGCGGCGCGTATGACGTCTATGGCCCCGCCTGGGGCCGCCTGGCGGAAGAAATGCTCGCCATTTCCATCGCCTACCGCGCCAGCGGCGGCGCCGCCTCGGACATCCTCCTTATCGA
Source organism: Acetobacteraceae bacterium (assembly GCA_003137135.1). Lineage (GTDB taxonomy): Bacteria > Pseudomonadota > Alphaproteobacteria > Acetobacterales > Acetobacteraceae > Acidocella. The sequence continues at coordinate 4,806 of PLFB01000052.1, forward strand.
GCAAGGTGCGGTCCAACTCGGCATGACCACCGTCACGGTCGCCGATCAGGCCCGCACCGGCACCGGCCAATGGACCTGCGGGGTCAAATTCGAGAATTTTCGGGCCCTGTTCCCGATGTTCCCCTCGATCCTGCAAATCGTCTCCCCGCAAAAAACCAAAATCAGCGCGATCCGCGACCTCGCCGGCCGCACGATCGGCATCGGCCCAGACGGCGGCAGCGGCGCGACGGACGTGCAGCGCATTTTCGCCTCCGTCGGCGTGTTTCCCACCCGCTTCGTCACCGGCGATTTTTCCTCCCAGGTCCGCGACATGCTGGCCGGCGCGCTGGACGCCTGCGCCTTCATCTCCGCCCCCCCCACCCCGGCCATCGCCGCGGCGGCGTTGAAAACCAATTTCAGCCTCATCGGTTTCACGCCGGATGAGATTTTACAGGTATTGCGCGCCGCGCCCGGCATGACGCCCATGCCGATCCAGCAAAACACGTTTCCGGGCCAGGGTGTCGCCATCGCCAGCATCGGCACGCCGAATTTTTCCATCGGCGCCAAAACCCTGCCGGACTCTTTGGTCAACGCCCTGACCTTGGCCGCGATGCGCAACCGCGCCGCCCTGGCTGCCCTCATCCCCGCTGCCGCCACGTCCCCGGCCCCGCTGCTCGCGATGCCCGGCCACCTGACTTTTCACCCCGGCGCCGCCCTGGCGCTGCGCAC
>PLFB01000173.1:0-5906 GCA_003137135.1 Acetobacteraceae bacterium
CCCCAGCTCGCAAAAGTTTTTTGGTTCTTTTTTTCAAAAAAGAACTGCTTTCTTAATGGTCGGAGCGGCGGGATTCGAACCCACGACCCCCAGTCCCCCAGACTGATGCGCTACCAGGCTGCGCTACGCTCCGACGATGCGGCAGGCTGTAGCAAGCGTGGGGATTTTCCGCAAACATCAGGGGGTGAGCGCGAATTGCGCGGCGAGCGAAAGGGGCGTGGCGTCGTCGAGGGGGCGCCACTGGCCGGCGCGCAGAATCTCGCTGGGGCGGAATTTGGCTTTGTAGGCCATCTTGCGGGATTCCTGGACCCAGTAGCCGAGATAGACGTGCGGCAGCTCCAGTTCCGTGGCGCGGGCGATGAGCCAGAGGATGGCTTGCGTGCCGAGCGAGCGTTCGTCTGAATCCGGGGAGAAGAAGCTGTACACGGCGGACAGGCCGTCGCCCAGGCGGTCCGTGAGGCAGGCGCCGAGCAGGCGTTCCTGGCGGTCGCGGAATTCGACGATGGAGGTTTCGATGGGGGTGTCTTCGACCATCGCGCGGTAGTCGTAAAAGCTCATGGTGGCCATGTCGCCGTCGCCGTGGCGGGCCTGCTGGTAGCGCTGGAAGAGCTGGTATTGCTCGGCGGTGGCGCGCGGCGGCATTTCGGCGATGGTAAGGTCCGCGTTGAGTTTGGCGATGCGTTTTTGGGTGCGATTGGGGACGAATTCGCGGGCGCGGATGCGGATGGGGACGCAGGCGTTGCAGGACGGGCAGACGGGGGCGTAGGCGATGTTGTGGCTGCGCCGAAAGCCGCCGCGGGAAAGCCGGTCGTGCAGGGATTCGGCGGTGACGCCGGCGAGTTCGGTGACGACTTTACGCTCCGTGCGGCCCGGAAGGTACGGGCAGGGCAGGGGGGCGGTGGTGTAGAAGAAATGCGGACGGCGGGCGGGCTTATAGCTCATGGATGGCAGTTTTCCGGGCTTTGGCGGTCAGGTCAATGAATTCTTTCATACGAGTCGGCGGTTGGGGAGGCCCGGACAGTTTCGCGAGGTGATGGGTCGAAGGCAAGGCGAATGATGACGATATACATGATGGATAGAGGGAAGGCGTAAAGAAAGTAGTGAGATTCGGGGGTAAGAAGTAAAAATGGGGCTAAATAAATGACTCCGGCGGCGAGGGTGGCGGGCCAGGTGAAGGGGATTTGTTCGAAGATCAGGGCCAGGGCGGCGGTGAGGGTGATGGTGTCGTAGGCGTAGGCGTGGGGGACGGCGAGGAAGGCGCCAGTGAAAAGGGCGGCGATGGCGAGTTTTGGGTTTCTGGCGCGGCGGAAGGTGACGAGGGTGGTGACGGCGATCGCGAGGGTGAAGGCGGTCTGGACGAGCCAGGCGATGGAGGGGGTGGCGCCGAGCACAATCAGGTTGGCGGCGGGGGTGACGATGATGTTGAGATTCAGGCTTTTTACGGCGGCGAAGTAGGCGGATTGGTAGGCGGGCAGGGTGTGGGCCCAGACCAGCCAGAGTTGTCCGGGGAAGGCGAGGCAGGAGGCGGCGATGAGGGCGGCGGCGGTGAGCGCGGCGGCGGTGATGGTGCGCCATTCGCCGCGGGCGACCAGGGCGAAGGGGATGAGGACGCCAAGCTGGGGTTTGAGGGTGAGCAGGCCGAAGAGGATGCCGGCGAGGATTTTGCGTTTTGGCAGGTTTCCGAAGCCGGCGAGGAGGAGGGCGGAGGTGAAGAAGGCGGTTTCGCCGGTGGCGCCGGTGATGAGAGCGGCAGGGCCCGCGAGCATGGCGAGGATGGGGGACCATTTTTGGGGGAAAAAGGTTTTGGCGCTGGCGAGGAAGGCGGCGAGACCGGCGACGGTCCAGATGATTTGCGCGGCGCGGAAGGAGAAGATTTTTAGCCACCAGGTGACCAGCAGGAGGGTGGGCGGGTAGAGGTAGGGGTAAAAACTGTGGAAGCCGGGGTAGAGGGTTTGCTGGAAGGCTTGGAGTTTTTGGGCGTTGTAGATGTCGGCGACCGGGTTGGCGGCGGCGAAGCGGGGGAAGGACCAGAAGGCCAAAAAATCCGAGTTGATGTGGGGGTGGGTGATGAGGGCGGTCAGCGCGATGGCGGCGTTGAGGGTGAGGCCGGCGGCGACGGTGTAGGCGGCGAGGCGGGCGGGCGTTGTTTCGGGCAGCGGCATCGTTTAGCTTGTAGAGGATGATTCTCAATGCTCCCAGCGTGTGTGGCCCGCGCGAAGCGGCGCTGAGGTTTTTTGTTTCTTTTTTAGGACTAGGTTTGCATGGCGCGAAAAAATTCGGTTCCGTATCTGTTGGGCACGTCGTTTTATCGCATGGCTTATGTGGAGTTTGGCAATCCGGCGGCGCCGGCGGTGGTTTGCGTGCACGGGCTGACGCGCAATGGGCGGGATTTTGATCCGCTGGCGGCGTTTTTGGCGGAGAAATTTCATGTGATTTGCCCGGATTTGCCGGGGCGGGGGCTTTCGGAGTGGCTGCCGGACGGGAAGCTGTACCAGCCGGCTTCGTATGTGGTGGCGCTGGGACATCTTTTGGCGGCGATCAACAAGCCGGTGATGTGGGTGGGGACGAGTTTGGGGGGGATTTGCGGGATGATGGTGGCCGCCGCCGGGCATACGCCGGTGACGCGGATGGTGCTGAATGACATCGGGCCGTTTATTCCGGAGGCGGCGCTGCGGCGGATTCGGGATTACATGATGGGGGCGCCGCCGCGGTTTGAGTCGATGCGGGCGCTCGAGGCGCATTTGCGGAACGTGCACGCGCCGTTCGGGCGGTTGACGGATGCGCAGTGGTATCATTTGGCAAAGTTTTCGGCGCGGAATGTGCTGGATGTGGAGCATGGCGGGGCGTTCGCGCTGCATTATGACCCGAAGATTATTGAGCCGATCCGGGATAATGAGCCGCAGGCGGTGGATATGTGGGCGGTGTGGGAGCTGATTAACGTGCCGGTGCTGACAGTGCGGGGGGAGAGCAGTGACCTTTTGCTGCCGGAGACGTTTGCGCGGATGCAGGAGGAGGGGTCTGAGACGCTGGTGGTGCGGGACGCGGGGCACGCGCCGGCGCTGATGGATGAGGGGAGCATGTCGGCGGTGGCGGAGTTTTTGGAAGGGTAGGACGCTTGTGTGGTGGGGTGCGGAAGCGCACCCCACCCTTGTACGCTTTCGGGGGGCGGGGAACCGTCGTGAGGGGGATTGGGGTTATTGGTCTTGCGGCTATTGGTCTTGCGGCCAGAGTGAGGATTCTGGTTTGGCGTGTTCGACGTGGCTGGCGATGAGGATGCCACCACCGGCGAATCTGCCGATGGCGACAGCCGCCTCGCCGGGGACGGGGGCGGCTACGTTGCCGGATTGGAGGGCTTGGGTGAGGTCCACGTGGACGAGGGCGCCGGCGCGGGTTTTTAGGACCAGTTCATCCTGGGTCACGTTTTGGATTGTGCCCCAGATGGCGTGTTGATCGGTTTGCAGCTCGAATCCAGGGGGTGCGGATTGGCGGCGGGCGAGGGCTGAGAAAGGGTTTTGGACGATGCTAATGGCCGGCGTGCCTAGCCCGAAAATGGCGAGTTCCTGGTAGGTGGCGACGTAGACGTGGCCGCCGGCGACGGTGGGCACGGTGTTTGCGTTGGAGTTGCCGGAATTCCAGTTGCCGGCTGTAGCTGTGTAGATGATTCTACCGGTGGCCGGATCGATCGCGTAGAGCGGCATCGTGCCTGGCACCGAGGTGGCGCGCCCGACGGCCCAGATCACGGCGGTGCCGGCGGTGGTGCCATTGGACGAAATGCTGGTGAAAAAGCCTGGGTCCTGGCCGGTTTTGATGGCGGTGGAGGATAGCTGCGTGAGTGTGGCGGCGGCGGTGGGGGAGGTGTTGAGCTTCCAGACGATCACGTTCGAGCCGCCGCTCGTGACCACCCGGCCCACGCCGTCCTGCCCGGTGAAGTAGGACGGGCCGCACCAGCAGCCGCCGATCGCGTACCTGGCCAGAAGGCCGACGCCCGCGGTAGCTGATCTGTCGAACATGTACATCGTGCCGGCCTTGCCGGCGGCGAACAGCAGTTTTGGGTTTTTGCCAGGCTGGTTTGGCGGCAGCATTGCGCCGCCGGAGCCGAGGTCTTCGTCATGGGCGTCGAGGTAGGCGCGGTTGGAATCGGTGAAAAAGCTTTCCGTGGTGGTCAGAGTCGGCGAGACTTTTAGCACGCTCTCGTCGCGATCGGAGGCGCCATAGGTGTTTTGATCGGAATTGCTGGTGACGACGTAGATGCTGTTGTTGGCGGAGGCGGTGGCGGGGCCGAAGCCGGACATCCAGATGGCGTTGAGGAAGAAGCTGCTTTGGTAGGTTGGGACTGAGTCCTGGAGCTGGTTAGACCCGATCGGCGCCAGGTTGGAGGTTTGCCAGCCGAGCAGCCAGCCGCGCGTGGTGCTGGCCGCCTGGTCGCAATAGCTGGAAAAGCCGGCATAGAGATTGCCGCCTGAGAGCAGCAGGGCGGCGCGCTGGCGGGAGACGTTGGCGTTGAAGGTGTAGGTGGTGCCGTCGGTGAGTTTGGCGGAGGCGGCGATGATGACGGGGGCGATGGTGTCCTGCAGGGTGGCCAGGCTGACGGCGTGGACGCGGAAGACGGCCTGGTTATTTTCGTAGGTGTCAACGATGAGGTACATCGTGGACTTAGTGGTGTCGACGACCGGCGTGGAGGTGATGCCGACCACCGGGCCGTTATTGTTGCAGCCGCCGGGCAAGGCCGATCTGGGGATTGGGGTGCCGAAATTGCGGCTTATGAGGATCGCGCCGGTGACGCCGTCGATGGCGTAGAGCGTGTCCCCGCCGGTGGCGACGTAGACGACCGTGTGGGTGCCTTGGCCTGAGATTGTTTGGTTCGGGATGACGAGGGGCTGCGCGTCAACCTGGCTGTCGAGCGTGGTGGTGGCCTGGAGGCGGAAAGTGCCGCCACCGACGGTCGCGACCGTCAGGGTTTCTTCGGCGTTGTTCCAGCCGGTGCGCAAGGTGTCGTTGTGGTAGGTGGAGACCGCTTGGGCGCTGGCGGTGATGGGGGCGGTGGCGAGACTAAGGAGGGAGAGTGCGGCGAGCAGTGGGCTGGCGTGGTTTCTCATGGTCGTTTCTCACCGTGTTTTGGTTGTTTGTGTGCGGATAGCGGCGCAAGTTTAGGTTATGTTGACATGTGGATGCGGGTTTGAACAAGGCGATGGTGAACAGATATGTTCCGCCGACGGCGCGATTCCTGCGGTCATCCTGCATTTAACCGCCATTTGGGTGCTTTATCCCGCGATCTCGGCACCGCAAGGGTGGCGTGCGGAAGGGCAACCCACCCTGCACATTGACCGTTATGATGCCAGCGAGTTGGGGTTGTTAGGGCGCCCCACCCTTGCTGGTTATGAGACCAGAGAGGAGGCGTGTGGTAGGGCACCCCGCGCCACATTTGGGGTTAGTTTTACGGGGCCTTCGCCGGCGGGGTCGAATAGCATGCCGCCGGTGATTTTGACTTGGGCGGTCTGGCCGGATTTTAGGCCGGAGGAAATTAGTTCGTCGGCGGTCATGGTGGCTTCCAGGACTGCCGAGTCTTTGGTGAGAGAGATGCGGGCTTGGGCGCCGGTCGCGGTTAGGCGGGTGACTAGCCAGGGGCCGGCAGGGTCAGGGGTGGGGATGATGTAGTGGGGGCGGATGTAGGCGGTCATGGGGGCGTCGGGGGCGTCGGCGTGGCCGATGACGAAGCCGGCGTCCGCGGTGACCTGGCCGTTCGTGAGGGTCACGGGGAGTTTGTTGGATTCGCCTAAAAACTCGTGGACAAAGGCGTTGGCGGGGGTTTGGTAGATTTCGATGGGCGTGCCCATCTGGCAGATTTTGCCGCCGTGCATGATGACGACGCGGTCGGCGAGGTCGAACGCCTCCTCCTGGTCGTGGGT
>PLFB01000173.1:5931-6065 GCA_003137135.1 Acetobacteraceae bacterium
GGAGAGCTGGGCGGGGTAGCGGGTGGCAAGGGATTCGAGCTGGATGAGTTTTAAGAGTTCCTGGACCCGCGCGACAACTTCGGGGTTCTTGGCGCGGCGGATGCGGAGCGAGAAGGCGATGTTTTCGAACACGC
>PLFB01000175.1 GCA_003137135.1 Acetobacteraceae bacterium
CCGGGGGAAATAAAAGTTTTTTGGTTACTTTTTTTCAAAAAAGTAACTTCTTGCCTTACTTTCTTGCTGTCGACCCCCGCACCACGCACCGTCCGCTCAGCACCACCTTTCGCGTCGCCGCCTCCGGCGCGTCCAGGCGGTCCAGCAACAGACGCATCGCGCTGGCGCCCATTTCCGCCACGGGCTGCTCGATCACGGTGAGTCCCGGACCTACCAGTTCGGTCCAGGTTTCGTTATCGAACCCCGCCACCGCCAGGTCCTGCGGCGTGGTTTTGCCGGCCGCGCGCATGGCGCGCACGATGCCCAGCAGCAGCAGCCCATTGCTGGCGATCACCGCTTCCGGCGTTTCGCCCCTTGCAAACCAGCCGCCGATTTCCGCCGCCGCCGCGGCGATACTGGGGGCGATGAATGTTTCCGCCGGTGGCAAGCCCAGCCGCCGCATCGCCGCTTGGTAGCCGGCGTGGCGCTCGATGCCGGTGGTGCTGGCATTGCCGAACAGGCCGGCGATGCGCGTAAAGCCCTGCGCCGCCAAATGCTCCACCAGCAGCCCGGCCGCCGCCGCGTTATCCAGCACCACGGCGTCCCGCCCGCCGCCTTGCGGTGCGCGGTCGATCAGCACCATCGGGTACGGCGCCGGCTGGCGGCTCATGCGTTCGGCGGTCACGCGCGTCGGCGCGAAGATGACGCCGGTCACCCGCTCCTCTTCCATCAGCTTCAGGTACATCGCCTCGCGCTCCGGGTTTTCGTCGGTGTTGCACAAGATCACCCGCAATCCCGCTTGATAGGCCGCGTCCTCCACCGCGCGCGCCACCGCGGTGAAAAATGGGTTGGAAATATCCGCCACGATCAGCCCGATGGTCTGCGTGTGCTGAGAGCGCAACCGCCGCGCCGAGAGATTCGGCCGGTAGCCGGTTTCCCGCACCGCCGCCGCCACCTGGTCGCGCAATTGCTGGCTGACCGGGCCGGTGCCGAGCGCGCGGCTGACGGTGGCGGGTGAAACGCCGGCGGCGCGCGCTACATCTTTGATACTGACCGTCATTTTTTTGGCCGTTTCAGAAATCGTTCTCAGAAAAACCTGCACCAAAAAGCCAGGAAACGCAAGGAAATCTAACAAACTTATCCCATCTGACGCCATCCTGCAACACAATGCTTGACAAGTCTTATGAAATCGTTTTCATATCAACAAAGCCCGGAGGAACAACCAAATGTCAGCCATCCCGCAAGACGCCTTGCTTACAAGCGAGCTCATCCGCCTCGCCGCCGCCCCCGCCTCCAAGCAGGAGGCCATTGCCCAGGCTGCGCAACTGCTGATCGCCGCCGGCTGCGTGGAGCAAAATTTCGCCGCCAGCATGGAACGCCGCGAAGCCGCCGCGAACACGTTTTTGGGCCACGGCGTCGCCATCCCGCACGGCATGGTGGAGGACAAGTCGATGGTCCGCCGCGACGGCATCGCGGTGCTGCAAATTCCGGCCGGGATCGAATGGAATCCCGGCCAGACCGCGCACCTCGTCGTCGCCATCGCCGCCAAATCCGACAACCACATCACCATCCTGCGGCGCCTCACCCGGCTCATCCAGGACTCTGGCCGCCTCGACACCCTGTTCATAACGAAGCATCCGGCCGACATCGTCGCCGCGCTGACACAGGACGTGTCGATCAGCACCGCCGCGCCGGCCGCCGATTACGCCGAAAAATTCGAGTGGACCGTCGCGTATCCCGCCGGCCTGCACGCCCGCCCCGCCAGCCTCTGGGTGGAAGCCGCCCGCGCCGGCGGCGTCAGCCTGAAAGTGCGCCACGGCGCCGAAGCCGCCGACCCGCGCAACCTGGTCGCCCTGCTGCAGCTGGGCCTGCGGGCGGGCGACACCGTGACCATCTCCGCCGAGGGGGAAGACGCCGCCGCCGCCCTGGCCCGCTTCAAATCCCGGATCACGGCGTTAACCGCGCAGGAAAAAGCCGATGCCGAAAAAGCCGCGGCCCGTGCCGCCGTGCCGGTGAAAGGCTGGAACCCGCCCGGCACGCCGGAGACCATCACCGCCATCCCAGCCAGCCCCGGCATCGCCATCGGCCCGCTGCACATCCTCGCCGCGCACGCCTTGGTCGTTCCCGATGAGCCCGAAACCCTCACCGAAGGCGGGGCGCGTCTGGAAGACGCCCTGACCACCACCAAACTCCAGATGAAAGCGGTGGTGGACGACACCACAAGACGCCTCGGCGCCACCGACGCCGCCATTTTCAAGGCCCAGGCGGAGCTCCTCAATGACAGCGACCTGATCACCCTCACCTGCCAGCTGATGGTCGAAGGCCATGGGCCCGCCTGGTCCTGGCATGAGGCGGTGGAGCGCATGGCGCAAAAACTCACAGCACTTGGCAACCCCGTCCTCGCCGCCCGCGCGGCGGATTTGCGCGACATCGGCCGCCGCGTCCTCGCCAAGCTGGCGCCCGGACTCACCACCGGCTCGATGGCCGACCTGCCCGAAACCCCTTGCATCCTGGTCGCCGCCGATCTCTCCCCCAGCGACACCGCAGCGCTCGACATGACCCGCATCATCGGCCTCGCCATGGCGCAAGGCGGACCCACCTCCCACACCGCGATTCTGGCCCGCACACTTGGGTTGCCCGCCATCGTCGCCGCCGGCCCCGGCCTGCTCGCTCTCACCCCCGGCACCACCGCCATCATCGACGGCCAAACCGGCCGTCTCTATCTCTCCCCCTCGCCGGATGACACCGCCTCGGCGCAAGCCTACGCCGCGGACCTCGCGCAAAAACGCGAAAAGGCCGCCGCCCAGAAAGCCGAGCCCGCCACCACCACGGACGGCCACCGCCTCGAAATTGCGGCCAACGTCAACCGCCCCGACCAGGTGCCGCTGGCGCTCACCGAAGGCGCCGAAGCCGTCGGCCTCATGCGCACCGAATTTCTGTTCCTCGAAGCCGGCGAAACACCGACCGAAGACGAGCAGTACGCCGTTTACCGCGGCATGATCGACGCCCTCGCCGGGCGCCCCCTCATCATCCGCGCGCTCGACATCGGCGGCGACAAACAAGTCGCCCACTTAAAACTCCCCACCGAGGAAAACCCCTTTCTGGGCGTCCGCGGCGCCCGCCTTTTGCTGCGCCGCCCCGATCTTCTGGAACCTCAGCTCCGCGCCATTTTTCGGGCCGCCGCGCAGGGTGGCGACGTCAAAATCATGTTCCCGATGGTCACCTCGGTGCCTGAAATCCTGGCGTTGCGCGAGACCTGCGAGCGCATCCGCGCTGAAGTGAACGGCCCGGAACTGCCCATCGGCATCATGATCGAAGTCCCCGCCGCCGCGATCCAGGCCGACGCGCTGGCCGAACATTGCGACTTCTTCTCGATCGGCACCAACGACCTCACCCAGTACACGCTGGCGATCGACCGCCAAAACCCCGAGCTGGCCGCCGAAGCCGATTCTTTGCACCCCGCCGTCCTGCGCCTCATTGCCCAGACCGTCGCGGGTGCCGCGGCCAAAAACCGCTGGGTCGGCGTGTGCGGGGGCCTCGCCGGCGACCCGTTTGGCGCGGCACTCTTGGCGGGCCTCGGCGTGCAAGAACTCTCCATGACCCCGCGCGACATCCCCGCCGTCAAAGCCAGACTTCGTGCCAGTAGCTTCAACGTGCTCAAAACCCTCGCCACCAGGGCGCTGGCCTGCGCCACCGCGGAAAAAGTCCGCGCCTTGGACACGGGGGCCGCGTGATGCTCGGAAAAATCGTCACCGTTACCCTCAACCCCGCCATCGACGAGACCATCACGCTGGACGCGCTGGTGCCAGGTCAAGTGAATCGCGCGAACACCGTCACGCACCACGCCGGCGGCAAGGGCATCAACGTCGCCAGTTGCCTGGCCGACTGGGGCAACCCGAACCTCGCCATCACCGGCTTTCTGGGCGCCGAAAACGCAAGCATTTTCGAAGCCCTGTGCGCCGAAAAGACCATCGCGGACGCCATGCTCCGCATCCCCGGCGCCACCCGCACCAACATCAAACTTGTGCATGACGGCGACACCACGGACATCAACGTCCCAGGCCTGGCGCCGGAACCCGAAGACCTGCAGACCCTCGCCGCTGCGTTGCAGGACCTGGCGCGCGAGGCCGCCATCCTCCTGCTCGCCGGCAGCCTGCCGCCCGGCGTCCCGGAAAATTTCTACGCCAACACCATCGCCGACCTAAAACCCTCCGGCGCCCGCATCATTCTCGACACCAGCGGCGCGCCGCTGGCCGCCGCCCTGCGCGGCGATGTCATGCCCTACTGCATCAAGCCAAACCGCGCCGAGCTGGAAGAATATTTTGGCGCGTCTTTACCCACCCAGCCGGACATCATCGCTGCCGCTAAAACCCTGCGCGCCCAAAACATCGCTTTGGTCGTCGTCTCGATGGGCGCGGAGGGCGCCCTGTTCATCGGCGACACCATCCTGCACGCAAAACTCCCCGCCATCCGTGCCGCCAGCACCGTCGGCGCCGGCGACGCGATGGTCGCCGGCCTCATCGCCGCCTTGGCCGGCAACGCTGACGCCGAAACAACCGCCCGCCTGGCCACCGCCTTCGCCGCCGGCAAACTCTCGTGCCCCGGCCCCAACCTGCCGCCCCACGAAACCATCAACGAACTCGCCGCGAGCGTTGAAATAACCATCCTGGAGGAACCCAAAAAATGAGCGACATCATCGCCTCGGTCATGGCCGGGCCAACCACCGTCCCGGCCATGCTGGCCGCCGAAGTTTTACGCAAAGCCGCCAAAACCGCCGGCAAATCCATCGAGGTTGAGATCCACGGCGATGGCGGCGTCGTCAGCCCGCTCGCCGCCAGCCACATTTCCGGCGCCAGCCTCGTGCTTCTGGTGGGCCAGCCTAAAGCAGACGAAAGACGTTTTGCCGGCATGAAAACCATCATGGCCAGCGTCGAGGATGTTCTAACGGACGCCAGCGAAGTGCTGGCACGGGCCACCATCGGCGAAACGGCAACGGCCGAAGCCACGGCCAAAAAAATCGTCGCCATCACCAGCTGCCCCACCGGCATCGCCCACACCTTCATGGCCGCCGAGGGATTGCAGCAGGCCGCGCCCGCCCTCGGTCACAGCATCCGCGTCGAAACGCAAGGCTCGGTCGGCGCGCAAACGGCGCTGACACCCACTGAAATCGCCGAAGCCGACCTCGTCCTCATCGCCGCCGACAAGCAGGTCGAATTGTCGCGCTTCGCCGGCAAGCGCGTGTTTCAGTCCGGCACCAAGCCGGCCATCAACGATGCCAAAAACCTCATCACGAAAGCCTTCGCCGAGGCCAAACAACAGGGCGGCGCGGCCAACGGGAAAGCCGCCGAACCGGCGCTGAAAACCGGCCCCTACAAACACCTGATGTCCGGCGTCTCTTTCATGATCCCGTTCGTCACCGCCGGCGGCCTGCTGATCGCGCTCGCCTTCGCCTTTGGCGGCATCTACGCCACCGACCCATCCCACGCCCACACATTCGCCGGCGCGCTGTTCGAAATCGGCGCGAAAGGCGCGTTCACGCTCTTCGTGCCTGTCCTTGGCGGCTACATCGCGTATTCCATCGCGGACCGCCCCGGCCTTGCCCCCGGCATGGTCGGCGGCCTGTTGGCCAACCTGCTCGGCGCCGGCTTTTTGGGCGCCATCGCCGCCGGCTTCATCGCCGGCTACGGCACCTCGTTTCTGAACAAGAGCATCAAGCTGCCGCGCGCGCTGGAGGGCCTCAAACCCGTCCTGATCTTGCCCCTGCTTGGCACGCTGCTGACCGGCCTGCTGATGGTTTACGTCGTCGGCACCCCGGTCGCGGAAATTCTCGCTTTCCTGACCAACTTCCTCAAATCCATGCAGGGCTCCTCCGCCATCCTGCTCGGCCTGCTGCTCGGCGCCATGATGGCCTTCGACATGGGCGGCCCGGTCAACAAGGCCGCCTACGCCTTCTCCGTCGGCCTGCTCTCCGCCTCGGTTTATACCCCCATGGCCGCCGTGATGGCCGCCGGGATGACGCCGCCGCTGGGCATCGCGCTCGCCACGAAAATCTTCCCCCGCCGCTTTTCGGAAATGGAGCGTGAATCAGGCACCGCGACCGGCGCGCTCGGCCTGTCCTTCATCACCGAGGGCGCCATTCCATACGCCGCGCGCGATCCGTTCCGCGTCATCCCCTGCACCGTCGCCGGCTCGGCCGTCGCCGGCGCCATCTCGATGGCGGCGGGCGTGCAACTGAAGGTTCCTCATGGCGGCATCTTCGTCCTGCCGATTCCCGACGCCGTCACGCATCTGGGTTTTTATGTCATCGCGCTGCTGGCGGGCACCGCCATTACGACCGCGATGCTGGGCGTGCTTAAGAAAAATTTCGTCGAAGCCGCGGTTTAGTCTGAAAGGTTAGCAGGGAAATGTCACAGGTAGGACAAAGAAGCATTGGCTTTGACGCATCCGCGTCATTGCGAGCGGAGCGAAGCAATCCATCTTCTGTGCCGGTTGCGAGAAAGATGGATTGCTTCGCAAGAGCTCGCAATGACGTGGATGCGTCAAAGTCCATGGGGCTTAGTGTAAGTAAGCAAGAATCTACTTTTTTTGCAAAAACAGTCGCCCCGTCCGGGGAAGCAAAAAAACTCCTGGTAAATGAGCCACAGTTCGTTTCACCGCCGCGGTCCAAATTAACAAAAGTTTTTTGGTTCTTTTTTTCAAAAAAGAACTTCTTGCTTTCTTCCTTTACCTTGCTTGCTTTGCCCGCCCACGCCCAAACCATCGGCCAGGATTTATACAACCACGGCGTTACCATCACACTCAACTACACAGGCGAGGCCGCGGCCAATCCCTCCGGCGGCATCCGCCAGGGTGCCGACTATGCCGGCCAGGTCTATCTCGGCGCGGACTTCGACATGGCCAAGATCGCCGGCCTCACCGGCACCACCATCCATTTCGCCATGACGCAGCGCCACGGCAGCAACCTGGCCGCCGACGACATCGGCAACAACACCTCCGTCCAGGAAGTTTATGGCACGCAGAACACGCACCTGGCTGTGCTGACCGTGGAGCAACTTTTGCTCAACGGGCGCCTGGACATCACCGCCGGCCGCACTGTCGCCAACATCGCCTTCCTGAACTCGCCGCTGTATTGCGACTTCCAGTCCAACTCCGCCTGCGGCAATCCCACCTTCATCTTCAAGGACAGCAATTTTACCTACTTCCCCGCCTCGTCGTGGGGCGGCGACGCCCGCTTCCTGTTCACCCCCACCACCTACATTCATTCCGGCATTTACGAGGTCAGCCCCGTGGACAAAACCTCAACCGCTTTGGGCTACAATTTCTCCGGCGAAGGCGACACCGGCGTCGTGGTCCCCACCGAACTCGGCTACACCACGGCGCAAAACCTCTACGCCATCGGCGGCTGGTACGACGACAGCGAATATTCCGACCCCCTCAACGACGTCCAAGGCCAGGACGCCCTGCTCGCCGGCCAGCCCGATACCCGCCACCACGACCGCTCCGGCCTCTTCCTCCGTTTCACCCAAGATCTGAACACCACCGGGCTCGCCGTCTTCGGCGTCTTCATGACCAAACTCACCGGCAACGTGAACGAAAACCAATTCTACGAACTCGGCGCCGTCCAGACCGGCACCTTCCCCGGCCGCCCCGACGACACTGTCGGCCTGATGGTAAACGACCAGGAATTCTCCAACCTGTTCATCGACAACATCGCCCTGGCCCGCGAATCCGAAGGTGCGACCGGCCACATTCCCCACCAGGAAATCATGATGGAACTCAACTACGACGCCGCGGTCACGCCCGCCGTCAAAATCATGCCCAACCTGCAATACATCATCGACCCCGACCAATCCGCCGAGCCGTTCCGGACCAAAAGCATCCCAAACGCCTTCGTCGTCGGCGTCAAATTCGTCATCGATCTCGGCAAAATTTTTGCCCTGTCCCCGCCCGGCGCCTCGTAACAGGGCAGGGGGCATCGCCCCCCAAAAATCCTTGCTATAGCATCCCAAACCAAGGAGTTCGCATTGACCAGCCGTGTCATCCCCGTCGCCCCGTTCGTCCTGGTCGTCTTCGGCGCGACCGGCGACCTGGCGCGCCGCAAACTCCTGCCCGCCCTCTTCCAGCGCGACCTCGCCGGCCAGCTCCCCGCCGAGGCCAATATTTTGGGCGTCTCCCGCGGCCCGCTCACCGAGGACGCCTATATCGACATCGCCCGCCACGCCGTCCTCGAATACGTCCCTGCCAAAGAGCGCACCGAGCAGGACGTCGAACGTTTTTTGGCCCGCATCGGCTACCTCTCCGCCGACGCCGATAGCGACGGCGGCTGGGACGCGCTGGCCGCCAAACTCGCCCCCTTCCAAAACCGCATCAACGTTTTTTACCTCGCCACCGGCCCCGCGCTCTTCGGCCCGCTCTGCGAGCGCCTCGGCCGCCACGGCCTCGCCGGCGAAAACGCCCGCGTCGTGGTGGAAAAACCCATCGGCAAAAACCTCGCCTCGGCCCACGCCGTCAACGACGCCATCGGCGCGGTCTTCCCCGAAGACCGCGTGTATCGCATCGACCACTATCTCGGCAAAGAAGCCGTGCAAAACCTCATGGCACTGCGCTTCGCCAACGGCCTTTTCGAACCGCTCTGGAACGCCGCCCATATTGACCACGTGCAGATCACCGTCGCGGAATCACTCGGCGTCGAAGGCCGCGCCGGCTATTACGACACCGCCGGCGCGCTGCGCGACATGGTGCAAAACCATATCCTACAGCTCCTCTGCCTGGTCGCGATGGAACCCCCCGCGCAACTGGACGCGGATGCGGTGCGGGATGAAAAGCTGAAGGTGTTACGTGCGCTAAAGCCCATCGCCGACGCGCTTTCGACCCACAGCGTCGTCCGCGGCCAGTACCGCGCCGGCGCCTCGGCCGGCGGCGCCGTCCCCGGCTATCTGGACGAACTCGGCGCCGACACCTCCATCACCGAAACTTTTGTCGCCCTCAAAGCCGAAATCCTCAACTGGCGCTGGGCCGGCGTGCCGTTCTATTTGCGCACCGGCAAGCGGCTGGCGGAGCGCGTCTCCGAAATCGTCATCGCCTTCCGCCCCGTCCCGCATTCCGTCTTCGAGCCAGCGGCCGGCCCGATCGAGGCCAACCGCCTCGTCATCCGCTTACAACCCCATGAAGGCGTCAAACTCTGGCTCATGACCAAGGACCCGGGGCCAGGTGGGATGCGCCTGCGCTCCGTCCCGCTCGACATGAGTTTCGCCACCGCCTTCCAGGTCCGCAACCCGGACGCCTACGAACGCCTGGTGCTCGACGTCGTCCGCGGCAACCAGACCCTCTTCATGCGGCGCGACGAGGTCGAGGCCGCCTGGACCTGGATCGAGCCCATCCTCGAAGCCTGGTCCAACTCGAACGAACTCCCCAAACCCTACACCGCCGGCACCTGGGGCCCCTCCGCCGCCATCGCCCTGATCGAGCGCGACGGCCGGACGTGGCTGGACGGTGGGACATGAAGGAGGAAGAAAGAAGCGCTTTTTTGAAAAAAAGCGCGCAAAAAACTTTTGCTCCTGGGGGCGCTGGGTCCGGGATTGCCTTTAATCGCCACTTTCAATGGCGATTAAAGGCAATCCCGGTCCCCACGCCTCCAGGAGCAAAAGTTTTTTGGTTACTTTTTTTCAAAAAAGTAACTTCTGTCTTCCCTTCATGATCCACGAATTCTCCTGCTCGGCGGACCTCGCCGAGGCCCTGGCGACGGCGGTGCATAAAACGCTGGCGGCGCGGCTGCGGCGCGACGGCAGCGCTGCCTTGGCGGTTTCGGGCGGCACCACGCCGTTAAAATTCTTCCAGGCCCTCGCAGCGAAAAATCTCGACTGGCCCGCCGTCACCATCACGCTCGTTGACGACCGTTGGGTCCCAGAATCATCTCCGCGGTCGAACGCCGCGCTTGTCAGAACCCACCTGCTGCAAAACCTCGCCGCTGCCGCCTCATTCATCCCTCTCGTCAACGACGCTGTCACGCCCGAAGCCGGCCGCCACGAGACCGAATCCGCCATCGCCGCCCTAAACCACCGGTTTGCCGCCGTCGTCCTCGGCATGGGCACGGACGGCCACACCGCCTCGTTTTTCCCTGGCGGCGACCGCCTGGCCGAAGCCCTGCACCCCAGCCTCGGCCAAAACATCGAAACCATGCGCGCCGAGGCGGCCATCGACCCGCGCATCACGCTCACCCTCCCGGTGTTACTGGAAGCGGAGCATTTGTTCATCCATATCGAGGGCCAGGCCAAACGCGACACATTCGAGACCGCCCTGCAGCCCGGGCCGATCGAAACCATGCCCATCCGCGCCATCCTCCGCCGCGCCCCGCCGCCCGAAATTTTTTGGAGTCCCTGAGATGCCAACATCCCGCATGACCGAAATCACCGCCCGCATCGCCGCCCGCAGCCAGCCGACCCGCGAAAAATACCTGGCCCAGGTCGAGCACTACATCTCCAAAGGCCCGTCCCGCAAAAAGCTCGGCTGCGCCGGCCAGGCCCACGCCTTCGCCGCCTGCGGCCCCTCCGAAAAATCCGACATGCTCGCCGGCAATGCCGTCAGCCTCGGCATTGTCACCGCCTATAACGACATGCTCTCCGCCCACCAGCCCTACGAAAATTTTCCGGCCAAAATCCGCGAAGCTGCCCGCGCCGCCGGCGCCGTGGCGCAGGTCGCCGGCGGCGTGCCCGCCATGTGCGACGGCGTCACCCAAGGCGAAACCGGTATGGAACTCAGCCTATTCTCGCGCGACGTCATCGCGCTGGCCACCGCCGTCGCCCTCAGCCACCAAACTTTTGACGCCGCCGTCTATCTCGGCATCTGCGACAAAATTGTCCCCGGCCTGGTCACCGGCGCGCTCTCCTTCGGCCATCTTCCGGCGGTCTTCATCCCCGGCGGCCCCATGACCAGCGGCCTGCCCAACTCCGAAAAAAACCGCATCCGCCAGCTCTACGCCGAAGGCAAAGTCTCCCGCCAGGACCTCCTGGAAGCCGAATCAAAATCCTATCACGGCCCCGGCACCTGCACTTTCTACGGCACCGCCAACACCAACCAGATGATGATGGAAATCATGGGCCTGCACCTCCCCGGCGCCGCCTTCATCAACCCCAACACCCCGCTCCGCGACGCCCTCACCGCCGCCGCCGCCACCCGCGCCTGCCAAATCACCGCCGCCGGCAACGAGTTCACCCCGCTCGGCAAAATGCTGGACGAGCGCGCCTTCACCAACGCGGTTGTCGGCCTGCACGCCACCGGCGGCTCCACCAACCACACCATCCACCTCATCACCATGGCCGCCGCCGCCGGCATTTTGCTGACCTGGGACGATCTTTCCGATCTCGCCGACATCACCCCGCAGCTCACGCGAATCTACCCCAACGGCAGCGCCGACGTGAACCATTTCCACGCGGCCGGCGGCATGGGCTTTTTGATCCGCGAACTGCTTTCCGCCGGCCTTCTGCACGAGGATGTGCAGACCGTCGCCGGCACCGGCCTTGAAGCCTACGCCACCGAACCCATGCTGGATGCCGACGGCGGCGTGCGGTGGGTGCCGGCGGCCGAAGCCAGCGGCGACGAAACTGTCTTGCGCCCCGCCAAAAACCCCTTTTCTCCCACCGGCGGTCTGAAACTTTTGCACGGCAATCTGGGCCGCGGCGTCATCAAAACTTCCGCGGTCGCCAAGGAACGCCACATCATCGAAGCCCCCGCGCGCATTTTCACGGACCAGGAGCAGGTCCACGCCGCCTTCAAAGCCGGCGAGCTGAACCGCGACGTCGTGGTGGTCGTCCGCTTCCAGGGCCCCAAAGCCAACGGCATGCCTGAGCTGCACCGCCTTATGCCCCCCCTCGGCGTTCTGCAGGACAAAGGATTTAGGGTGGCATTAGTAACAGACGGCCGCATGTCCGGCGCCAGTGGCAAGGTCCCCGCCGCCATCCACGTCACCCCCGAAGCTGCCGGTGGTGGCGCCATCGCCAAACTCCGCGACGGCGACCTGGTCCGCGTCGATGGCGTCGCCGGCACCCTCACCGCCCTGGTCGATGAAGCCGAATGGGACATCCGCCAGCCCGCGCAAGAAGACTTGTCCCCTTACGAATCCGGCATCGGCCGCGACCTGTTCGCCGCCTTCCGCGCCGCCGTCAGCACCGCCGACACCGGCGCCAGCATTTTTGCCAAGGTGGCCGCATGAGCCCGCAAGCCGGCCTGAAAGACATCCTGCGCACCGCCGCGGTCATCCCGGTGGTCATCATCGACGACGTGGCGCTCGCCGTCCCCCTCGGCCGCGCGCTGGTGGCCGGCGGCCTGCCCGTTATCGAAATCACGCTCCGCACGCCCGCCGGCCTGGACGCCATCCGCGCCATCGCGGGGCAAGTCGAAGGCGCCATCGTCGGCGTCGGCACGGTTCTGCAACCCGCGCAGTACGTCGCCGCCGCCAAAGCCGGCGCCAAATTCGCCGTCTCCCCCGGCGCCACCAGAACCCTCCTCGATGCCGTCGCCGATGCCGGCATCGCCCCGCTCCCCGGCATCGCCACGGTGTCGGAGGGCATGGAACTCATCGAACGCGGTTATAGCTTCGCCAAATTCTTCCCCGCCGAACCCGCCGGCGGCGCCGCCTACCTGTCCGCCATCGCCTCCCCGCTGCCCCAGCTCACCTTCTGCCCCACCGGCGGCATCACGCTCGACTCCGCGCCGAAATACCTCAAGCTCGCCAACGTCGTCTGCATCGGCGGCTCCTGGATGGTCGCGCGCCAAACCATCGCCGCCGCCGACTGGCCCGCCATCACCCGCGCCGCCCAGGAAGCCGCCGCCCTCAAAAAACACCGGAGTTTCGTCCATGGATAGACACGACCTTCTCCACCTCTCCGTCCGCCGGCGCGACCGCGGCATCCCCGAGATCCGCGACCTTTTCGCCGCAAACCCGAACCGTTTTTCGGAATTTTCCGCCAGCCTGGACGACCTCCTGCTCGACTACTCCAAAACCGAGCTGACGGCGGAAACCCGCGCCGCCATGCTCGAGCTCTTCGAGCGGTACGGCGTGGCC
>PLFB01000092.1 GCA_003137135.1 Acetobacteraceae bacterium
GGGCTGCCCGGAATGCTGTGCACTACAAAATCCCGCATTAAACGCTCCCTTCCAGATTTCTAAAAACCCTAGCCGAATTTGCCCGGGTCGCGCATCATTTTTTTATGCCGATCGCGTCACCAAAACGTCACTTTCCGCGGCACCCTTAATGTGGCCGCTGGCCCTGTGATTGAGAAGAAGAGGTCGCTTTTTTGAAAANNGTAAATAAAAGTTTTTTGCGGAGCTTTTTTTCAAAAAAGCGACCGCTTTCTTCACCGCTAGAATTTCGGCGCGAATCCCCGAAGCGTGTCGCCAAACTCCTGCAGCCGCGTCTCGATTGTTTTGCGGGCCTTACCGATCTGGCCGACGTTTTCCAGCCGGCGGTCTAGAAATGCGAGGGTCGCCTCGTCGTCCTCGGAGACATCGCGCAGCCAGTAGAGCAGGGTGCTGGAATATACGCCGGCCAGAATTCCGCGCTTGGTGTACCAGGAAAAATCCGCCGAAGTGTCGCCGGCGGCGTGCCAGATCGCGTCCACCGTCGCGGCGACGGTTTTGACCGCGACCGGGGCGTTCGCCGGCAGCGCCAGCCAGGCCAGGGCGCGGCGGATCGCCTCCTTGTATTCCCGGTTCTGCTCAAAACGCCGAGCGATCAGCGCTTTTACGCGCGCTGGCACGCGCAGGCCCGCAAATTCGGCGCCGCCGGTCATGCGTTCATCGGCGAGTTCACAATAGGCTGCGATCATTTCCGCGGTGCCGCCGGGGAAGAGCAGCGGGGCGTCGTCCGGGTGGCGGCCGAGCGAGACCAGCGCCTGGCGGACGGATTTCATCGTCCAGCCGTCGAACGCGACTTGCGGCAGCAGCGCGAGGATGACCTCGTCGCGGTCGGGATCACTGGTCATGGCTGGCCCTCATGATTTTGGGAAGGGGGAAGTCGAAACGCAGGGTTTCTTCGGTGAAGCCGAAATAGCGGAAATCGCTTAGGCGCATGGTGTATAAAATGCCATCCAGATGGTCCGCCTCGTGCTGAATGACGCGGGCCTCGAAGCCAAAAACCTCTTTCTCGAGCTTTTGACCCGCCGCGTCGAGAGCCGCCAGATGCAGGCGGTCGAACCGCGGCACCGCGGCGCGCAGGCCGGGGATGGAGAGGCAGCCCTCCCAGTCCATCGACATGTTGTCGCCGAGCGGCGTGAGGACCGGGTTGATGACGGCGGTCAGCGGCACCTGGCCGGCGTCCTCGCCGGCCCGGGAGGCCGGCACTTTGTAGATGAAGAGGCGCAGGCCGACATGCACCTGCGGTGCGGCCAGGCCGACGCCACCGGCATCGTCAAGCGTTTCCGCCATGTCCGCCAGGAGGCGTTGGATTTCCGGCGCGGCGGGGTTTTCCACCGGCTTTGCGGGGGCCAGGAGGGCGGGGTGGCCCATGCGGGCTATTTTGAGGATCGCCATGCGCGCATAGATGGCCCGCCAGATTTGATTTGGCGAGAGAGAAATTTGTGCTATAGGCGCGCGATCACGAGCGCGGTTTGAAGCCGCGCTTTATGTATTGCGTCAATTTCAACCAGTTAAGTCAGGAGTAGCCCGGCAAGTGCAAGTTCTCGTTCGCGACAATAACGTCGATCAGGCGCTGAAGGCGCTCAAGAAAAAGCTTCAGCGCGAAGGCGTGTTCCGCGAGATGAAACTCCGTCGGCACTACGAAAAACCCTCCGAACGCCGGGCGCGCGAAGCCGCCGAGGCAGTGCGGCGGGCGCGGAAGATGGAACGTAAGCGAATTGAGCGCGAAGGGTTTTAGCGTGTAACGTGAAAAAAGGGCGCCGGAAGGCGCCTTTTTTGTTTGGGTCGTTAAATAATGCAGGGTGGCGAGGTGATTCGTGCCCCAACCATTCGATCAGTTTCGTTGTTCAAAAGAAGAATGATCCGCAGATGACGCAGATGGCCGCAGATAAGAAAGTTGAGCTTATCTGCGGCCATCTGCGTCATCTGCGGATGGTTTATAAAATAACGAGCGCCCCGGGGGGCCCATTCGTTTTTCAGGCCTGGGCCGCCGCTTCCTCTTGGCCAAACAGGGGGCCAAGCTCCGGCGCTTCGTCTTTTTCGGCCACCACGGCCTCGCCGCGGGACTGCTTCTCGGCCTCTTCCGGGCTGCGGGCGACGTTGACCGTCACGTCCATGGTCACTTCCGGGTGCAGCGCGATGCGCACCTTTGAAAGACCTAGCGTCTTGATCGGGTTCTGGAGCAGCACCTGGCTGCGCTCGATGCCGAGGCCGGCCGCGGTGCAGGCCTCGGAGATGTCGCGGGCGGAAACCGAGCCGTACAGGCTGCCGGAATCGCCGGCCTGGCGGATTAGCGTGACGGACAGGCCCTGGACGCGCTCGGCGATGCGCTCGGCCTCGTCGCGGCGTTTCAAATTCTGGGCTTCAAGCTGCGAACGCTCACGCTCGAAGCGCTCGCGGTTGGCTTTGGTGGCGCGCACGGCTTTTGCCTGCGGGAGGAGAAAATTACGGGCGTAGCCGGGTTTGACTTTGACCACCTCACCCATCTGGCCGAGTTTTTCGACGCGCTGGAGGAGAATGAGTTCTACGTTTGCCATGTTGTTCTCCCCCTTAGTTCAGGACGTAGGGAAGCAAAGCGAGGAAGCGGGCGCGCTTGATGGCTTTGGCCAGTTCACGCTGCTTCTTGCCGGATACGGCGGTGATGCGCGAGGGCACGATTTTGCCGCGCTCGGAGAGGAAGCGCGACAGCAGGCGCACGTCTTTGTAGTCGATCACCGGCGCGTCCGGACCAGAGAACGGGCAAGATTTCTTGCGGCGGAAAAACGGGCGGCGGGCGCCGACGGCGAGGCGGCGGGCGGCCGGATTGGTCTCAACGGTTTCAGACATTATTCGTCATCCTGGGAAAAATCTTCACGATCGGGGCGGAAATCGTCGCGGGCACGGAATTCTTCGCGCTCGTCATAGCCGCGCTTGCGGCCTGGCTCGAACCGGCCGGCGGGCTTGGGACCGCGAAAGCCGCGCTCGCGGTCGTCGGATTTGCGGGAGAGAATCACCGAGGGCTCCTCGGAAATCTCTTCGATGCGAACGGTCATGAAGCGCAGAACGTCCTCGTTCAGGGTGAGCTGGCGCTCCATTTCGACCACCGCCGGCGGCGGCGCGTCGAGGCCGAGCAGGAGGTAATGGCCCTTCCGGTTTTTTTTGATGCGGTAGGCCAGCGAACGCAGGCCCCAGTATTCGCGCTTTTTGACGGCGCCGCCATCGGTTTCCAACTGGGCGGTGACGGCGTCGGCCACGGCGTCGGCCTGGGCCTGCGTGATCTCGCTCCGCGCGATGACCACGGTTTCATATAACGGCATGTGCGCTCCCTTCGGATGTTGTCAGCTCCGGCCCTGGTCAGGGCCTTCCCACAATGGGAACGAGCATAGCCGGGCGCGATGCCACGCAC
>PLFB01000012.1 GCA_003137135.1 Acetobacteraceae bacterium
GCACGGCCGGGCGATCGAACCGCCTCGCGGGGCTGACAAAATCGTATTCCTCCGCCTGCAGGGCCAGGAAACCGAGGCCATAGCGCTGCGCCACCGTCTCGATCGCGACTCCCCAGTCGGCTCGATGCTGCGCGATGGCCACTGCCACGGCATTATGTGAGCGGGTCTGATGGCTGTACCCGGCTGGCCGCGCCGCGCCAAGCAGCCGGTCGATCAGCACCCGTGTGCCACTGCCGGCGTTGCGGTTGACCATCAGACTATCGGGATCGCCGGCGGCCCGCGCGATGGCCTCGGCGGCTTCCAGCCCCTCGAAGCGCGGATCATCGCGCCGGTACACGACGCCCTGCAGCCGGCCATAGCCGCGCAGCAGCCGCAGCGTGTCGTCCACATAGGGCCGATTGTAGACCCCGGTGACCGGATCCATCAGATGGATGCCGGCGATGTCGCACTCGCCCCGCTTGGCGGCCATCAGGCCGGCGGTACTGCCGACTGTGAGCAGCTTCGCCGTCAGGCCCTGCCGCGTCAGCACGCCGACCAGGTAGTCGAGACCGAGGCAGTGGCTGCCGATGATCGTCAGGTCCGCCGGCTCGGCGACCGCGCCGATCATCGTCACCGTAATCTCGGCGCCCGCCGGCACCATCTCCGTCTGCGCCGGGACGGCGAAAAAGCCGTCCGCCTGGGAGAATGCTCTGACCGCGCCCGAGCCCTTCTCCGTTGGATAGGCCGCCAGCCCGCCGTCCAACCCTTCCGTCAGCGACACCAGGACATACTCGGTACGCCCGCGTTCGGAGACGAGCCTGACCGGCAGCGCCGCGGTCCGACTCTCGCGGCGCAGCGATGGCAGGCCGGCGAGGATGCGCAGCACCGGGGCCACGAATTCATGGAAGGTGAAGGTTGCCGAGGTCGGGAAGCCGGGCAGGATCACCACCGGCTTGCCCTGTGTCACTGCAAGGCATAGCGGCTTGCCCGGTTTCAGCGCGACGCCGTGCACGACGATGCCCGGATCTGTGAAGCGCGCTAAAGTGCGATAGGCGATGTCGCCGACCCCTTTGGAAGTGCCGCCCGACAGCAGCACCACGTCGGCGGCCTCGACCGCCTTGTCCACCGCCTGCGCCATCCGGACTGGATCGTCGCGGACGATGCCGAACGGGATGGCGATGCAGCCCAGCTCCTCGACCGCGGCCACCAGCATCGGCCCGTTGCTGTCGAACACCTGCCCGGTACGAATGCCTTCATCCGACCGCGCCAGCTCGTCGCCGGTGGAGAGCACGGCGACGCGCGGCCGCCGGAAAACCGGCACTTCGCCCACACCGATCGCCGCGAGCACCGCAACCTCGCGCGAACCCAGGACGGCGCCGAGACGCAGGACCGTTTCGCCGGCGGCAATATCCGAACCGGCGGTTGAGATGGCAGCGCCCGGCGCCAGCGACCGGTCGACATCCACCGCCGGAGCGGCCCCGTCTACCTCGTCGATGAACATTGTCCGTTCGACCATGACCACGGCATCGGCGCCGCGCGGTATCATGCCGCCGGTGGCGATAATCGTCGCGGTGCCGGGCGCGACCGATTCCTGCGGCACCCGGCCGGGTGTCAGCACCTCAGTGTTCAGTCGAAGCCGGCGGAGCGCATCCGGGCGGGCATCCTCCAGATCGACAGCACGCACGGCAAAACCGTCAACATTGGAACGGTCAAAGCCCGGCACGTCTACAGCAGCCGCCAGATCGCTCGCCAGCACGCGGCTCCGGCATTGGGCCAATGGCACGGTTTCCTCACCCAGCGGCGCCAGCGTGAGATGCTGGCGGAACAGGAACTCCGCCTCATCACGGCTGACGACCGTGAGAAACTGCTGCTGCTCGGCCGACTGCCGAACGAAGTCGGCGGCGTGACGCAAAATCATATCGGGGTCTGGTGTGATCATGCCAGCTCCTGTTTGCTGACCTCGCCCGACATGACGACGTCGACCATTTCGCCAGAAGNNCGGTGCAAGGGCGAGCGGGGCGGCGCTTCTCCCGCGGCAGGCGAGAGGCACCCACTCGCTCACGCCAACGGGCGAGGCGATCTTGGCGGCGAGCGCGCGACGCTGGACCGAAAACGGCCAGTCAGACGCGCGGCCGGCGAGGCGCCGCAGCAACCGTCCGGCCAGCACTTCGTAGCTCACCAGAGCCGATAGCGGGTCACCCGGCAGCAGCAACAGCGGTGCATCGCCCAGCCAGCCGAGGCTGGCGGACCCGCCTGGCGTCAGCGCGATGCCGTGGTGGTCGATCCGGCCGCCGGCCGCCGTGACGGCGTCCACGGCATCGTCGTCCTCGCCCCAGCCGCTGCGCCCGGCCAGCAGCACAAGCTGAGACGGCCCAGCGCTGGAAAGCGCGTGGACGGGGCGCGCCACCCCGCCGTCGCGCGCGATCAGGCCCGCCAGCGCCGTGCCCAATGCTTCGGCCGCCGGCGGCTTGGCCCCGGCCAGCAGAACAGCAACCTCGGGGCGCTGCCGAACGGATAGGTTGGTCAGCCCCATCGATGCCGCAAGCGCGATCTGCGGCCCGCCCAGCCGCTGGCCGGCCGGGACTGCCAGATCGCCGATATGCGCGGCCTCCCCCTTCCGCCCAATGCTGGCGCCGCGCGCTACCGGGTCGCAGACCTGCAGAGTACCGCCGGTATCCTCGCCCGCTTCTAGGGGCAGCGCCGCATCGGCGCCGGGTGGAATTGTCTCGCCTGCATGGCAAGCGGCGGCGCACCCGGACTGCAGGGCAGTGTCCTTGGGAACCAAAACGAGCCGAAGCGGATTGTAGGGGCTCGCGCCGAGCGTGGTCTCGGCCCGCAATGCATAACCATCGATGAGGGCAATGTCGCGGTCCGGCCGGTCTGCGGTGAAGATCAACGGCTCATACAAGATGCGGCCGAAGGCCTGATCAAGCGGCAGCGTCTCTGAGCTAACTCTGGTTGGACAGGCATCAAGCCAGGCCCAGGCATCAGTGAGCGCCAGGCGTTCGATGAAACCGTCCGGCTTATTCATCCGGCGGTGCCTATCGGGGCTGCGCCGATCTTCCGCGAGGCGGCGACCAGGGCATCCACATCCGCTGCCGTGTTGAACTGGCCGAAGCTGACCCGCACGGTCCCCTCGGGAAACGTGCCGATGGCGCGGTGCGCCGCCGGCGCGCAATGCAAGCCAGTGCGCACCGCAATGCCGAACGAGTCATCGAGGATCACCCCGGTGAGGGCGACGCCGGTCGCGCCGAGGCGAAACGAAACCACCCCCGTACGGGGGGCCTTGTCGCCGAAAACGCGGACGCCCTCGATCTGCCGCAGTTGTGCCGCCAGCAACTGAGCGAGCGCCGCCTCGTGCTCAGCAATCATGTTGACGCCGACCGATTGAATGAAGCGGACCCCCGCGGCCAACCCGGCGATGCCCGGCAGGTTAATGGTGCCAGCCTCCAGCCGCCAGGGATATTCCGTCGGCTGCTCGGGGTTTTCGGACTGGAATCCGGTGCCGCCCTCGCGAAACGGCCTCATCGGTAAAGCGGCCGCCAAGACCAGCACGCCGGTTCCCATCGGACCGTACAGACCCTTATGCCCGGGTGCTGCCAGAACATCGACGCCGAGATCCTGCATGTCGATCTCCAGCGCGCCGGCGCTCTGAGCCGCATCCAGAACCAGCAGACCGCCTTGCTCATGGGTGATGGCCGCGATCTCCTTAATCGGCGCCACGCAGCCCGTGACATTCGAGACATGCGAGATGACGGCAAAATCGAGCCCTTCGCGGCACAGCGCGCGGAAATCATCGAGGTCGATGCCGAATGCCCCGTCCGGCTTCGCCGCCGCCACCTGTACGCCGGTGCTGCGCAGCGCGTGCAGCGGGCGGGTAACCGCGTTATGTTCAAAAGGCCCGGTCACCACGCGGCCGTTCGGATTGATCAGCCCCTGCAACGTGATGTTCAGCGCATCTGTACAGTTCAATGTAAAAATCACCCGTTCGGGCGCCGGCGCGTTGAACAGCCTGGCAATGGCGTGCCGCGTATCGTCCACCAGCCGCTCCGCCTCGACGGACATACGGTAGGCACCGCGGCCGGGATTGGCGCCATGCGCGCGCATTGCCGAATCAATGGCGAAATAAACCGCCTCGGGCTTTGGCCAGGTCGTCGCCGCGTTGTCCAGGTAGATCATCCCGGTTCAGCCACCGATATATTTGCCATAGAGAGCCAGGGCGGCTTGCGGATCGGAGGTCCCGAATATCATGGCGCGGCCGTCATGGAAAACCATCACCTCCATGCCGTTGACGTGGAATTTCAGGAGATAAGCGTTCTCCTCGAGTTTGAAGATTCGGCCGAGCGTCTCGCGCAGCAGATCGAAGTCCATGGTGAATGCCGCCGGCGGCATGACCTGCACCGCATCGCGTCCGCACAGCGAGGCGGCCGCCATCCGGCTGCCACTTTCGAGCAGGCCGTATTTATGCTGCCCGCACACTTCGCAGCCGCTGACGCGTACGGCCGGCAGTTCGGAAAAATCATTGTCCCAAAGCCCGGCATGAATGAGGTAAGGAGAGGTCGCCGCACTGTTGCCAACCATGATCTTCAGCGCCTCCGCACTTTGCAATGCAGCAATCACGCCAGCGGCGGGCCCCAGAACCCCCACGGTTTCGCAACTCAATGGCGGGGTGGTGGCCTCTCCGGCATCGGGCAGCAGGCAGTGCAGGCAGGCCGAGACGCCGGGGATAATGGTCGCGGCAATGCCATAAGTGCCCAGACAGGCGCCATATATCCACGGGATTTTATGCTTCACGCAGGCCTGGTTCACCAAAGCCCGCGCATAAAAATTGTCCAGGCCGTCAACGACCACGCTCGCCCCGGCCACGATCCGCTCGATATTTCCGGAATTGACGTCTTCGATGATCGGCTCGTAGCACAGCGCCGCATTGATCCGTTTCAGGTGCCGTGAAGCCGCTTCCGCCTTGGGCAGAGATCGGGCGGCGTCCTCCTCCTCGAAAAGCGATTGCCGTTGCAGATTGCTCCAATCCACGACATCCCGGTCGACCAGGCGCAGCGTGCCGGCGCCGGCGCGGGCCAAAAAATTGGCGCTGTTGGTGCCGAGCGCGCCCAGACCGATAATGACAACCGTTGCGGCGGCGAGCTTTTTCTGCCCGGCCTCGCCGATTTCCTTCAACACGGTCTGGCGCGCGTAGCGCGATTGCATGGCGTCACTTCTAAAGTCGTTGGTATGCGTCAAGGCCGATTCCCTCCTTCAAACGCTGGTGAATAAGCGCGACCGCCACACTGACCTCGGGCGATATCGGGAAACCGAACGCCACCAAAGACGGCTGGATCGCCAGCAACTGGACGTCGGCGGCGAAGTCCCGCAGCGCCTCGATCAGAAATGTCAGCGGCAGCGAATGCGTTGACATGAAGTGTTGCGCGGCGATGATGGTTTCCTCGACAATGCGGATTTCTCCAGGTTGCAGTCCCATTTCGGCAGCATCTACAACCAGCACGCGCGCCGGCCCCAGGGCGCGAACCCGCTGCACCTCGTTTTCGGGCGCCGTTCCGCCATCGATAATATCCCAGCCATATGCAGGGGTTTCCAGCAGCATGCCGGCCAGCATCGGCCCGGCGCCGTCGTCGCCCATCATGTTGTTGCCGACGGTGAGGATGACGGATGCGCCCATTAGCTTTGCCGAACCATGAGGTACAGAGCGGGCTCAGCCGCAATGGATTGCAGCATGGTGTTCAGGCTGGCGGTCCATTCGACCTCCGCGGCAGACATCTGCGCAAGTGCTGCATGCAACGCCTGTTGCAGCAGCGGCGCATGGGGAGCGGAAATTTCAATCTCGCCGAAGCGTAACAAGCCCCCGAGTTTGCGGCGCGCCTCGCCTTCCGGCAGATGCGCGATCCATTCAGCGTAGCCGCTGAATGGCATTTTCAGCTTGGCGGCAAAGCAGTCGATGACCCCGATGTGATGGCCGATCGCCAGCGTGTAATGGATGAGCTGTTTCGACGGCGCGGGCACATCCTGTTCGCGGTGCACGAATTTTCGGCTCAACTGGTAGAAAACGACATCGCCGTTCATGGAAAGCCCCGCTGCAACGCGACGTCCTTTAGTCGCTCGACGATTTCCGTCAGCCGTGGATCATCTTCCTGCGCGAGGTAATGATCGAGGCGCTCGGCAAACGGCGCAGACTCCTCGCTCTCCAAAAACCGCATGAACCGCTCGGCGATAATACGGCCCTGCCGGTAGCCGGCCATGCGCCGTGCCTCACGTTCGATGGCGACCCGCATCCGCAGCGGAATTTTGGGATGCGTGGGGATAACATCTTCATCCGGTCCCTGAACGTGGTGACGCGTCTTCAGCTTCTGTCCGAGCAGGCCGAGCGCCAGGCAGAAACCATATATCGTGGCGGCCGGCGTGGGCGGGCAGCCGGGGATGTAGATATCGACCGGCACCACAGGTTCGGTGCCGCCCCAGACGCAGTACAAATCATGGAAAATGCCGCCGCTGCAGCCACAGGCGCCGTAGGAAATGACGATTTTCGGATCGGGTGCGGCATGATAAGTCCGGATTGCCGGCAGGCGCATCGCCCGGGTCATTGCGCCGGTATAAAGCAACACATCCGCATGGCGCGGCGAGGCGACCAGCTTGATCCCAAAACGTTCGGCGTCAAACACCGGGCTGATTGCGGCGAAAATCTCGATTTCGCAACCATTGCAGCCGCCGCAATCGACCCGGAACACATAGGCTGAACGCCTGATGTCGCGCTGCAGCGTCTGTTTGAGTTTGGCGATCTCTTCGCTTTCGCAAATCGCGCCCGGGGCAAGCTCTCTCATGCTGGAAGCCCCGCAAGCCGGACCAGCGAGGTGCGGCTGATGCGCGCGACATCGGCGCGCCGGCGGCAACCCGGACAGGTCTCGAACTGGGCGCGCCGGCTTTCCGCGTCGTCCCAGGGCATACCGGCGCGGATGAGAAGGGCGATGACGTAGTTCACCTCCTTTTCCGGCGCGAAGGGCGTTTCGCAGGTGCGGCAACTTGTCAATGTGAATTCGGCCGTCATCAACAGGTCTTCGCGGTTGCGCACCGAAAGCTCGAAATTATCGGACAGCACGATGGCGCCGGTCGGGCAGACTTCTTCGCAGCGCGCGCAGAAAATGCAGCGTCCGAGATCAAGCTGCCATGTCCGCGTTCCGGCTTTCGGGTCGGTTTCCATGGTCAGTGCAGTGGCGGGGCACGCTATGGTGCAGGCGGCACAGGCAATGCAATTTTTCCCGGCGAATTCCGGTTTGCCGCGAACGCCCGGTTTCACCGGCAGCGGCGCGAACGGATAACGCAATGTTGCATCGCCGGTCTTGAGCAGCTCTTTCAACAGTTTCAGCATGTCAAGTCTCCTATCGAAGCGGTGAAGATGTCCGCTCGCGGCTGTAGCGTTCCATTTCACTGTAAGGCACGGTTGTGGTTTTTCGTTTCGTGATGTCGACCAGAACCATGCGGTCGCAGCACGAGTAGCAAGGGTCGATGCTGGCCACGATCAGCGGCGCATCGGCGATGGTATTGCCCCGCAGCATGTAGCGAAGCGCAGGCCAATTGGCATAGGTCGGCGCTCGGCAGCGCCAGCGATAAAGTTTCTGGTTGTCGCCCAGCATGGTCCAGTGCATGTCATCACCGCGCGGCGCCTCGGTATAGCCCAGCGCGAAGCGATGCGGCACATAGGTGAATCCTTCGACCAGCAGAGGGCCTTCGGGCATCTGGTCAAGACAATATTCGATGATCGCGAGGGAATCATGGAACTCGTCACCACGGATAAGCACGCGGGAGAGCACGTCGCAGCCCTGCCTGGTATGGATCGTGACCGGCGCGCCGGCATAGGCAGCGTAGGGATGATCGACACGGGTATCGCGCACATGCCCGCTGGCCCGCACCACCGGGCCGGCCACGCTATAGTCGCGCGCCAGTTGCGGGTCGAGCAGACCGACATTTTCGGTGCGGGCGCGCATGTTCGGCGTCGCCATCAATATGTCCAGCAAAATCGTCACCTCGCGGCGCAGGTCGCGGACCAGTTCGAGCGTCTGCGTGCGCTCGGTCTTGAGGATGTCGCGGCGGACGCCGCCGATCAGGTTGATCGCATAGGTTTTTCTAGCACCTGTCAAAAGCTCGGCCATTGTCATGGCTTTTTCCCGGACGCGGAAGAACTGCATGAAGCCGGTATCGAAACCGACGAAGTGACAGGCGAGGCCAAGGTTCAGCAGGTGGCTGTGCATGCGCTCCACCTCCAGCAGCAGCGTGCGAATGAACTCGGCGCGCGGCGGGACGTTGATGCCAAGGGCGGTTTCAACCGAGTTGGCGTAGGCAGTGCTGTGCGTGAAGCCGCAAATGCCGCAGATACGATCGGCTAGAAACGTCACCTCATTATAACCCATGCGCGTTTCGGCGAGTTTCTCCATGCCGCGATGAACATAGAACAGGCGGTAATCTGCATCGATGATCCGCTCGCCATCAACGAACAGGCGGAAATGCCCGGGTTCGTCCGAAGAAATATGTAGCGGGCCGAGCGGCACTTCGCGGGTTGCGCCGGATACTTCCTGGATGAAATTATAGGTTTCTGCTCCGGCCGCCGGGGTCGGACGCTGCCGGTAGTCCATGCTGTCCTTGCGAAGCGGGTAAAGCTCGTCCGGCCAGTCATCGGGCAGCACCAGCCGCCGCTGGTCCGGCAATCCCACGGGTTCCAGCCCGAACATGTCACGCGCTTCCCGCTCGCCCCACACCATCGCCGGGACCAACGGCGTCACCGACGGGAATTCCGGCCGGTTTGCCGGCACCAGGCCGCGGATGGTGACATGGCTTTTTACCGCCCCTTCCATCGAAAGCACGTAGTAGAGCGCGTAATGATCGTTCAGCTTTCGCTCATCATTAACGGCAATCGTCGAAAGCCAGCCTTCGTGCTGATAGTACAGGTTTGCAACAATCTCAGGCAGCGCATTGAGATCGACGGTCACGGTCACCTGGTCATCGGACTGCCAGGCTTCCTCCAGCACCGCGGCACCATTGAGTTGTCGCACCGCATCGACATAGATTTTTCCAGGCTTTTCGAGCGCTATATCAGCCATGTCATGGTCCCTTCGACGCGGCCATGGCGGCCGGGGTTGCGAGCACCGTTGCGGTTGCATCGCTGATAAGTTGCACCACCGGCCCTGGAACATGCAGGCCAATCAGCAGCATAAGACCCAGCAGCACCGCAAGCGGCGCCAAGGTGAGCGCGCTTGGGTCGCCACGCGCCACGCCCGCCGGCGCCGGGCCGAGGATGGAGCCGCTGATGACCCGCACAAAGGAGGCCAGTACGATGGTCAGAAAGATTAGGCAGACAACCATCAGCCAGGCATAACCGGCTTTCACGCCGGCGGTCACAGTGAGGAATTCGCTCACGAAGACGTTGAACGGCGGAATGCCCCCCATCGCCAGAAAACCCACCAGCAGCATCACGCCCGACAGCGGCGCCAGCCGCAGCATGCCCTTCACGACCCGCAGATCGCGCGTGCCGTATTTGACGACGATATTGCCCGAACCGCAGAACAGCATGGTTTTCGCCAGACTATGGTTGATCGCATGAAGCAGCGCCGCGGCTACCCCGATCGGACCACCGAGGCCAAACCCCAGCGTGATAAGGCCCATATTCTCGACGCTGCTATAGGCCAGCAGCCGCTTCACATCGCGCTCCACCGCAATGAACAACGTCGCCACCCCAACCGATAACGCTCCGAAAATCATCAGCAGCCGCCGCGGAAATTCCGGCCCCACCGTCTGCGACACGATGGCGGCGTGCCGGATGATCACCAGGAGCGCGCAGTTCAACAGGGCAGCCGATAACAGCGCGCTGGCCGGACTCGGCGCCTCGCTATGCGCATCTGGCAGCCATGTATGCATTGGAAACAGCCCCACCTTGGTGCCAAAGCCGACCAGCACGAAAACAAACGCCATCGAAATCGTCGCTGGGTCCAGAGATTTGGCATGCCCCATCACCTCGGTCCATAAAATGGCGTCCCCAGGCCTGGCCATCACGGCATTGGCGTTGGCAAACACCAGCACCGTCCCATATAGCCCCAGTGCCACACCAACCGTGCAGATGACGATGTATTTCCACGCCGCCTCCAGCGAGGTCCGACGGCCGTAAATGCCGACGAGAAATACCGAGCTTAGTGTCGTCGCCTCGATCGACACCCACATCATGACAAGATTATTCGATAAAACCGCGCAGCACATGGCGAACATGAACAGGCTGAAGAAGCCGTAATAGGTGCTCAGAACGGTCGGGGTGATTTCGCCCTTGATGAGATCGTAACGAATATAACCAACCGAATAGACCCCTGCCAGAAAACCCACCACTACGACCAGACCCAGAAAAATCGCCCCCAACGCATCGACGAACAGCCACCGCCCCACCGCGAACAGCGTCTCATGCTGCAGCACTCTCCCAATGATCGCGCCAGTGATCACCAAAGCGATCGTGATGCCGGACAGATGCACAGTCTCGACCGCGCGCTGCGTCCATAACCCTAGCCAGCGCGTGGCGAAAGCCGCGAGGGAGGTAGTTAGCAGCGTCAACAGCAGGACCACAATCAAACTCATCCTTTGAGCGTCATGAGCTGGTCGCTGTCGAGCGAATGCAGCTTGTGCTGGATGCGCCTGACGAGAACGGTAAAAATGACGACGGCGAAAATCGCATCTGTGGAAATGCCAATCTCCACCAGCTCCGGCGCCTGATTCGCCAGCAGGGCCAGGGTCAGATGCGAACCATTTTCCATCAGGCAGTAGCCAAAAATCTGCTTGATGATGTTACGCTGGGTAACGATGCAGGTGATGCCGAGGAAAAAATGCGCGAGCGACACCGTCAGCGCCGGCCGAAATTCCGCCGCCGCCGGCAACTTCAGGGGGGCCACGATCAGCGAGCAGCCCATCACCAAAACCGCCGCCAGAGCCACAACCACGGCGACCCGCATCAGGCTCGGCAACGGCACCATCGTATCAAATTTCCTAAGCGCACCGAACAAAATCACGGGTACCAGAACAACCTTCGTCACGAACGACGACGCCGCCCATAGATAAAGCTGCGTGCTATGCGTCAGATACGCGAGTACAACAAAAATCGTCACCAGAACCGAGGACTGCACGGCGTAGAGCAGCGCCGCCCGGCTCGGCCGCCTTGTCTCGATCACCAGCAACGAGGTCAGGATCAGAAGGCCCGCCAGGCTGTTCACCAGATTAGTGCCGTTCATCTAGCCCATCCACGCGGCGGCGAACGCGCCGGACGCCAAGGTCAGTGTCACCAGCGCCGCCACCGCCACCGCCATGGTGACCGGCAGCGCCGTAGCACCAGCAACCGCTGGCGAGGCCGGACCAGGCACGGCATCGCCGAATTTGATCAGAAACCATCCGAACGTGCCGACCGCTTCAAGAATGCTGATTCCGACGAGAATCAGGAGCGGCCAGTAAGCCCGGCTGGCCTGAAAACCGCCAGCCAGCATGGCAAAATGGCTGAAAAATAGGTTCATCGGCGGCACGCCGGCGATCGCCAGCGCCGCGGTGCCAAAACCGATCGCGACCAGCGGCATTTCCGCCAACAGCCCGTGCAGCTTGGGCATCATGCGCGTGCCGGTGGTGAAGCTCAGACACCCAGCCACCAGAAAAAACAAACTCTTTGCGAAGGCATGATTAAAAATATGCGCTACACCGCCATCGAATGCCAGGATCGAGCCGAAAGTCGAGAGCGATAACGCTAAAAATATCGAAGCTAGCTGCGTGATCGTCGAATAGACTAGCAGCTTCTTGAGATCGAGCTGCGGCAGATACAGGAAGAACGCATAGACCAGCGTGAACGTCGCCGCGATCGCCCCAATCGCGCCCACCACATGCGGCACATTTCCAGCTGCCAGCAGCGCGCGCGCGTACATGAACACGCCGATATTCACCATGGAGCCTGCATGCAGATAGGCACTGACAGGTGTTGGCGCCTCCATCGCATCAGGCAGCCAGATATGCAGCGGAAACTGCGCCGACTTGCCCCACGCCGCGAACAGAATGCCCAAAATGATCGCGGTTTTGGCGCCGGGGCCCATCCCGCCCAGCGCCGAGAGCGAAAAGCCGCCCGCCGAAACGAAAAACATCGCCGCCGCGAAATACAGACCAAGCGATCCGATATGCTCGACGATCAGCGCCTTGGTGCCCGCGGCGATGGCTTTCGGTGAGTCATAATAGGCGATCAGCCCCCACGAGCACACGCCGGTAGCTTCGTAAAAAAACAACTGCCCCGAAATCGTCGATGAAAACACCAGCCCGGCCATCGCGCTGACAAAAACCTGCATGAAAAAAAAGTAACGCGGCTTGCCGACTTCCGGATGCTCCCGGTTCCCTAGCGCCATGTAGCCAACCGAATAAAGGCAGACCAGCAGCCCCACGAGTCCGGCGGCGAACCCGATCAGCACGCTGATCCGATCCACGGTGAAACCAAAAATCGCAATGCCGTGCACGCTCACCAGGTCCCGGCTGAACGCCTGCTTGCCGTCCATGGTATAGCCGACCGAGGCGGCAAAAATCGCCGCGAAGGACAAAGCCGATGACGCAGCGCAGACAATGCTGGCCAGAAACCTTGGCACCACGAACGAAACCGGCGCGGCCAGGAACGGCAGGATGACCGCGGCGGCGAGCAGCGCGATGATATCGGTCTGTGTCACCGCTCACACCCTCGCCAGCGACAAGGCGAAAGCCAGCAGCGCGGCGCCGGCACCCATGAACGTGATGCGCGAGACATCGAGGAACTGATTGCGGGCCATGGTGTTTTCGACGAAGGCGATGGCGATGAAGGCGAAAAGAAGTTTTATCAGGAGAATGAGGACGCCAAGGCCAAGGGCGACCGGCGAAAGCGCGACAGCCGCGCCGAAGGGGATGAACACGCCGATGAACAGCGTGAGTGCCACCAGCTGTTTCAGCGCCACACCCCATTTCATCAGCGCCAGCGACCGCCCGGAATATTCCGTCAGCGGTCCCTCCTGCAGCTCCTGCTCCGCCTCCACCAGATCGAACGGCAGCTTACCCATTTCCACAAACACCGCGAAGCCAAACGCCAGCATCGCCATCAGCGTCGCCGCGTAAGCCGGCATCCGCCCCGCATGAATCGCCGCCGCGATGTTCCCCAAACTGGTGGACCCTGACATCAGCGCCACCGTGAACAGAGCCAGGATCATAATAGGCTCGTTCAGCACGCCCATGGTCGTCTCACGGCTGGCCGCCACGCCAGCAAACATGCTGCCGCAGTCAATCGACGCCAGTGCGGTGAAAAACCGCGCCATCGCGAACATAAAAATCACGGTAATCAGATCCCCCATCGGCGCCACCGGCGACCGGACCATCACCGCCGGAATCGCCATCGCCACTACCAGCATCGCCACCACCACCACATACGGCGTCGCGCGAAACGCCAGCCCAGCGGCCGCCGGAATCACTTCTCGGCGGTTGAGAAGTTTCAGGAGATCCCGATAATCCTGCCAGATTCCCGGACCACGGCGGGAATGAAATTTCGCCCTGATAACTCGGGAGATGCCCGAATACAAAGGTGCGGCCAGCAGGAGCAAAATAGCCTGGAAGACACCCACGCCAAAAAGCACCGCGCCCTGCATCGCTACCCCACCACGCAGATCAACATGACAGCCAGCGCCGCCAGAATGTACAGACAATAAACCCGCAGATTGCCGCCCTCCATCACCTGTAACTGCTGACCGATAAACGGCACCCCCCGCGTCGCGACCCACATCGCCATCCGGTTCCAAAGCGGCTCGACGATTCCAGCCGCCTCCGTGCTGACAATCACCGAGCCATCCAGCGTATCCCCCACCGGCCCCTGCATCGCGCGCAGCCGGTACAAACCGCGAAACATCACGTCTGGCGGCTCAACAAAGCCACTCGCCGAAACCGTCATCCGTGCATCATGGTCATACCCGCACGCCCACGCCTCCGGCACAATCCGCGGCGCCAGCCGGCGCCCACGATGCATCGCCGCGATGGCCACCGGCACCGCCACCAGGCACACCATCACCACCGCCACCAGCGGCGTGGACAACACCGCCTGATGCACATCACCAGGGAAAATCACCGTCCCATCCGCCACCTCCACCGCGCCGGATTTGCGCAGCGCCGCCACCGCCCGGCTCAGCACCGGCGCCACCACCGGCGCGCCAAGCCCCAAGGCCATGCACAGCACCGCCAGCCCCCCCATCCCCACCAGCATCGTCACCGGCACTTCCGCCGCGCTGGCCGCCGCCTCACTTCGCGCCGCCCCGCCAAACATCAGGCCCCATGCCTTCACAAAACACATCACCGCCAGTGCCCCAGTCAGCCCCAGCATCACCGCCGCCAGCGGACCGAACAGCCGGCTGGTAAAATCCGGTCCCATGCCGGTGGCGAAGAAGGCCTGGTAGGTCAGCCATTCGCTGACGAAACCGGCGAGGGGCGGGATGGCGGCGATGGAGAGCGCACCGATCAGGAAAAACGACGCGGTCCAGGACATGCGCCGCGCCAGACCCCCCATTCGCGCCATGTCGCGAGTCGAAGTGGCAAAGGTCAGCGCTCCGGCGCCGAGAAACAGCAGACCCTTGAAGACCGCATGGTTCAGCGTGTGATAGAACGCCGCCAGTAGACCGATCGCGGCCAGGACGGGGCTTCCGGTTGCGATGCCGGCCATTCCCACACCGACGCCCATCAGAATGATCCCGACATTCTCCACGCTGCTATAGGCCAGTAGCCGTTTGATATCCGTCTCGCCAAGCGCGTAGAGCACGCCCAGCACCGC
Source organism: Acetobacteraceae bacterium (assembly GCA_003137135.1). GTDB lineage: Bacteria > Pseudomonadota > Alphaproteobacteria > Acetobacterales > Acetobacteraceae > Acidocella. Next base: position 14,810 of record PLFB01000012.1, read on the forward strand.
CGAAACGGCGCCGAACGCGACCACCGTCCAGGCCCACCACACCGCGCTCGCACCGAGAATCTCGATGGCGAATCTGATGATTCCGTAAATGCCAAGCTTGACCATCACGCCCGACATCAGCGCCGAGGCATGCGAAGGTGCCGCCGGGTGCGCGCGCGGCAGCCAGATATGCAAGGGCACCATCCCGGCCTTGGCGCCAAAACCGAAGAAGGTGAGGAGGAAGATGACCGAACCGAGCCAGGGCGGCAGATTGGCCGCCCTGAAGGAGGAAAAATCCAGGCTGCCTGTGTGGATGAACAGCAGCAGAAACGCCGTCATTAGAAGCATCGAAAAGCTCTGCGTGATAAAGAAATACAAAAACCCCGCGGCCACCGCTTTGTTATCCTGGTCAAAGATCACCAGGAAATAGGATGTCAGCGTCATCAACTCCCAGAACAGCAGGAAGTAGAAACCGTTATCGGCGACCGCCACCATCACCATGGAGGCGACAAACAGGTTGAAGCACAACCCCATGACGCCGATGCCTTTTCCGGCATATTCGCGCAGATAGGACAGCGAATAGAGGCTGGCGGCCAGTGTCACCAGCGAAATGACGAGGACCAGAAGGGCGGCCAGCGGATCGAAACGGAGGAGAAAACTGGCGAACGGAATCGGACCCGCCGCCGCGAAGGATGGCCCTGTGCCGTCGATTAGCACCTGCGCCGAAGCGGCGGTCCCGAGTATGGCCGCCACGATGGACGTGACGCCGGCAAACAACGTCGCCGCAGCGTCCGACCGCCAAAGCAGCAACGAACCGGCGCCACCGATGGTGTAGAGCGCGACCGAAGTTTCCAGGAGGGCAAGCACAGGCATCAGTCGATCTGCACGCCGGGCGAGTGTACGGCAGCCAGCATACCGGAATATCTGGCGCGCTTCTCCATGGCCGATTGATTGATTGCGGCGTCGTCGATGAGGCGCAGCGCCTCGGTCGGGCAAACGCGGATACATTCCGGGCCTTCGGGCCGGAAATGGCACATGTCGCATTTCACCGCCACGGTCCGCTGGCCGGAAGTCCAGGCCAGGATGGGATGCACCGGCTCGGCTTCGGATGGCATCGGCTGCGCAAGGCCGCCATAAACCGGTCCCGCGCCCTCCGGCAGGGTCCCGAACGGCGTGATCGCGCCAAACGGGCAGGCCAGCGAGCACATCTTGCAGCCGATGCAGAGACTTTCGTTGATCTGGACCGCATGATCCTGGAACGTGATGGCGGTAACCGGGCAAACTTTTTCGCAAGGCGCATCGTCGCAATTGCGGCACTGCACCGGCATCGTGACCTTTGCCGTGTGGATCACGGTGAGGCGGGGATGCGCTACCAGCCCGACCTGCTCATGCACATTCACGCAGGCAGCCACGCAGGTGTAACACCCCGTGCATTTATCCGGATCGGCAATGACAAACCGGTTCACCGCGCGGCGTGCCCGTAAGCGCGCAGGCGCGCCGCCGTGCTGCGTTCCAGCTCAGGCCGATATTCAACGTTTTTCTCCACCAATGCGCTTCGGACTTCCAGAATCGAGCTTTTGACGACCTGCGCGGGCGTGCTCTTGCCACCGTCCGCCGCCTCATTGGCGTTGGCTTCCCAGAAATGATGCGTCGCAAACACCGTCCCCGCCGGCACGCGTTCGGTGACCCATGCTTTGGCAATGATTTCGCCGTGCGGCGTGCTGACCTTGACAAAATCATCTTCGCGGACGGCGAGTGCTGCCGCATCGGCAGGGTTGAGTTCGATCAGCGCCTCCGGCCCGATCTGTGCCAGCAGCTTTGCCCGCCGGGTCATCGTGCCGGTGCCAAAATGATACACGCGGCGGCCGGTGAGCAGGGTGAACGGATATGCATTATCCGGCGCTCGCCCCTTATCAACGAACGGCACCGGCGTTAGCGCCGCCTTGCCCGACTGCGTTGCGAAATGCCCCCCAACATGAAGGATCGGCGTCCCGGGATGATCCTCCGTCGGGCACGGCCAGCACAGTCCGGGCATCTTCTCTAGCCGTGCATAGCTGATGCCGCTAAAATCCGCCGGCGCGACGCGACGCATCTCGTCCCAAATCTCTTGCGGCCCGGCATAGGCCATAGTCTTGCAACCCATGGTTTGAGCGAGGCTTTGAAAAATCCACCAATCGGCGCGCGCTTCGCCCGGTGGCGCCACGGCGGCCCGCACACGCTGCACCCGTCGCTCGGTGTTGGTAACCGTCCCGTCCTTTTCCGCCCAGCCTGCCGCCGGCAGAACAATGTCGGCGTGGCGCGCGGTTTCGGTCAAAAACAAATCCGCGACCACCAGAAATTCCAGTTCGCGCAACGATTTCTGCAAGCGCTGCGTGTCCTTGTGGCTGATTACCGGGTTACCGCCGGCGATAAAAAGGGCGCGGATCCTGCCTGCCATGATCGCTTCCGGCAGGTCGATGGGCGCGGATCCGCCGCCGCCCGTCTCCATGTCGCTCGCGCCCTGGCTGTTGGCAGACCCACGTAGCGCAAAAATGCCCGCCCCAGGCCGGCTGATCTGTCCCGTCATCACAGCCAAATTCGCCAGGCTGGCGAGAGTCCCATCATCGGCGATGCCACTGGCGCACAGCACCGCCGCCGCCCGCGCCTTGCCAAAAATCTGCCCGGCGGCGATGATATCGGTTGCCGGTATGCCGGTGATCCCGGACGCACGCTCTGGCAAATCCGCCGCGACCGCCGCCGCCACCTCCTCAAAACCGGTGGTGTGGTCACGGAGAAAGGCGAGCTTTTGCAGGCCCAACTTGATGATCACGTGCTGCATTGCATTCAGCAGCGCAATGTCGGTGCCGGGTTTTATCCGCAACCAAAAATCGGCCTTATTCGCCATATCGGTCAGGCGCGGATCGGCAACGATCAGCTTCGCGCCACGGGCCTTGGCCAGCAGAACATGCATGGCGATCAGCGGGTGGCACTCGGCCGTGTTCGAGCCGATGATGAAGATCAGGTCGGAGAATTCGCCGATTTCCGGGATCGCATTGGTCACGGCGCCACTGCCCAATGCGGCCCGCAAACCGGTTGCGCGCGGGCCGCCATGATGGACGTTGTTGGTGCCCATAACCTCCCGAGCGAATTTCCGCGCGACGTAGTGATCCTCATTGGTCAGATGGCCGGAGACAGTGAGCGCAGATGCGTCGGGGCCGCTCCTACTCTTCATCGCATTCAGCTTCTCCGCGATCGCATTAAGTGCCGCCGCCCAGCTGACCGGCACAAAACCATCGGCGCGTCTCATCAGCGGCATCGTCAGCCGCCCCGGATCGGCGACATGCCTAAAGCCATAAAGCCCTTTCAGGCAAAGTTTGCCCATGCTGACAGGGTGCGCGGGATCAGCGCTGACCTCGCCGATGCGGCCGCCCTGCAGCGAAACCCCCATGCCGCAACCCGTGGCGCAGTAGGGACAGATCGTCATCACGCCGCTCACGGCGGCACGCCTAACCGCCGCCCATTGGCGGGAATATAACGACCACGTCAGCCGGCGCCAGAACGGTGGCGAAGCGCTGCAGCTGCCTTACATCATGGCCATTGACGAGGATGATCACGAGCGCCCAAAGATCGCCGTCCTTCATCACCCATCGTTCGAAGGCATGTCCGTAACGGACCACCAAATCCCGTATGAGATCGCCGACAGTCGCCTCGGGCTGCGGCCAATCCTCTTCCTTCTTTCCGGTGATATCGCGGAGATTCGCGAAGTACATCACCTTCATTGGGCAAGCCCCAAAGCAGCCAGTTTCGCCGGTGTCGGCACGCCGTTCGCGTCCCAGCCGCGAAGGTCATAATAGACCGGCAGCATTTCCGGCACCCGGCTCACACTGCCTTTGGAGGCGCCCGTCTTCAGCGGTTCCTCGGTTAAACGGGGCGGCAACGCGTCATCCTTCGCGGTGAGGCCGGCGGCCAGGTTGAACTGCCGCTCCATATTCCAGATGCGCTCACCGCAATTCATGAAAGCCGCTTCAGTGTATTCGACGCCGGTCAGCGCGCTGAGCATTCCGGCATATTCCGGCGCGCCGATCCCGAACGTGGTGAACAGGCAACCGCCGGTGGAATCCAGGGCCGCGGTGAGGTTCTGAAACAAAATAACCAGGGCCGGCTTGCCGTCCACCGCGTCCTTGTCGACCTTCATCGGCGTGCCCAGCACCTCCGGCGCGATGGTGTAGCCGCGGACATGCGCGGCGCCGCAATTGGCGGTGGCGAAATTCAGGCCGATGCCCTGCACCGCCCGTGAATCATAGGCCGGTATCTCCTGTTTTTTCACGCTCATTGACAGTTCCGGGTGGCCGTAGGATGCCGCCAGCCGATACGATCCCATCGCGAGTTTTTTCCCGAAACCTTCCCCCATCGCAGTCAGCCTGGTCAACTCGACCATCACCTCGGCACTGCCCCATTCGATGGCAATGCCGCCGGTCTCTTCCTTGGTGATCAGCCCCATCTCATAAAGCTCCATTGCGCAGGCGATGGTGGCCGCCATGGTAATCGTATCCATGCCNNAATCCCCAAGAACTTTCATATTCGGGTCCCTCACCCTCGCCGGCATATTTCTTATTGGTGACCTTGGTCACCCGGCCGCAGGAGATGATGCAGGAGAAGCAGGCTTTTGGGCGCTTCAGCAATGTCTTCGCGAGGGTCTCGCCGCCGAGTTTGTCGGCGGTAGGGAAATAGCCGTCCTGGAAATTCTTGACCGGATAGCCGCCGATCTGGTTGAGAATATTGGTGAGAACATCGGTCCCGTACAGGCGCAGCCCGGTGCCACCTACCGGGTGTTTTTGGATCTTGTCGCGCGCCTGCAGGACGATCTTCTCGAACGCCGCATTGTTGGCGGTGGTCACACCATTGGTGCCAACCACCGCGACCGCCTTCAATTTCTTCGAGCCCATGACCGCGCCCACGCCGCTGCGCCCCGCCGCGCGGTGCAGATCGTTCATGATGGCGGCGAACAGAACCAGATTTTCCCCGGCCTTGCCGATGCAGGCGATCTTGGCATCATCATCGGTTTCGGCGCGAATCGCATCCGAAGTGTCAAGAATGTTCTTACCCCATATCGCCTCCGCATCGCGCAACTCGACCGCGGCATCCTTAATCCAGAGATATACCGGCTTTGCCGACGCGCCCTCCACGATCAGAGCGTCATACCCGGCGAATTTGAATTCCGCCCCCCAGGTGCCCCCCGAGTTCGCCGCCGCGATGGCGCCGGTCAGCGCGCCCTTGGTAACGACATTATATCGCCCGCCGGATGGTGCGTAGGTGCCCGTCAATGGTCCGGGGACGAAAATGAGCTTGTTCTGCGGCGATAGCGGATCGACCGTCGGGTCGACCTCATCGGTCATGAATTTCGTGCCCAGACCGCGGGCGCCGATGTAGTCGCGCGCCATAACGGGATCGAGCGCCTCCGTCGTTATCTTGCCGGTTGACAGATCCACCCGTAGGATTTTGCCGATCCAACCGTGCACGGCGCTATTCCGAGAACGCTTGCTTGAATTTCTCGGCAAAACCGCGTTTGCGCGTGCGTGTCGCAACCAGGTCGTCAACCCATACGATCGCCTCGGTCGGGCAGAACTTCGCACATGCCGGATCACCGCCGCAATTATCGCATTTCAAAACCTTCGCAAGCTTTTCATCCCAGATCGCGTTGCCGAAAGGGCAGGCCTGCACGCACATTTTACAGCCAATGCACTTGTCCTCGTCGAGATTAACCCAGCCAGTGTCGGGGTCGCGTGTCAGCGCCGCCGGTGTACAAACGGTAATGCAGGGTGCGTCCCGGCAATGCTGACACATCATCGGCACGGAGAAGCCTTCGACCTCCCAAGTAAACACATGCACCCTGGTGGCATCGGGGCGGAACATGCCTTCATGAGACATTGAGCAGGCAAGCTCGCAGTTGTGGCATCCGGTGCATTTATCGGCATTAATCATGAGCATTTTGGCCAATGGATTCTGCTCCTCACCAGCTTCATCTATAGGCGGCGCCCGCCGGGGGCGGTAGCTTCGGAATCTACTCAAGTCCGTCTTGGCCATGGTTCGGAACTTACTCAGAGCCGGCCTCGCGCTGTCGACTACGAATTATCCAACCAGGGCTCACCATGTCGATTTACTTTGGAAATTGCACTATTGACATTCAAAATTGCATTAATTGCACTGGATACCGCCTCAGCCGGGAAGAACTCCGCAACCAGCGCCCCTGCCCTACGTTTCCTGGCCTGCCCCCTTGCTGGCGTGCCGGCGGCCGGTGATAGGCCGGCGGCGCGACAGCAAGGGGCAATCGCGACTTGCCCTCTGAGACCTTAGGCGCGCAAAATCAGGCATGACCGGCTCGTCGATTCCTCTTCAAATCCTCCGGCTGACCGAAGCGTTTATTTACGCCAGCAGTTCGCCGGTCACGACCACGGCTCTGAGCCCGCTTCTCCCCGATCACCTCGACCCGCTTGACGTGCTGGAGGCATTGGAGCGCCACTGTGCAGGCCGTGGCGTAATCCTGTTTGAATCAGGTGGACGCTGGACGTTCCGGACTGCCCCTGACCTCGGGATGGAGCTGCAAATGCTGCTTTCCGACTCAAGCCGCCTGCCGCGTGCCGCGATGGAAATTCTCGTCATAATCGCGCTCCACCAGCCGGTGACGCGCACCGAGATCGAGGATATCCGCGGTGTTGGCCTGTCCCAGCAAACGATGGACAGCCTGCTCGAAGCGAAGCTGATCGAATCCATTGGCCGTAAAGAAACGCCCGGCCGGCCGACGCTCTGGGCGACGACACCTCTGTTTCTGTCGCGTTTCGGACTGCGATCCCTCCGTGATTTGCCTGGATCGCATCTTCTCCCGGCGCCGCGGCCGCCGGCACCTGCAGAATTCGACTTCGCCGCGGATGCCGAACCGGCTGACGGAGGCGATATCTCAACCATCGAGCACGACGCGGGAGACAGCGGGCTGCCAGAGTAGAGATGCATCATATTTTGATCGGGCCGCCGCCGGCGCGATCTGGCCGCGAAAATCGAGTTTTTCGGCCGAGTGACCAGCGTCTTCACGCGGCGGCGGCATATTGCGGCAGGACTCCCTTCAGAAATGCTGCCGCATGCCGTAGGTATCGGTTGTGGATAAAGCGTTTGCGCCCTCACCCGGATCACTGGAACTCCATCTGGAGAACTTCGACGGGCCTTTGTACTTACTGCTCGATCTGGCGCGGCGGCAGCAGGTTAATCTCGCGCGGATTTCCGTGACGCAACTGGCCGATCAATACGTCGCGGCGATTACTGCGTTGGACAAGATCGATATCGGCCGCGCCATTGAATGGCTGGTCATGGCGGCGTGGCTGACTTGGCTAAAATCCCGCCTGCTGCTGCCCAAAAGCCTTCCCGAGACGCAAGAAGCCGAAAAAGCCGCCCAGGTGCTGACCGACCGCCTCACGGCGCTGGAGCGCGTGCGCCTGGTGACGGCCTGGCTTGAAGACCGCCCGCAACTGGGCCGCGACACGTTCGAGCGTGGCCGGCCGGAGGCGCCGGCAGGGGCGCCAGCAACGATGGATTATCTGGACCTGTTCGAAGCCTGTCTTTCTGTGGTCCAGGGGCACCAGGCTCGCACGACCGATACATATAAAACGTCACCACGCCCGTTATGGACGCCAGCCTACGCAATGAAGCGCATCCTGGAAGTCCTCGAGGAGAAACGGATCGGCTGCAACATGATGCGTTTCTTACCCGGCTTTCCGGAAGAAATGCCTGATCGCGAATTTCATATTCGCGCGGCCGTGGCCAGCACATTGATCGCCACGCTTGAACTCACGCGTGATGGAATTACCCAGGTGGACCAGAAGGAAACTTTTGGCCCAATCCACGTCGAACCAGCCGTCATGATGATCGACCTCGACTTGTAAGGACCGGGCACCGCTGGGAACTGCTCTCCGCGGGCAATTGGCCGATCACCGAAAGTCCGGCTATTATTCAGCGCGCGGCAGCACGGCCAGCGAGATTTCCAGTTCCGGCCACCGCTCGCGCAGCGCGGCGATGACGCGCCACGGCGTCCAGTCGGCGGCGATAAATTTCAGAGACAAGGAGCCTTGGCCTGCCGCGGACGATCCAGCAGCATCAGGGTTTGAAAACGCGTCGACATAGCGGAGGGGCCAAGTGGTGCCCCAGTTCGCCCATAGCCAAGCCAGACTCTCTGGGTGATCCGGCCCGAGCGCCAGGATTCTCTGCGGCACCGGGACCAGCGCATGCAGATCAAGCGGGCAAAGCTGTCGGGCCGCGAGGGCCTGAATTCGGGCTTCCAGTAATTCCAGCGCGGTCCGCATCTGCCGCGCCGCGGTGCGCGACCCTTGCGCGGAAATGCCGGCCGGCCGGAATCCGGCATCCTGCGCGGATGGCGAGGGCGCCAGCAATTTCAGGCTCCAATCCTCTTCCAGGCGCTCGTAATCCAGCTGCCACGGGATCCGGCCGGGACCGGCAGCCGCATGCCGAAACGATGTCACCGATGCCAACGGCCCGGTAACCGTCAATCGATGCGCCAGCCAATCCGGACTCGGCAGGCAAAGAATTTCAGTGGCGGCGATCCCGCCGGCTGCGGCAGGAGGCCCGGGCATTCTAGCCGTCTGCTGACGCAACGGTTGATTTGGCAAAGCCGCCGACGCTTGCTCGGCTTCACGAATGACACCTGGGTGTTCGCCGCTGGCGTTGCGTAAATGACTGAGGCGTTGCGGCCGGCCCATCGGCTTGTCCGGCCCCGGCGCGGGCTGGACGGCGCCGCGGCCTTTGCTTTTCTTCCCGGAGTTTTTCGCCTGACGTGCCGGCATACCCAGCATTCGCGGCGCCACGGCTCAAAGACCCAGCAATTTGGCGGGGCTGCCGGTGACGAGTTTGGCCCGCCGGACATAGCCCCGCATCGTGCGCAAATCTTTTTGCCGTGTGTGATCCATGATTTCTTCGTCGCGGGCGCCGTTGATGTAGGCCTGGGTGATGAACCCGGCCCGCAGCCCGTGCGGACTCAGCCGCTCACCGTTCGGCATCACCAAACCAGCGATAGCCGCTCGCTTGGCGAGGATCTGACGCACCGCATCGGGGTGCAACGCCTGCAGGCTGATGCGGCCACGGCGATCGATGCCGCGAAAGATCGGGCCACGATGGCAGTCAGATATCCGCAGCCAGGCTTCAAGCGAGCGTACCGGGCAGGAGTCCAGCGCATCGCCACGCGGGATGCCGATGCGGACACCCTTGGCCGTTTGATCACCCTTCCCTCTGGGGATAAATAATCGCAAGCCATCCTGATCGAAGGTGACATGCTCGCGTTCGATCGCGACCAACTCGGAGCGCCGGAGTGCTCCGGCATAGCCGATTAGCAGCAGCGCCCGATCGCGAAGACCGACCGGATCGTAACCGCAAGCGGCGATCAGGTCTTTGATTTCGGGCGTGGCAAGTGCCGCGGCTTGCCGCGGCGCGCGCCCAAACTGCCGTCCGATGCCCCGCAGCGTATTGCGAACTTTCGAGTGGCCTCCGGACCACTCCTGATTTGCCAGGCGATGCGCGCGATGCAGAGCAGCAAGCCGGCGGGTCAGCAGGCTGCTGGTATGGGTAGCTGAAATGGCAGCCAGATAGGCAGAAATTGTCTCCGCCGCCGCCGGCAAGGCCGGCCAACCTGCCTCGCGGCACCAGGCACAAAAATGTTGCCAATCTGAGCGATATGCGCGCAGTGTCGCCGGTGCCAGCGCTTGGTCCGCGAAATCCATGGCGGCGGCAAGGGCGGCAAGCGCCGTGGCGGAGGCAATTGGGTTAGCCGGCAGTATCTCCGTCGCAGGCCGCTCCCGGCTTTCGGATGCCCCGTCAGGGTCGAAAGCGACCAGTGCGGGTGGGGAGGAAAAATNNAAATTTCTTCCAATATGGAACTGAGTTCTATATAAAAGGCTATGCTCCAGCCCACCGGCCATCAATTTGCCGCCCTCCTGGTCACCGCCGACATCAGCCAGGCCGCCTTCGCCCGCCTCGCCGGCGTCAGCCCGCGCCAAGTCAATAACTGGTGCCGGAATCGCGCCAAGGTCCCGCGCTGGGCAACNNAGTGCAATATCTAGCGCAAATTGCCAGTGCAATTACAAAAGGCCAACTCATTGATTTCCCAAGCGACCCACTGCAATTCCCAAAGGAAATCGACAACGTTTAAGGCGGATTTGGCCGCCAATTTTCGCCGGCAAAGGCCCCGAAATGACCGTGCTCGACCTCGATCCACCGCTCGCCGCCCTGAACCGCCTGCTCGCCATCGCCCAGAGCGATACCGGCCAGGCCCGCCGCGTGGCCGACTTCCTGCTGGCCTGGTGGAATGCCGACGACTGCGGCCGCTTCGATTTCCGCGACCTCTGGATGGTCGACAAAGCGATTTCCGACGATATTTTAGCCGTCCTGCGCCTGATCGCGCTGCGGCAAAGCTACCCTGATGCCTATGGCCTGCGCGAGCCGTTCGAACAGCTGGTGAAAGACTGGCGCCCGCAGCTGGTCGCGCCGAACGAGCCAGCTCGTGACTGACACCCACCTCGGCCGCGGATTCTTGCTCCTGCCCGCGCCCGTGGGACTGGATGAAGTGGCCGCAAATGACGGCTGATGACGACTTCGATTGGGACGGGCACCCGGAAGGGGACGAGAATCATTTAAGTTCCGCCCTTGCCCGGCTGCCGGAAACCCTGACCCTCCCGGATGCCCCGGTCGGTGGCGATGCAAGGGCGGTGCGGATTTGGTTCGACGAGACGGTCGATGCGATTGAGCCCGTCATGGATGGCACGTTAGCCGCCGAGCGCGACGCGGCAAAAGTGTTCCAGCGCATGGCGAAAGCCGAAAATACCCGCATCGCCTATCGCGCCGCGGTGCGCGCCTGGTGCGCCTGGTGCGAGCTTCGCGGCTTGGCCCCCCTGCCCGCCTCCGGCGCCGATGTCGCCACCTTCCTGGCCGCCGAGCGCCGCCGCGGCCTGGCACCCAACACCATCGATTTGCGCCGTGCCGCGATCCGCTATCTGCACCGCGCCGCCGGTTGCGCGGTGCCCACCGGCGATGTCTGCGTGGCGGACACGGTGGCGGGCATAAGGCGGGATGCCGCCCGGAAAGGTGAAGCCCCGGAAAAGAAAGCCGCCGCCACGGCCAGCATCGTGCGGCAGATGCTGGCGCAAATTCCCGACGATCTGCGCGGCTTGCGGGACAAAGCGCTGATCCTGGTCGCTTTCGCCGGGGCGCTGCGGCGCTCCGAGCTCGTGGCGATCCGGGTCGAGCGACTGGAACAGACCGAGCGCGGCCTGCGTCTGACCATCCCGCAAAGCAAAGGCTCGCAGGCCGCCGCCGTGATCGTCCCCCTGCCCTATGGCGAGACCGAACTCTGCCCGGTGCGCGCTCTGGCCCGCTGGCGCGAGGCCGCCGGCATCACCTCTGGCCCGGTGTTCCGGCGGATCTGGCTGGCGAAACAGGTCAAAGCGGGCGAAGCCGGCGGGCTGCCCGCCGGGGGTCCGCCCCCTGCCCTGCCCCGCATCGGCCATGACGCGATGAGTACCCGCGCCATTGCCGACATGGTGCAAGCCAGAGCCAGCGCCGCTGGCTTCGATGGCAAGCATTTCGGCGGCCACAGCCTGAAACGTGGCGCGCTCACCACCGGCATGGAGCGCGGCGTGCATCCGGCCGACCTGAAGCGCCTCGGCCGCCACAAAAGCTTTGACGTGCTCGGCGAATATCTGGAATTCGGGGATTTGTTCGACCGGCATGCGCTGAAAGGCGTGCTGTAGCCGAGCTTAAGATTTCTGCGCTTTGTCCAGATGCAGCAGCGCTGCCTCGGCGGCTTCGGCCATCGGCGGCAGATCGCCTGTGACGATTTCCCAGATCCGTGCCGGATCGCCGGATCGCCGGATCGACCTGGTCGTAGGCGTGCCGCAGGACATTCCCGAAGGCCCGGACCGCCCGCCATGGCATCCCCGGCGCCAGCTCGTCAGCCTGCGGACCCAGCTTTGTTGCCGCCTCGCTTACGCGCTTAAAGCGCAGCGTTCGACCGCATCGCGCGTCCGGCTGTCGGCGTCGAACGCAACGCGATCCATGCCCTCCACATAGCTCTGGACGAGCCGGATATGATCCAAAATGTCTAGGAACCGGGCTCCGGCCGGCTAGAAGGCACGCACACCTTCCTGTTCGATCACGCGGGCCAGTCGCGGCCGTACGGCAGTCTCCTCGACAGATCGACCTCGCAGCCCAACAAAGCAATCAGGCAATCGCGCAGCGCGTCCAGCCTGCCAAAATGATCGAAGCCGCCGGCGCAAAATCCTGCTCCCGGACGGATTGCCAAATCCACGTCCGAACCGCCAGTCGCCTCCTCGCGGGCCATCGATCCGAACAAGGTCATCGTCTCGACGCCACGCGCCCGCAGTTCCGCCTCGTGCGCGCGCAGCACGTTCAACAGTTCGGCGCGGGAACGTGTCGGGCGGGTCATCGGCTCATTATAGGCTTCGGGCCTGCCAAAGGCGAGACAAAGCTTTGGTTGAACTGGATCGGCCGCGCCGTGCCCGCCGTCAGCCGGACTCTTTTGCCGTCACGCGATAAAACCGCACGTAGATCCCACCATTCGCAAAACGCTGCGCTAGCGAACCTCCACAAACCATGGATGGAGTTCGCCGTGCGCCGCGTTTTTCTTGTGTCACTCGCCTTTCTCGCGGCCTCGTCCGCCGCCGATGCGCAGGAGTGCGTCGCGCCCCCACCCAACGGGCCGCCGCTGCTGCATCTTTCTGAAACCGCAACGAGCACGGTCCCGCCCACCTTGCTGGTGGCCGACCTGGTGGCTTCCAGCCAATCGCCCTCGGCCGTCACCACGCAGCGCCACGTCAACGATCTGATGGCGCGAGCCGATCTTCTCGCTGGCAAGGTGCCCGGGATTGTGACCGAGTTTCACGATTACAGCACCGATTTTGTGGATGCGGCCAATGGCGTTCCTGCGCATTGGGATGCCTCTCAGACCCTTGAGATAAGAGGGCATTCGGGAGAAATGGTGCTGAGCCTGGTGGGACATCTGCAGGCGATCGGCCTCTCCCTCGGAAATCTCGGATGGCAGGTGCCGCCAGATGAGGCGGACGCGGCCGGGCGCAAGGCGCGCCTGCAAGCGCTCGCCAGCTTGCGGCAGGAGGCGTTGGCCGCGGCCCAAACCCTGGATCTGTCGGTCGAAGACCACCAGTCGGTCGATCTCACCGGCGGGCCCAGCCCGATCCTGAGCCCGGCCCCCATGCAGATGGAGGCTGCCATGGCCCCTCCCCTCGCCTCCGCCAACTCGCAGGACATCACCGCCACCGTCTCCGCGGACGTCATTCTCACCGCCAAGACCCAGCCATCGAAGGAGCAGCCATGAGCGCCACGCTCGAAGCCCAGACCTACAATTCGTTGTCCGGCATCCCGCGCATCGATATTCCACGGAACCTCGATTTGGCGCTTTCGGCGCGGCGCAATGTGCTTTCGATTCTGCGCGAAATTCTGCTCCTCTGGCGCGGGCCAGGGAGACTGACGCCGCAGGAATATTTCTATTACCGACTATGGGACCCCGCGATCCCCTTCGACGAGAAGCTGCGTTTTGTGGGCAAGCACGCCCAGAACGCCATGCACCTCGCCTGCAACAGCCAATATTGGTACTGCGCGGCGGCGGATAAAATCCTCTACCATATTATAATGTCGGGCGCCGCTCTGCCAACACCCAAGCTGATCGCCATCAGCGCGCAAGGCCGCGCCATCCCCGGCATCCCCAATCTGACCGATGCGGATGCTCTGGCTGCCTTCCTCCGGCAGCCAGAGCTCTATCCGCTGTTCATGAAGGAGGTCGGCGGGAAATACAGCCTCTCCGTCATCAGCGCCGATCACTACGATCCGGTGCGTGATGAAGTCGTGCTGCTGGGCGGCACCCGGCAGCCGGCCGCGTTGCTGGCGGAGGGAATGATCTCGCCCCGTGGCTATCTCGTGCAGCGCAGGCTGCGCCAGGCCCCTGCCCTCGCCGCTTTGTTCGGGCCCCGGCTCTGGTCCGTCCGGGTGCTGGTCCTGCACGGAGACGCCGGGCCACGCATCCATCGTGCCGTGGCGAAGATCGCCACGGGAAACAATCCCGCGGATAATTATTGGCGCCGCGGCAATATGCTGGGGGCGATCGTCCTGGAGACTGGGGCCATTTCGAGGGTCGTGTCCGGGACGGGTGCCGGCCTCGAAATGAACGGCAATCACCCCGACACCGGACACCCAATTGCCGGCACTATGATCCCTGGCTGGGACCGGATTCGGGAGCTTGTGGTCGCTGCTGCGCCGGTGTTTGCCGGGATTCGGACGCAATCATGGGATGTCGCCGTGACGGACGCGGGACCGGTGCTGCTGGAGGTCAATTTTGGCGGGGACCTTAATCTGGCTCAGCTTGCGGACAATGCTGGCGTTTTGGATACCGCCTACGCCAAGCACCTCGAAGCGTGTGCCTATTCGATGACTGGGGCGGCCAGAAGAGCCCCCTGCCCTGCCAGTTATAATTTTATGAGTATGTAACTACAAAATGGCAAACATTCCGGCGGAAATAATTTATTGTCTGTAGTTTTGTAATGGCAAAACCGCAGAAGTATAAAACGATAAAATTATAGTTGGCGAGGCAAGCTTCGCCAGGGTGGAGATTTCGAGGAACAAAACTATGAAATTATGTAAGTACAGCAGTACGTAGTTTCATACTTACACAAGTCTACCAGACGGATCGACTCCATTTCATGATTTCATAAGTATACAATTGTAGCATTACGTCGGGACGGCATTATATAATTTTGACCGGTTGTAATTTTAAAACTATGACGGACAGACCAGCTTGTAGTTTTGACAGTATAAAATTACACCACCACAGAATTACGACATGACAAAACTACAGAATGATGAAACTGTGAACTTTCGCCATTTCATGTTTACATGCACACGAACTTTCATCTATTCAAAACCTCGAAATTTTAAAATTCGAAAAGGGTGTAATTTCATCATGATAATCACAGTGGCGAGCTACAAAGGCGGTGTCGGCAAAACCACGACAGCGGTTCATCTCGCGGCTTTCCTTCAAGAATTGGCGCCGACCCTGCTGATCGACGGTGACCCTAACAGGTCAGCCAGCCGCTGGGCGAGTAGGGGCTCGTTTCCCTTCAAAATCGCCGATGAAAAGGAGGGGGTCTATCAAGCCCGTAACTTCACCCACATCGTGATCGATACCGAAGCTCGACCGGGGTCTGCGGACTTCGAGGCCTTGGCGAAAGGGTGCGACCTCTTGGTCATCCCGTCAGTTCCTGCAAGTCTGGATACGGACGCACTGATCCTTACCTTGGAGGCCGCCCGAAAACTGGCACCAAACAAGTATCGGGTGCTGATGACGAAGGTGCCACCGTTGCCAGAGCAAGATGGACCGCAGTTGCGCGCTGTATTGGAGTCCGAGGGGATCCCTACATTCCAGGCAGAAATTCCCCGCCTTAAAAGCTTCGAGAAGGCTGCCTCAGAGGGGGTGCCAGTCTTTTCGGTTCAGGGTGATCCACGTGCCAAGAGAGCGTGGGAAGCTTATGCCGCGGCGGGCAAGGAGATGATCGCGGCAGCCAAGCAGGGGGCAACAGAGAATGTCGGCTAGTCCGAAACCTTCGAAATTCCAGGGGTTGTTCAAACAGGCGGCCGAGAGCCCATTGCCGGCCAATGAGCCGGATGGCCGGATTGAGCATGATGAACCGGCCGAGTTGGCTATGGACCCCCAACCAGTCGGGCAGGAAGGCCCACCGCCGTCCGCGCCAACCCTCGAACCGATCCGGCCAGTCCAGGTAAGGGCAGGGCAGGGGGCTAGTTCCACTGCCGAAAAGCGACAGCCAGGCCGACCGGCCGGAAAGAGGACGGACAAAGACTGGAAACAGTTTTCCGTCCTGCTTCGCCATGAGGACCAATTTCAGGCCGTGAATATCCTCCGCAGCACACGCGATAAGCGCGACTTCTCGATGTTGATGCAGAGCCTGCTTGAAGGATGGCTCAAAAAACAGGGGCAGGGAAAGTAATTTCATCATTACAGAATTACGTGATTATAGAATTTCAAGGTCATGAAATGGCAAAGGGCAGAGGCGTGCTGGTCCAGTTTCGCACCCGTCCAACCCCGCGCGAGTCTGCCTGAATGACTTTGCCCCCGAATTATGTTCAGGCCATGGAGCTGCTTGGCCAGGTTTGCCTTGAATACCGCCGGGCCTGCGGCGGTGACCGAGCCTGGCTTGTCGGCGGTGCGTCTGTCGTCATTCTCACTGACGGCGCATTTCATTCGGGCGATTTCGATCTGGTGGCGTCAAATGAGACCGTTTTCAGGGAGATCCTGCTTAAGCACGGTTTCCAGGATGAAAAAGGGCAGGGACGAGCGGGATCTGTTCTGCATGTCGGTTGGATGCACCCAGATCATCCCGATCTTGGCTGGCAGCTGGTCACCGGCCCGCTCTTCGACGGACGATCCGACAAATCGAGGGGGATTGCCCTTGAGTTGAAGCCGGATAGCGAACTTACGTTGCCGGCGTGGGAAGACCTGATTGCCGACCGGCTGAGCCAGTTCGCGGCCCAGGATGGGAAGAGCCATCACGAGCTGGTGGAACAGGCCCGCCTACTTTTCCGATTGGCAAGCGAGATCGATCATGACTATCTTAAGCGCAGGGTCACTGAAGATGGCGGTGATCTGTCACTTCTATTTGGTTGAAGGCCCCGATGATCCGCCGGTTTAATTTGGTAGAGCTGCAGGCTAGAATCCAGGAGCGCCGGAAGGTGCTCGCTGATCAGGGCATCGCTTTGCCTACCGACGAGCAGCTGAGGAACAAAGGCGGCCGCAGGACCGAAGAAAAGAAGTACCTGCTCCGGCGGATGACGGAATCGGCTGTTACCGCCGGGACCATCCCAACCAAGCGCCACATCTGAAACTTACCTGATAACTATGGCAAGCGGGTAGCCCATGGCCTTGCTCGCAATCCGTAGTTTTTCAAGATTGCCGGCGCGATGAAAAGCTACTTTTTACGAGTGATCGCCATGGCCACGTCCTTCACTGGCGCCAGAGTTGCCCTCGCCGATCTCGGGACCGCCTCCCTCGCCGGGTATAACACCCAAAAAGCTACCTTTTGCGAGCCAAACTGGGCCGATCTGAACCTGGAATTCCGTCCTAACTCGCAATCGGTAGCTTTTGCCAGAGCACACTGATGATTCAAATTATTCTTTGAGTACCGGATGCGGCTCACCACTCGCAATCAGTAGTTCTCAGGCTCGTAAAAGGTAGCAATTAGGGACCTGCGGTGCCGTGCCGCGGACCGACTCGCAGGAAGTAGTTTTTGAAGAAAAACGCCGGCATGGTCGAGCGTCTAGTACACTGATTTTATTGAATATAATAATGGCCGGTAGGGTTCGGACATACCAAATCGCAAGAGGTAGTTTTTCCTCCTTGCGAGTGTCCTGCCTGGCCTTTGGCAGATGGCCGTAGCCTCCGGCCGTCGAATCGGCGGCCGAGTCGCAAGAAGTAGTTTTTGGCTTGGTAGGGGAGGGGGCTAGTCGTCCGGCTGCCAGGATTTGCAGAACGAGACAAAGGTAACCTCGATCTTTGGACTGTTCAGCAAGATCCCTTTGCGAGCGCAAAAACTGCGAAACCGCTCGGCCACATGATCAATGTCCGGCCGGTTTGCGGACGGCAAGTTACTCCGCGCCACGTCAGCCCAATGGGAATAGGCTATCCCTCCCTGACGAGGGAAAGTGACGGCCTCGCGGGCTATTGCTTGAACCGGGAGCAGATCGATAACTTTGTCCGAACTACCGTCCCGGCGAACGGTACGGCCGACACGGCTCGACTCAAGCTCGCGCTGGACCTTGACGCGCTCGGGGGTGGGGGCAATCGACCAGGTTAGCGTTACGCCCGCGACAGACCGACCCGATTTATAGGGCGCGGCCGAGACAATAAAGCCTGACAGCTGGTTGACCTCAGCGATCGCCGGCCCGAGAGCCTTGCGGTTGAAGGCGTCCCATTTCATGAGCTTACCCGCCGGCACGCCGAGTTTGTCACGTAGATTGTCGATCGTGAATTTCTGACTGTTGCGCGTCAGATTGATCCGAAGCGAAACCAACTCATAAAGGCGAAGGGCGTAACGGCTCTCGAAAGCCATCACCGCCTGCCGGGAAAGGATGGCCCAGTGGACAGAGTCTTTCATAACCCGACGGAGCGTATTTGAAAGCCGGTAACCAACCACAGCGGTATCATCGTCCGAGTCGGTGCGGCTGACCGAGTGAATGAGGGGGTCGAAATACAATTCTGGGACGCCGGTCTTCTCATTCAGGGCCCGCAAACCAAGCTGAACGAACATCAACTCCTTCACGGTGGAGATGAATTCATCGAGGGTCAGGTGCATTGAAGTGTTCAACGCCGCCACTGGAACCCTATGCTCAACATCCTCAACCGCTTTGCTACCAGCTTCCTTGATCAACAGATGCAGCAATTTGGCCGCCCGGAGGGATAGCCCCTTCCTGGTCGTGTCGAATTGCATATCCAACACTTCACCCGCACCTACCAGATCATTCGACCTGGTTGCGCGGTCCGTGATAGCTTGGATTGTCGGGACTCGGGCCATCGTAAAGCTACGCTGTCAGCTACCCGGTAGTTTTTCAAGTGGTTTTTCACGAGCGAACAATGGACGGGTCTGTGCTACGCTCGTAGAAAGTAGCTTTTCAGTAAGAGGGGCAAAACTCCGGGTAGCGCGTTATTTTCTGCTTGCACCGATTCGCGGCCATGGACTCTTTGCATCATGTGCCGCTCCTCTCCCCCCTTTCTGCGCTGAAGCGTCCAGAGCTTGAAGCACTCGTGGTTGAACAGGAAGCGCTCCTGGTTGAACATTCCAGTGCATTAGTCGAGCTGAAGCGGACCGTCGCCGAATTACGCGAAGAGATCTCGCGGTTGAAAGGCCTGAAAGGCCGTCCAAAGATCAAGCCGAGCGGCATGGACAAAGGCACCGAGCCAGTAAAGCGCAGCAAAGATATCAAGCGTCCTGGGCGGGGCAAGGTCACTCCGCGGGTCCAGGTCGAGAACGAAGTGATCCGGGTTGAAATCCCGCCGGGCTCGATTTTCAAAGGTCATGAACCGTTTCTGGTCCAGGACCTGGTGATTTCGGCAACGGCGACCTGCTACCTGCGCGAACGCTGGATAACACCGGACGGCCGGACGATCGTGGCGCCATTGCCTGAGGGGATCGAAGGCCATTTCGGTCCGGAACTGCGCCGGTTCGTGCTGATGCAATACCACCAGGGTCAATCGACGATGCCACGGCTGCTCGCCTTTTTGCGATCGCTAGGGGTTTCGATCTCAAAGCGGCAGTTGGTTCGCCTGTTGAATGATAAGCACGAGGCATTCGTGGCCGAAGCTCAGGATATTCTTCGCGCGGGGTTGCAAACATCGTCCTGGGTCAGCGTTGACGATACTGGCGCGCGCCATGCTGGGAAGAATGGCTTTTGCACGCAGATCGGCAATGATTGGTTCACTTGGTTCCGCACGCGCTCCTCGAAGAGCCGCATGAACTT
>PLFB01000190.1 GCA_003137135.1 Acetobacteraceae bacterium
AGCCCCCCTGGCCTTACTTCCTTTCTCACCAACAAAGGCCCCCAACCTAATGTTCTCGGCGTTTTTCATCGACAGGCCGCGGTTTGCGATTGTGGTGGCCATGGTGGTGACGCTGGCGGGTGTGATTGCGTTGGGGCGGATACCGGTGGCGCAATTTCCGTCGATTGTGCCGCCACAGGTTCAGGTGGTGGTGAATTATCCGGGCGCGTCCGCGAAGGTTGTCGAGAACACGGTTGCCGAGCCGATCGAGGAGGCGGTGAACGGGATCAACGACGAGATTTACATGTCATCGACCTGCGCGAATGACGGGAGTTATGTTCTAACGGTGAGTTTCCGGGTTGGCAGCAATCCGGACATTGACACGGTCAACGTCACGAACGCGGTGCAGCAGGCGACGTCGCAGTTGCCGCAGCAGGTGCAGAACGAGGGCATCACGGTTCGCAAACGTTCCGCGGCGGTGCTGGCGTTTCTGTTTTTCGCCAGTCCCGGCAACAAGCTCACGCCGCTGCAGATTTCCAATTACGTCACGATCAATGTTTTGGACCCGCTTTCGCGCGTCTCCGGCGTCGGCCAGGCGTTTTTATTTGGGCCGGAAAATTATTCGATGCGCATCAACTACGATGCGAACCGGCTGACGCAGTTGGGTCTGACGCCCGAGGACATTATTTCGGCGCTGAATGCGCAGAACGTGCAGGCGCCGGTCGGCGCGATCGGCATGCCGCCGAACGCCAGCGACCAGCAGATGCAGATGACGGTGGAGACCGAGGGCCGGCTGTCCTCGCCGGCCGAATTCGGCGACATCGTGATCCGCGCCAATCCCGATGGTTCATTGCTGCGCCTGAAGGACATCGCGAGCATCGAGCTCGGCGCGGAGTCGCAGACGCGCCTGAACAAGATCAACAACAACGCCGGCCTGGCGATGGGCATTTATCTGGCGCCCGGCGCCAACGCGGTGGAGACCTCCGCCGCGGTGCAAAAGGAACTCGGCGTGCTGGAGGCGCAATTTCCCCCCACGCTGCAGGCGACGACGGTGTATGACACCTCTAGCTTCGTGCAAGCCACCATCAACGAAGTCGAGCACACGCTGGTCGAGGCGTTTCTGCTGGTCGTGCTGGTGGTATTTTTGTTCCTGGGCGACTGGCGCGCCACCATCGTGCCGATGGTGGTGGTCCCGATCGCGCTGATCGGCACGTTCGCGTTCCTATTGGCCTTCGGTTTTTCCGCCAACACCGTCACGCTGCTCGCTTTGGTGGTCGCCACCGGCATCGTGGTCGATGACGCCATCGTCGTGGTCGAAAATGTCGAGCGCGTGATGGCCGAAAACCCAACCATGCCGCCGCGTGACGCGGCGAAACTGGCGATGACCCAGATCACCGCCCCCATCATCGCGATTTCCCTGGTCCTGCTTTCGGTTTTCGTCCCCATCGCCTTCATCCCCGGCCTCTCCGGCCTATTGTTCCAGCAATTCGCCTTCACCGTCAGCATGGCGATGCTGATCTCGGCGACCAACGCGCTAACCCTCTCGCCGGCTCTGTGCGCGCTACTCATTCGCCCCAACCACCAGCGCAAAGGCCTGCTCGGCCGCATCCTCACCGGCATCGACGACACCCGCGACCGCTATGCCCGCACCGTCAAGCGCCTGCTGCAAAAAGCCTGGCTTGGCCTCGCCGTCATCGCCGGCTTCGCCATCCTGGCCGCCGTCACCGCAATCCTCACCCCCGGCGGCTTCCTGCCCACCGAGGACCAGGGCGCCTTCTTCGCGCAGATCACCCTGCCGCCCGGCGCCTCCGTCAACCGCTCCGAAGCCGCCGCCGCGACGCTGACCGACGAGGTGCGTAAAATGCCGCAAGTCGCCCAGGTCATTTCCATCATCGGCTTCTCGCTCCTCGACCAGGCCACCGAAGCCAACTCCGCCTTCCTGGTCGTGCGCCTAAAACCCTTCGCGGACCGCCCGGGTGCGGCCAACGGCGTCGATGCCGCGATCAAAAAAGTCTTCAACATCGGCGAGCAGTTGCCGGACGCGCAACTCGTCGCCTTCAACCTGCCGCCCATCATCGGCCTCTCCACCAATGGCGGCTTTCAGTACGAACTGGAAAACACCCAGGGCGCCTCGCAATCGCAGATGCAGAGCGTGCTCAACGGCCTGCTCGTCGCCGCCCACCAGGACAAGCGGCTGGCGCACGTCTTCTCCACCTACAACGCCAACAACCCGTCAATCTATTTGAACATTGACCGCACCAAGGCCGAAACCCTCGGCGTCAACGTCAGCGACATCTTTACCACCCTGCAGGCCACTTTGGGCGGCTACTACGTCAACCAGTTCAACCTGTTCGGCCGCATCTGGCAGGTCAACATCGAGGGCATTCCCAGCAACCGCGACACCCCCGACGCGATCTGGCAAAGCTATGTCCGCAGCAACACCGGCGCGATGGTCCCGGTGCGCGCGCTCGCCACGGAAAGCACGATTCTGGAGCCGCAAATCATCTCCCGCTACAACGACACCGAGGCGATCCCCATCATCGGCCAGCCCGCCGCCGGCCAGTCCTCCGGCGCCTCGCTCGACGCCATGGCGCAAATCTCGGCCAAAACCCTGCCGCCCGGCTTCGCCTTCGAATGGACCGGCACCGCCTACCAGGAAATTTCCGCCGCCGGCCAGACCGGCCCGATCCTCGTCCTCTCCGTGCTGTTCGCCTACCTCTTCCTGGTCGCCCTGTACGAAAGCTGGGTCATCCCCGTCCCCGTTCTGCTCTCCGTCACCGTCGGCATTTTCGGCGCCCTGTTCGGCACCGCCATCGCCGGCCTCAACGTCAACCTCTACGCCCAGATCGGCATGGTCACCCTCATCGCGCTCGCCGCCAAAAACGGCATTTTGATCGTCGAATTCGCCAAGGACCGCCGCGAGGAAGGCATGCCCATCCTGGAAGCCGCCGCCGCCGGCGCCACCATGCGGTTCCGCGCCGTGATGATGACCTCCATCGCCTTCATCTTCGGCCTCATTCCCTTGGTGATCGCCACCGGCGCCGCCCAGATCAGCCGCCGCAGCCTCGGCACCCCCGTCTTCGCCGGCATGATCGCCGCCAGCGCCATCGGCATTTTCGTCATCCCCCTCCTCTACGCCACCTTCCAGACCTGGCGCGAAAAAGTCAGCCGCCCGTCCTCTCCGGCGACCGACATCCACCGACCCCAATCCTGACCCGCGGCCCCTCCACGTCATTGCGAGCCCTTGCGAAGCAATCCATCTTTTTGATTCTCAAGCACAACGACACCGAAATCGCGGCAACACCACGCGCTCCGGCATGACATCCGTTGCAGCCTTACTTTCTTGCTGCATCGCATTATGTTCAAGCGGTACATCAGGAGGAGCACCAGCGTGACAAAATTCGGCATGGCCCAACCGGTGCGGCGCGTCGAGGACCCTCGCCTCCTCCTCGGCCTCGGCCGCTACACCGACGACATCGCCGCCGAAGGCGCCCTGTACGGCTACGTCCTGCGCAGCGGCCACGCCGCCGCCAGAATCCTGTCCATCGATACCGCCGCCGCACAAACCGCCCCGGGCGTCGTGGCCGTTTACACGGGGGAAAACCTCGCCGCCGACAATATTGGCACCAACCCGTGCCCGGTGCCGCTCAAAAACCGCGACGGCACGTCCCGCGCCAGCGTCCCGCATCCCATCCTCGCCCAGGACTTCGTCCGCCATGTCGGCGACCCCGTCGCCTTCATCGTCGCCGAAACCCTCGCCGCCGCCCGCGACGCCGCCGAACTCGTCGCCATCGACTACGAAGCCCAACCCTCCATCACCGACCTCGCCGCCGCCATGGATTCTAACGCCCCCGAAGTCTGGCCCGGCGTCAAAAACAACATCGTGTTCGACTGGGAAGCCGGCGACAAAGCCGCGGTGGACGACCTGTTCACCGCCGCCGCCCACATCACCAAACTCACGGTCGTCAACAACCGCATCGTCGTCAATTCCATGGAACCCCGCGCCGCCATGGCTACCTACCAGGACGGCCGCTTCACCCTCACCACCAACACCCAAGGTGGCTGGAACATCCGCGACATGCTGGCCAAAGCCGTCTTCAACGTCGATCCCAGCACCATCCGTGTCATCACCCCCGACGTCGGCGGCGGCTTCGGCATGAAGCTCTTCCTCTATTCCGAACAGGCCCTGGTCTGCTACGCCGCCCGCAAACTCGGCCGCCCCGTCCGCTGGACGTCTGACCGTTCCGAAGCCTTCGTTTCGGACTCGCACGGCCGCGACAACATCACCCAAGGCGAACTCGCCCTCGACCACGACGGCAAATTTCTCGCCATGCGCATCAAACTGCTCGCCAACATGGGCGGCTACCTCTCCAATTTCGGCCCGTTCATCCCCACCATCGCCGGCACCGGCGTGCTCGCCAGCGTGTACAGTTTCCAAAAAATCTACGTCAACGTCATCGGCCTCTTCACTAACACGGTGCCAGTAGACGCCTACCGCGGCGCCGGCCGCCCCGAGAGCAATTACCTGGTCGAACGCCTCATCGACCAGGCCGCCTTTGACCTCGGCATGGACCGCGTCGACATCCGCGCCCGCAATATGGTCCCGCCCGAAGCCATGCCCTACACCACCCCCATGGGCAAAACCTACGATTCCGGCGATTTCAAAATTTTGCTGCACGCCGCTGCCGAAAAAGCCGACTGGCAAAATTTTGAAACGCGCCGCGCCGCCTCCGCCGCGCAAAACAAACGCCGCGGCATCGGCCTCGCCTACTACCTCGAAGCCACCGCGGGTGCTGGCACCGAGCGCGCCGAAATCCGTTTCGCCCCCGATGGTTTCGTGGACGTCTATGTCGGCACCCAGTCCACCGGCCAGGGCCACGAGACCGCCTACGTCCAGGTCACCGCCGCCCAGCTCGGCATCGACGGCGCCAAAATCCGCATTTTTCAGGGCGACACCGACACCATCCC
>PLFB01000123.1 GCA_003137135.1 Acetobacteraceae bacterium
CGCACGGAGGATTTCCCGGTCCAGCCCTGCATCACCACGGGCTTTTCACTGATGCCGAGCGGGTTTTTTGACCAAAACCCAGGCATCGACGTGGCGCCCTCGGTCAACAAAGCCAGCAAACTCGCCACCGGCAAGTCCTGCTGTGACTAAGGCACGCAAATTGCATACAAATTAAATGTAATTGCCGCTTCTTCCGCCGGCGGGGCCAAAACTTCCCGCCGGCGGTCCAACAATCTCAATTCACCGTCGAACGCTCTGGAGAAAAAAATGGTCGCCATCACCGACACCGTCGTCATCCCCGAGAAAGCGCAACTCCGGCACGGCGCGCTCAGCCTGCCGGAGACCATCGGCCAGTCCATCGCCAACATCGCCCCCACGCTCACGCCGGCGCTCAACATCTCGGTGGTTGCGGGCATCGCCGGCGTCGGCTCATGGCTCTCCTATTTGCTGGCCACCATCGGCTGCGTGTTCGTCGGCGGCTGCATCGCGGCGCTGGCGCGGCGGCATCCGGAAGCCGGCTCCTACTTCGTCTATATCGGCCGCAATTTCGGCCCGGTGGCGGGCGCCATGGCCGGCTGGATGATGGTGCTGGCCTATCTCGCCTGCGGCGTCGCCGTAGTCTCCGGCTTCCCGCTCTTCCTCACCGCCTTCCTCGCCGCCATCGGCATCGGCACGCCGCCGGTCGCCATCCTCACCGTCGCCTCGATCGTGTTCCTCGGCCTGGTGGCGTACTCGTCCTACACCGATGTGCAGATCTCCTCGCGCGTCGGCCTGATCATGGAAATCATCTCGATCTCCATCATCGTCATCATCACCGCCATCGTCGTCGGCAAGCACGGCACCATCATCGACCCCAAGCAGCTCGACATCAGCAAGCTGCCCTTCGCCGGCATCACCTCCGCCATGGCCTTCGCGGTGTTCAGCTTCGTCGGTTTTGAAAGTGCCGCGACGCTGGCCAAGGAATCCAGCAACCCGCACCGCAACGTGCCGCTCGCCGTCATGGGCAGCGCCGCCGCGGCCGGCACGTTCTTCACCGTCATGGCTTATTTCATGGTGATGGGCATGAACGACAATGCCGGCGCGATCGGCGGCTCCGGCTCGCCGTTCTCGGACATGACCAACGCCGCCAAGCTGCCCTGGGCCGCTGGCGTCGTGTACTTCGCCGCGATGATCAGCGCCTTCGCCTGCTGCCTGGCCTGCCTCAACGCCGGCTCGCGCATGCTCTACTCGATGGGCCGCTACCAGTTCCTGCACAGCTCGATGGGCCTGGTGCACGCCAAGCACAAAACCCCCTACATCGCGCTGGCATTCTCCACCGCCGTGGTCGCCGTTGGGTTCCTCGCTTTGGTTCCCCAAACCTTCCTGAACGAGTTCAACATGACCGGCACGATCTCCACCTTCGGCTTCGTGGTGGTGTATTTCGGGGTGGCGCTCACCGCCTCGGTGGACATGTACAAGGCCGGGCTGCTGAAACCCTGGCACGTGATCTCCACCGTCATCGGCGCCGGCATCATGGCCTTCGTGATCTACAGCAGCATCGTCCCCTGGCCGATCGCGCCGGACAACTACCTGCCGCTGGTCTTCATCGGCTACGCGGTGGTAGGTCTGGTCTGGTTCTTCGTCCTGAAGGCCAAGAACCCCCAGGTCCTGCTCTCCATCGCCAACGACATGGAAGGCTGACCTCTTCCGACTCGTTGACAATTCCAGGGCGCGGGGCTACCCCCGCGCCCTAGCTTTGTGAAGAAGCGCTTCATGGCGGCGTAGCTCAGCGGTAGAGCAGGGGAATCATAATCCCTTGGTCGGTGGTTCAAATCCGCCCGTCGCTACCAATTGCTCCGTCAAATACGACGGCCAGTGGTTGCGTGCTCAGCTAAGGAACATCTCTCAGATGCCAAATACGAATTTTCGTCAGGTTCCGGTCATTTTTCCCTTGCGCGATTCGCCTGATTCATTAAGCTAGTACAATGAATGCCCGGCGATATCACTACATATCAATCAGTTATCCAACTCATTTCTGGAGCCAATCTGGCGATTTTTGCTCTTCCTCAGCTTGGCCAGGCTAGTCTCGATATGGAGTCGAAACGATGGGAACGAGCTGTTCAACTTGCCCTCTTTAAGTCTCCCGATGATCAAATCGAGGCTTTGCGGCATTCTTCCGAATATGACCTAAAGCGTGAGGAACTGATAAGCGGCAATGGAAATATTCGTTCCCTGGCGCTGGCAATCAGTTTAGTCTCGTCCATCTACCTAATATATATTTCTGCATTTTCAGGCGGTTCAGCAAATGTTTGGACCGGCTTGCTCATCTTCGCCGGCTTCGCGCCGGGCTTAGCCTTGGCCGCCCGAAATGCGAACGCACGGTCGCTACTGTACGAATACTCACGCAAACGAAAAGCGCTTTCTTAGATGATGTATCCGTGCCTTTTGCCCTCGGTCTCATGCCGATGATCGTGGACTGGACAGATTTCCCGCTGATCCGGACGCGATGGGCTCTCACTCCCGCGCTGTTATCAAACGTCCTTTATGCGCTCGCTGGCGCAAAAAGCCAGGCAGATGTTAATTTATCGTTAACCCCGCCCGTCTATGTTATAAGCCCCGGCCAGCCACCAAGTCAGCACGAGGTCACCGCAATGGCCGCGAGGATGCTCGGCTACGAAATTGAAGAGCAACCGACATATGCTAAAGTGAAACTACACGCCGTATAGGCCAGGAGTGGTTGATGGATCAGTTTGTTGATGTGCTCATCAAAGCAGGAATGCCACCGCCCCATCCCGGCGAGTTTTTTGCGCTCAATTTTCTAGGCCCCAAAAAACTCTCGCTAGAGCATGTTTCCGAAAATATGGACATGAGCATCGAGGACATCCAGCGTTTCATCTCCGGCGCAGACCGTGTCGACGATCGCCTCGCTAGGCGCTTATCCGATTTCACCGAGACAAGCCCCGAACTTTGGGTGAATTTGCAGGCCATGAAGGACTTTGCCGACAGCAAATAGGCATCGTGCCACCTTGATCAGCCAGCTTTGGCAATAGACTAAGAGCCACCGGGCGAGCGGAGCCCGTGGAGCTTCGGCTCAGGGGTAAGACAGCCGTCGCGAACGGGCACCACATGACGCTTTTACCGCCTTTGCACACATCCACCACCCCCCTATGATAAGGTCCGCAAGTAAACCACCTAGGACTGCCCCATGCTAGACAACCCCTCCGGCGTCTTCGGGGCCGAAGACCGCGCCGCCGGGCAGACCGTCGAGGACGAGGATGTGATGATCATCGCCGCCTCCGGCCTGTTCGACGACGATTGGTACATCCGCGAAAACCCGGACGTCGCGCGTTCCGGCATCAACCCCCTGCTGCACTACGTCCGCCACGGCGCCAGCGAAAAGCGCACCCCCTTCCCCGGTTTCAACGCCGCCCGCTACGTCGAAAACGTCCAGTCCCGCATTCCCGTCCGCCGCAACCCGCTCGCCCATTACATCCTGCACGGCGGCCCGGACGACCTGCTCGCCAAAGGCCTGCTGCGCGACTTCTCCATCACCGCCATCAAATCCGCCATCGCCCGCCTCGAAGCCCTGCCCTTCTTCAAACCGGACGACTACCTCGCCCTCAACAAGGACGCCAAACCCACCGGCGGCATCCACGACATCCCCGCCGCCAACCACGCCCTCGTGCACGGTTTTCCCGAAGGCCGCAGCGTCTTCATGCACACCACCGTCGCCCGCGCCATGGGTGCCGCCGCCCAAAAACCTCCTCTCCCCCCACCGCCGCCCGACACCCCAACCCAAAATCTACCCCCCATCGGCGTGTTCTACTCCGCCTCCGGCAACGCCTTTTTGCGCGAAATCGCCGAGGACATTGCCGCCTCTCTCACCGCCGCCGGCTGCGAAACCCGCCTCCTCACGGACCTTTCCGACATCGCCGCCCGCCCAAGAATCTGCCTGTTCATCGCGCCGCACGAATTTTTCCACATCGGCCAGGGGCGCGCCTGGGCCAAGGAAGAGATCCTGCGCGACGCCTTCCTCTTCACCACCGAGCAGCCGCAAACCCTCTGGTTCGAGCGCTCGATGCCGTTCATTCTGATGTCGCGCGCCGTCATCGACATCTCCTGGCAGGTCCACGACATTTTTGCCGCCTCCGGCCTCCCCAGCACCCATTTCAACCCCGGCCTCACGCCGCAATCGCGCTGGCTGCGGGCCGAAGATCTCCACCACCCCCTCCTCAAAATCCTCCCCAAAGCCCTGCAGGCGCCAGAAATCCCCTTCATTCCGTTCCAGGATCGCACCATCAACCTCGCCTTCTTCGGCACCGAATCAGAGCACCGCGAAAAATTCTTCACCAAAAACGCCTGGTTCTTCGCCGGCTTCGACTGCTTCCTCTACTACCGCAAGGTCGAAAGCCCGCTGGTCCCCGCCGGCACCCACGCCGCCCTCTCGCGCCTCGCCGGCCACGTCAACGCGCATTCCAAAATCGCCTTAAATATCCACCGCGACCCGAACGGCTTCTTCGAATGGCACCGCATCGCCAAACTTGGGCTAGGCACCGGCGCCGTCGTCGTCTCGGAACCCTGCGACCCCCACCCCATTTTCAAACCCGGCATCCACTACCTGGAAGAATCCGGCCGCCACCTCCTCAACCTCATCGAATGGCTCCTCAACACACCCGACGGCGCCGCCCACGCGGCAAAAATCCAGCAAAACGGCCAGGCCCTCCTGCACGATGCCGCCCTCGCCGCCGCCAACGCCCAGGCGCTGGCCGCCTTCATCCAAACCCACCGGCCCGACGCGCCATGAATAACCCCTGGTCGCCAAAGCCCATCACCGCGTTCGAATCCCAGCAAAAGCCGAAACCCCCCAAATCTCTCATCTCCGTCTGCGTCACGGTGTACAACTACGCGGACTACCTGCCCGATTGCCTCAACTCCATCGCCGCCCAGACCCACCCCGACCTCGACCTCGTCATCGTGGACGACAAATCCGAGAAGGACGATTCCCTGGAGGTCGCCATCACCTGGGCCGCGGAAAACAAATCCCGCTTCTGGCGTATCAGTGTCCTCACGCACGCCCGCAACCAAGGCCCCGCCGCCGCCCGCAACGCCGCCTTCGCCCACGCCGCCGGCGACAAAATCTTCATCATCGACGCCGACAACACCATCTACCCGCGCTGCATCGCCCGCCTCGCCGCCGCCATGCACAACGGCGATTTCGACGCCACCTACGCCCAGCTCGAATATTTCGGCAACGAACGCAAAATCGGCTCCGCCGACATCTGGGACCCCGCCGTCATCGCCGAGGAAAACTACGTGGACGTCATGGCCCTGGTCAAAAAATCCGCCTGGAGCCACATCAACGGCTTCTCGCACATCGAGGAAGGCTGGGAAGACTACGATTTCTGGCTCAAATTCATCGATTCCGGCTTTGTCGCCGGCTACCAGCCCGAAATCCTCTGCCGCTACCGCCGCCACGGCCACTCCCGCACCCACACCGATGCCTACGCCGCGCACGAAAAACTGCGCGCGATCATGGCGTACCGGCATCCGAATACCGGCGCGAAAGCGCGATAGAAAGC
>PLFB01000088.1:0-302 GCA_003137135.1 Acetobacteraceae bacterium
CTGTATCGTCGGCCCATCGGGCTACCCCGGCTACGCGTATAATTCCGGCGCGTATGGTGGCTACGCCTATGGCGGCTATCCCTATGGCGCCTACGCCTATCCGGACGTCGGCTATTATGGCGGCTACCCCTACTATGGCGGGTTTGTAGGCAGCGTCTTCATCGGCCCTGGCTATTACGGCGGCTACCGGTCCGGCTATTTCGGCCGCGGCTGGGTGCCCGGCTACTACGCGCACGGGTTCTACGGCCATCCAGGACCAGGCTTCGGCGGCCCAGGCTTCGGCGGCCCGGCCTTCGGCGGCC
>PLFB01000088.1:398-36334 GCA_003137135.1 Acetobacteraceae bacterium
GGCGGGGCGCCTTTTTTTTTAAAAGTAGAAATTCTTGCATGTTCACTTTTCTTAGCGGCTTCTCCAGCCTTCGCCGCATCCTCTGGCCCTGCGGCCCTCATGGCGCGCGAAACCCACGGCGCCGTCCTGGTCCTCGCGCACGGCGAGGGCGCCGGCCGGGTTTACGTGTTTCTGCCGGCGCAGCCGGCGGTCTCCGGTTACGTGCCAATCGTGTTTTTCCACCATGGCTGGCAGGGCATGAACCCGAAAAATTTCGGCGCCCTCATCGATCATCTGGCGCGCGAAGGCCAGGTGGTCATCTACCCCGTCTATCAGCAATCGGCCAAAACCTCGCCGCAGGTCATCGTCGGCAACGCCGCGGCGGCGGACCGCGACGCCCTCGCCCTGCTATCCGCCCGCGCCATCTGGCCAGATCCCGCCCGAATTCTCTACATCGGCTACTCCATGGGCGCCGCGATTTCGCTGGACCTCGCACTGCACCCCGCGCGCTTCGGCCTGCCGGCGCCGCGCGCGCTCGTGCTGATGGCCCCCGGGGACGCCCCGGCCGTCGCCACCGGCCCGGCCGGCCGGCCCATCATCGGCAATCTCCGCCTGCTGCCCCGCACCCTACCCGTGGCGGTCATGGCGGGCGAGCAGGACACCCAGATCGGCCTGCCGACCGCCCGCGCCGTCTTCGCCCGCCTCTGCCAGATCTATCCTGACCGCCGCGTGCTGATGGTGCTGCCCGGCGACAGCCGTGACGGCGTCACCGTCCATGCCGGCCACGGCTCCCCCGGCGCGCCGGACTCTCGCTACGATTTTCCGCTGACGGATGAAAACTTTCCGGTTTTGCTGCAAGGCCAGCAAAGCTTCCCGGCTTCCGTCTCGCTCAACCAGCTGGATTTTTACGGCTATTGGAAGGTCATCGACGCGCTGGCCGGCAGCCTGGCGACCGGCGCGTTGCCCGCCGCGGTATTCGGCCACGGCGACCCCGCAGAACTCTATCTCGGCACCTGGCCGGACGGCACCCCGTTCAAGCCGATCCGGCTGGAAAATCCCTGCCGCTGAGGGTTGCGGCGGCGCCCGCTTGCTGGCCTAGTCCAGCCTCACATGGGAGTCGCGCATGGGACGTTTGCGTTGGAGTTTTCTGGTTTTTGCATGCGCCCTCACGGCTGGCGCCGCGGTGGCGCACGCCAAAAAACACGTCAAGAAAATTTTTAAAGTGGATTCCGTCCTGATGTACCAGCCGGCTTCGGTGGTGGCGGACCGCGTCGGCGATCCGGCCGCGCTGAAAGACTATGAGCACCGGCTGGAACACGACCTGCGCGCCAGCCTGGCCGCCGCACCAGGCGGCCCCGGTTTTTCGGCCGCAATGGTCGTGGCGGTGCGGCCGGGCGCCGGCAGCCATGTCTGGCTGGTGACAAAAGGCAAAATCGCGCCCGGCCTGGCGAGAGCCAACTCACGGCCGCGGCGCAAGCCGAACCGGCGATGGACGTCCAAGGCGGCCCGATCGCTTTCGCCGTGGTTTTTGACGGGTTTGGCGGCGGCGGCCCGAAGGTCGTGGACAAGCGGCACCCCATCCCGATTCCACCGGCCTGGACCGCCGCCGGCCCGCCCGCCGGCACCGTCACGGCGGACAGTCTGGGCGTCGTCAGATAGCCCAGCCTCTGGCCAGCCGCCGCTCCCTGCGCCAAACTGCCAGCATGAATCGAGACATCGACCCGCACAGCGACATTGCCATCGCCCGCGCCACAGCCCTGCGTCCCATCGAGGAGATCGCCGAAAACCTCGGCATACCGGCGGAGGCGGTGTACCGCTACGGCCCCCACAAGGCCAAGATCGCGCTGAATTTTTGCGCGCAGGCCGCGGCCAGGCCGCGTGGAAAGCTGATCCTGGTCACCGCCATCAGCCCCACCCCGGCCGGCGAGGGCAAAACCACCACCACCATCGGCCTGGGGGACGCGCTGCGGCGCATCGGCCGTCGCGCCGCCGTGGCGTTGCGCGAGCCGAGCCTCGGTCCCTGTTTCGGCGCCAAAGGCGGCGCCACCGGCGGCGGCCGCGCCCAGGTCGCGCCGATGGAAGAGATCAACCTGCATTTTACGGGCGACCTGCACGCCATCGGCGCCGCCCATAACCTGCTCGCCGCGCTGCTCGACAACCATTTTTATTGGGGCAACAAGCTGGGCCTGGATTCGCGCCGCGTCTATTGGCGCCGCGTGGTGGACTTGAACGACCGCGCCCTTCGCCAGATCGTGCTCGGCCTCGGCGGCCCCAAAAACGGTTTTTTGCGCGAAAGCGGATTTGACATCACCGTCGCCAGCGAGGTCATGGCGATTTTCTGTCTGGCGCGGAACCTGGCCGATCTGGAAGACCGGCTTTCCCGCATCGTGGTGGGGCTGGACGGCGGTAAACGCTTCGTAACAGCCGGCGAATTGCAGGCCGCGGGGGCGATGACGGCGCTGCTGAAAGATGCTTTGGCGCCCAATCTGGCGCAGACGCTGGAGGGCACGCCCGCCTTCATCCATGGCGGCCCGTTCGCCAACATCGCGCATGGCTGCAACTCGGTCCTGGCCACCGAAACCGCGCTCGGCCTGGCCGATTTCGTGGTTACCGAAGCCGGCTTCGGCGCGGATCTGGGGGCGGAAAAATTCCTCGACATCAAATGCCGCCAGGCCGGCCTCGCCCCTTCGGCCTGCGTGGTGGTGGCGACGGTGCGGGCGCTAAAGATGCACGGCGGCGTGGCGCTCAAAGATCTCCGGCGGGAAGACGTTCCGGCCGTCGAAAGAGGTGCCGCGAATCTGCTACGCCATATCGAGAACATGCAAAAATTCAGCCTGCCGGTGGTGGTGGCGGTGAACAGATTCTTGGGCGACACCCCGGCGGAATTTGCCGCCATCGAAACCGCCTGCGCGGCCATGGGTGTACGGGCCGTGCTTTGCTCGCATTGGGCCGATGGCAGCGCGGGTGCCGCGGCACTCGCCGAAGCGGTCGTGGAGCTGGCGCGGGAGGCGCCGGTGTTACGGCCGCTTTATGACGACGGCTTGCCGCTGACGGAGAAAATCCGCGTGATCGCGCGCGAGATTTACCGCGCCGGCGCCGTCACGTTTGAACCCCCGGCGCTGGCGCAGTTGCAAAGATTCGAGCAGGCCGGGTTTGGCCATTTGCCGGTTTGCATGGCCAAGACGCAGTTCAGTTTCTCGACCGACCCCGCCGCCAAGGGCGCGCCGTCCGGCTTTGATCTGCCGGTGCGCGAGGTCCGGCTGTCCGCGGGCGCGGGTTTTGTTGTGGCGCTGTGCGGCGACATTCTGACGATGCCCGGCTTGCCAAAAATTCCCGCCGCGGAAGGCATTTTCGTAAATGCGGCCGGCGAGATCGGCGGCTTGTCCTAGGAGCGGCCAACCGATGACGTTCGAAGGCCGGGGTTAATAAAAGTTTTTTGCTTCCCCGGGCGGGGCGCCTTTTTTTTAAAAAAGAAGTTCTTTCTTTTTCTGAGGTTTTCATGAGAGACTTCCATGTTCCTGGCCGCAGCCCCGTTTTTGCGACGCGGGCGATGGCCGCCACTTCCATGCCGCAGGCCACGCTGGCCGCCATCGAGATGCTAAAAGCCGGCGGCAACGCGCTAGACGCAGCGGTCACCGCGGCGGCCGTGCTGGCGGTGGTGGAACCGCAGGCGACCGGCATCGGCGGCGATTGTTTTTGCTTGTACAAGCCCGCGGGCAAACCGGTGGTGGCGCTCAACGGTTCCGGCCGCGCGCCGGCCGGTCTTTCGATCGACGCGCTGCAGGCCGCCGGCGTTGCGCATGTGCACGAAAATTCCCCGCACACGGTGACCGTGCCAGGCGCGGTGAGCGCATGGGACCTGCTATTACAGTCGCATGGCCGCAAGGGTTTTGACGAGGCGCTGCGCCCGGCGATCGACTATGCCGA
Source organism: Acetobacteraceae bacterium (assembly GCA_003137135.1). GTDB lineage: Bacteria > Pseudomonadota > Alphaproteobacteria > Acetobacterales > Acetobacteraceae > Acidocella. Next base: position 4,305 of record PLFB01000088.1, read on the forward strand.
ACACGGCTTTGCCGTTGCGCCGCGCGTTGCGGCGGATTGGCGCGCCGCGGCGCCGCGGCTGCGGGCGAACAACGCGCCAAGTCTTTTGTTTGAAGGCGCCGCGCCCACGGTGGGTCGTGTGGTGCAGCAGCCCGCGCTGGCCGCCACCCTGCGCAAAATTGCCGCAAACGGCGCCAAGGCTTTTTACGAGGGCGAGGTGGCGGCGAGCCTGGTTAACACTTTGCGCGCGCGCGGCGGTTTTCATACGGCAGATGACTTTTCACGCGGCTTGAGCGCGGCTGAATTTGTGACTCCGATTTCCCGCGACTTTGCGGCGCGAAGAATCTGGGAATGCCCACCCAACGGCTCCGGCCTCATCGCGCTCATGCTCATGGGCATCCTCAACGGATTTTCGCCCCCCAGCGCCGACCCTCTGGACCCCGTTCGCGTACACCGCCATATCGAAGCGGCGCGCCTGGTCTATCGCGACAGAAACGCTTTTCTGGCGGACCCCTCGCAGGTGGACGTGCCGGTTGACCACCTGCTCAGCGAAACCTATCTGACCAGCCTGCGCGCGCTCATTCGTGATGATCGCGCAATAACGTCCCTGCCGCCGCCCGGCGCCGCCCACAAGGACACGGTCTATCTTGCGGTCGTGGACGAAGACGGCAACGCCTGCAGCTTCATCAACTCCCTGTTCGAAAGTTTCGGCTCCTGCATCGTCGATGAAGTCACTGGAATCGTCCTGCACAACCGCGGCTTTGGCTTCCGCTTCGAACGCGGCCACCCCAACAGCGTCGCCCCCCACAAGCGCCCGATGCACACCATCATCCCCGCCCTCGCCACCGCGGACGGCGACGCCGAGATCATATTCGGCGTCATGGGCGGCCACTACCAGCCGATGGGCCAGAGCTACGTGCTGTCAAACATGCTAACCTACGGCATGGACCCGCAAACCGCCCTCGACATGCCCCGTTACTTCCCCTCCGCCGGCAAGGTCCTTGTGGAACGCGGCATTCCGGACTCGTTACGCTCAGCCCTCGCCGCGCGCGGCCACGCGGTGGAGGAAGCCCCAACCCCGCATGGCGGCGGCCAGGCGATCGTCATCGACCGAAAAGCCGGCGTGCTGATCGGCGGATCGGATCCGAGAAAAGACGGCTGCGCTTTAGGTTATTGAAGAAAGCAGCGCTTTTTAAAAAAAGCGCGCAAAAACTTTTACGAGCTGCGGGCGATGGCACGGGGCGTGCCTATAATCGCCTCCGTTGGAGGCGATTATAGGCACGCCCCGTGCCATCGCCCGCAGCTCGTAAAAGTTTTTTTGGTTACTTTTTTTTCAAAAAAAGTAACTGCTTCACTTCAAAAGTTCCCTGTACAGCTCCGCATACTTCCTAGCCGGCCTACGCCACGACACATCCGCCCGCATCGCATTCCGCCGCAATCGCCGCCATGTTGCAGGCTGCCGCCACAGCGCCGCGGCGCGCCGCAGCCCGGCGCCCAACTCGCCCGGCGCGAACTGCAGCCCCGTGCCAACGCCGGCCGCCAGCGCCGCCTCGTTGGCGTCGATCACCGTATCCGCCAGCCCGCCGGTGCGCGCCACAATCGGCAGCGCCCCGTACCGCAAAGCGCAAAGCTGCGTCAGCCCGCACGGCTCAAAGCGCGACGGCACCACCAGCGCGTCCGCCCCAGCCTGCATCAAATGCGCCAGCGATTCGTCATACCCGATGACGCAGCCTATGCTTTTCGGATTCCTATCGGCCGCCGCCCGAAACCCCTCCTCCAGCCCGCGCTCGCCCGTCCCCAGCACAAGCAGTTGCGCGTCAAGCGCATCCAGCTCGTCGAGACAGGCCAGCAGCAGGTCCAAACCCTTTTGCCAGGTCAACCGGCTGATGACGCCGAGCAGAAGCTTTTCCGGCGATTCCAAAACCCCAAATTTCCGCCGCAACGCGCGCTTGTTCTCCGCCCGAGCCCCCGCGTTTTTCGCATCAAACCGCGCCGCGATCAACGGATCATTCGCCGGGTCCCAAACCTCCGTATCGATACCATTCAGAATCCCAACCAGCCGGTCGGCGCGATGCCGCAGCAGCCCATCCAGATTCATCCCCGCCTCAGGCGTAAGAATTTCGCGCGCATACCCCGGCGAAACCGTGGTGATCCTGTCAGACATCGCAAGCCCAGCCTTCAAATACCCGACCATGCCGTGAAATTCGACGCCATCGATCGAAAACACTTCAGCCGGCAGGCCAAGACTTCCGAACACGCCAGCCGGAAACAGCCCCTGAAACGCCAAATTATGCACCGTGAAAACCGTTCCGGGCCGCTGCGGGTAACCGGCGAGGTACGCCGCCGTCAGCCCCGCCTGCCAGTCATGCGCGTGCACCACATCCGGCCGCAGCCCCGGCAGCCCCAGTGCCGCAACGCGGGCCGCCATACGCGCCAGCGCCGCGAACCGCACCGCATTATCCGGCCAATCCCCCCCATCCGGCCCGGTATAAGGATTGCCGGCGCGCGCAAAAAGCTGCGGCGCATCCACGGCGATGACGTCCAGCCCGCCACACTTCCCACGCAGCAGCCGCGCCAGCGCTCCGAACAGGTCCGGCTCGTCAAAAACCACTTCCGCATCCGCCAGCCCCGCCAGCACGCCCGGAAATCCCGGCAGCAGCGTGGTCGTGCTCACCCCTTCCTCGCCCAGCGCCCGCGGCAGCGCCCCCGTTACGTCCGCCAGCCCGCCGGTCTTGACGAGCGGATAAAACTCCGACGCCACCGCCAGCACATGGATCGGCGTCATAAACCCAGGCGGTCGATCATCGGCTGCGTAATCAGGCAAACCCCCTTATCCGTCCGGCGGAATCGCTTCGCATCCTCCTCCGGGTCCTCCCCCACCACCAGCCCCGGCGGAATCTGCACGCCCTTCTCCACAATCACCTTGGTCAGCCGCGCCGCGCGCCCCACATCGGCATTCGGCAGAATCACCGCGTCCTCGATATCGGAATAGGAATGCACCCGTACGTTAGTAAACAGCAACGAATTACGCACGCTGCCGCCCGAAATGATGCACCCGCCGGAAACCAGCGAGGATACCGCCTGCCCCCGCCGCCCTTCCTTGTCGTGCACGAACTTCGCCGGCGGCGTGATCTCCGCATAAGTCCAGATCGGCCAGTCATGTTCGTAAAGATCAAGCGCCGGCAACGGATTGATCAAATCGATGTTCGCCTCGTAATACGCATCCACCGTCCCCACATCGCGCCAATAATCTTCCGTTTCGTAGCCGGAACGCCGGCAAGACCGCGCGAACGGATGCGCCATCGCCCTGCCATGCGCCACCAGATACGGAATAATATCTTTCCCGAAATCCCGCGACGAATACGGGTCCGCCGCATCCCGCTTGAGCTGCTCCACCAGAAATTTCCGGCTGAAAACGTAAATCCCCATCGAAGCCAGCGAAACCCCCGGCTTGCCGATCATCGCCGGCGGGTCCGCCGGTTTTTCCACAAACGACGTAATCCGGTCGCTCGCATCCACCGCCATCACNNACATGCTGCGCCAGCATCGGCCCATAATCCATCTTGTACACATGGTCGCCCGCCAGAATCACAATCAGCTCCGGCGCATACCCCTCGATGATGTCGATATTCTGGTACACCGCATCCGCCGTCCCCTTGTACCAGTCATCCCCCGCCCGCTGCGAGGCCGGCAGAATATCAAACCCCTCATTCCTCTCCTGCCGGAAAAAATTCCATCCGCGGTTCAAATGCCGGATCAAGCTATGCGCCTTGTACTGCGTCGCCACGCCAATCCGCCGAATGCCTGAATTCACCGCGTTGGAGAGCGCAAAATCGATAATCCGGCTCTTTCCCGCAAAATACACCGCCGGCTTGGCCCGCAAATCCGTCAGCTCCAGCAGCCGCGAGCCGCGCCCGCCGGCCAGCACATAAGCCATCGTCGTTCGCGCCAGCGGGGCTGTGGATGGGGCCATTTAGACGTTCCTTTGTGGGCGGGCCTAAAGCGGCGCCCGCAGTTTTAAATAAGTAGCGCTTTTTTGAAAAAAAGCGCGCAAAAAACTTTTGCTCCCGCGGGCGCCTGCGCCGCGTGTGCCTTTAATTGCCTCCGTCCACCGAACGTCATGGCCGGGCCCGACCGGGCCATCCACGCCTTCAACCTCGCACTACGGGGGCACCAGCCCCCAAATATCCCGCGCATACTCCGCAATCGCCCGGTCGGACGAAAACCACGCCATATGCGCGGTATTCAGAATGGCAGACTTCCACCAGGCCGCCGGGTGCCGCCACGTCTCATCAATCACCCGCTGCGTGATATAGTAGGACGAAAAATCCGCGCACAGTAAAAACCGGTCATCGTGCCGCAGCATGTCCACCAGGCTGGCATACCGTTCCGGCTCGGCCGGGCAAAAATCGCCCTCGCCCACCGCATCCAGCGCATCCGCCAGCGCCGGCGAGGCTGCAACCTCCGCCGCCGTATCGTAGCCCTTCGTCCGCCGCTGCGCCGCCTCCTCCGCCGTCATCCCGAAAATGAAAATGTTCTCCGCCCCCACATGGTCGCGGATCTCGATATTCGCCCCATCCAGCGTCCCGATCGTCAGCGCCCCGTTCAGCGCCAGCTTCATGTTCCCCGTGCCGGATGCCTCCAGCCCCGCGGTAGAAATCTGCTCCGAGAGATCGGCCGCCGGAATAATCGTCTCCGCCAGGCTCACCGAATAATTCGGCAAAAACACCAGCTTTAGAAACCGGCTTGTCACCGGGTCCGCATTAATCGTCCTCGCCACGTCATTTGCCAGCCGGATGATCAGCTTGGCCCGAAAATAGCTCGCCGCCGCCTTGCCCGCGAAAATCTTCACCCGGGGCGTCCAGTCCTTCTCCGGCTCCGCGCGCATCGCGTGGTACAGCGCGATCGTCTCCAGAATATTCAGCAACTGCCGCTTGTATTCATGGATCCGTTTGATCTGCACATCGAACAGCGCAGTGGAGTCAACCGCCACGCCCACCTCGCGCTCGATAATCTTCGCCAGCGCCACCTTGTTTGCCGCCTTCACCGCGGCAAATTTCTGCTGAAACGCCCTATCCTCCGCCAGCTTCACCAGCTTGGTCAGGTTTTCCGGGTCATCCAGGACCTCCGCCCCCAAGCTCTCCACCAGCAACGCCGTCAGCCCCGGATTCGCCTCGTGCAGCCACCGCCGGAACGCGATCCCATTGGTCACATTGGTAATCTGCCCCGGCCGCAACTCGTGCAGGTCGCGAAACACCGTCTCGCGCATCAGCTGCGTATGCAGCGCCGAAACCCCGTTCACCCGGTGCGACCCCAGAAACGCCAGATGCGACATCCGCACGCGCCGCCCGAAATCCTCATTGATCAGCGAAAGCCGGTAAGCCAGCGCCCCGTCATCCGGATGCTCCTCCCGCAGCGCGGTCAAATGCACCTCGTTGATCTGGTAAATAATCCGCATATGCCGCGGCAGCAGCCGCTCCATCAGCGCCACCGGCCAGGACTCCAGCGCCTCCGGCAGCAGCGTATGGTTGGTGTAGCTGAACACCGCCTGCGTCGTAGCCCAGGCCGCGGCGAACGGAATATTGTGCAAATCCACCAGAATCCGCATCAGCTCCGCCACCGCGATCGCCGGGTGCGTATCGTTCAACTGGATCGCGGTCTTCTCTGCCAGGCTGTCAATCGTCCCGAACGCCCGAATATGCCGGCGTACAAGGTCCTGCAGCGAGGCCGACGAGAAGAAATATTCCTGCCGCAGCCGCAATTCCTCCCCCGCCGGCGTCGAGTCCGAAGGGTACAGCACCTTTGAAATCGCCTCCGCCTGCATCCGTCCCGCCTGCGCGCCGGTGTGGTCGCCCTCGTTGAACAAATCCAGCCGCAGCTTGTTCCCCGGCCTGGCCGACCACAGCCGCAGCGTGTTCACCCGCCTGCCCCGCCAGCCCACCACCGGCGTATCATACGCCGCGGCGATCACCACCTGTTCCGGCTTCCAGGCATTCGGGCCACCATGCGAACTGACCGACCCCCCAAACCCGATCTCGTACTTAACCTCCGGCCGCTCGAACTCCCACGGGTTACCAAAACTCAGCCAGTCCTCCGGCTCCTCCTCCTGCACCCCGTCCTTGATCAGTTGCCGGAACAGCCCGTGCTCATACCGTATCCCATACCCGTAGGCCGCGATTCCCAGCGTCGCCAAACTCTCCATGAAGCACGCCGCCAGCCTTCCCAGCCCGCCATTGCCCAAAGCCGCATCCGGCTCCAGCGCCCTCAAATCCTCCAAATCCACATCCAGCCCCGCCAGCGCCTCGCGCACCTGGTCCATGATGTTCAAATTGTTCAGATTATCAAACAGCAGCCGCCCGATCAGAAACTCCAGCGACAAATAATAGACCCGCTTCTGCCCCTGCCGCTGGACGGCCTCCAGGCTTTCCAGCCACACCTCCACCGCGAAATCCCGCACCACGATAGCGGTCGCCAGCAGCCAATCCCGCTTCGTCGCAATCGCCCGCCGCCGGCCGACATGCGTGGTCAGCTTGGCAAGGATCGCGTCCCGCAGCGCCTCCGGTGTCCGGTTCGCGCGAGAGGCCGCCGCGTCCCCCGGCAAGCGGGAGCTATATTCGCCGTCCATTATCGTTTTGCCTTCCGAAGCCTCAGAACAATAGCAGGAGGGCTTTTAATTATTTGTAAATGCAAATCCAAGCAAGCGTTCACGAAGTGTGCAGCGCAGCAAAGCAAGTAAGTTCTTTTTTTGAAAAAAAAGAACCAAAAAAACTTTTGCTCCTGGGGGCACGAGGACGGGGATCGCCTTTAATCGGCACCCCTTATGCCGATTAAAGCCGATCCCCGTTCCCGCGCCCCCAGGAGCAAAAGCTTTTTGCGCCGCACCCGCGGCGGGGCTTTTTCTAAAAAGCGCTGCTTGCCTTCGCCTAAACGCGCTGCGCCGGCGGCGGAGCCATACGCAAAAAGTCGATCAACCCCGGCTCGGCCGGCAGCACCGCCGGCGCCTCCCCATACCGCGCCGCCAGCAGCCCGCGGCACAACGCGCCGTTGAATTCGGCGTTCAGCCCCACGCGGCGGACGTTGCGCAGATACGCCGTCAGCGTGTCCGGCGCGATCTCCGTGCCGTCCCGGCTGACGAACGCCGCCGGCAGCGGGCCTGCGAGCGGACGGCGTTCCAGGTAGCGGGCGCGCAGCTTCCGCCCCTCCTCGTTCAGGCTCACACGCGCCAGCCCATCCACCGTCAGTTGCAAAATCACCGACGGCTCAAACCCTTCCGCCAGCAGATGCCGCAGCAGCGCCTCCTGCCGGCGTTCGAACGACTTCAGCCCGAAATTCAACCTGATGCCGGACAGGTCCATCTGCGCCTCGGTCGGAAACGCATCGGCGAAATCCTTGCCCGCCGCGACGCCGTCGTTGATGGTGTCCACGAACATATGGTCGTCCAGCACCACCGCGACTTTTTCCACCCAAGGCAGCACCGCCACGGCGTCGCGCATATCGGACGCCATGAGGTACGAGAAATTCGCGGCGCACCAATAGGTCGGCAGCCGGAATGTCACCGAAACGTCACCACCGGCAACATCGATCCCGGTGATGAAGTTCAGCTCCACGACGCTCTCATCGAGTTCCGGATCGGTCACCCGGTCAAGAGCGGCGCGCACCTCATCGATGCGCGCCTGATTCGTGACCGTCACGCAACCGCCATTTCGGCGTGCCGGAGTTTCGCCTTCTGCGCCTCGATATCCACGCCGTAAATCCGCGCGGCGTTGCCGCCCAGGATCTTCTTTTTGATGTCCAGCGTCAGCTGCTTGCCGGTTTCCTGCACGAGTTCGTCCGGCAGTTCGAAGGCCATGAATTTCTCGACCAGCCAGCGCGGCGTCCAGATACCGTAATCCGACCCGAACAGGATTTTGTCCTCGCCCAGCCAGAACAGCAATTCGGACATCACCTTCGCGAAATAGCCGGGCCGCGAATGGATGAACGGCAGCACCACCGCCAGCCCGCCGAACACGTTGCTCTCCTGCACCGCGATCCAGCAGAAATCATCCAGCCGCGGTAGGCCGCAATGCTCGACGATGAAGTTCAAATTCGGAAAATCCGTGGCGCAATGGTCGATATCCGCCACGTCGAACGCATCGCGATCGAGCGGGATGATGGTCGGGCCCTTGTGCACATGAATGTTCTTGATCCCGAGTTTTTCGGCCGTCTCGAGATATTTATACGCTTCCGGATCGGAAAGCTTGTAGCCGCGGCTATTGCCCTTCCATTCGGCCGTGTACAATTTCACGCCCTTGATCTTGTAGATTTCGGCCTGCGCGTGCAGCGCTTCGAGTCCGCCCTCGCCGTCGCGCGGGTCAAACGCGCCGTTGAGAATGATGCGGTCCGGATTGCGCTTCTTCAGCACCGCGTTCTGCTCGATCGTATTGAAGCCGTTCTTGTAGAAATCCTTCAGATAGGTCGGGTTCATGATCGCCATGTCGTCCGGGCCATCGATGAACAGATCTTTCTCCATCTGCTCGACGCCGTACTTAGCGAATTTCTCCGCGGTCCAAACCTGCTCCGGCGGCGAGAGCGCGGAATGATAGCCGAAAAAACAATCGATGAACTGCTTGCCGTGAATGTTCTTGATGTTTTCAGGACTGGCGTCCCACAGATGCACATGCCCGTCGATGATGAAAATCTCTTCGCCACTCTTCGTCTTATACATTTTTGGCTCCGTTTCCTTAGGTTTAAGCAACAGCAAGGAAGAAAGTAGTTACGTTTTTGAAAAAAAGTAACCAAAAAACTTTTGCTAATCTAGACCGTGCTGGAGAAACCATCCGTGGCCCAAATTAATAAAAGTTTTTTGCTTCTTTTTTTCAAAAAAGAAGTTCTTTCTTACTCTACGGTATCAGCACCGCCCGCCCTCGCACCTTGCCGTGGTGCAGATCATGCAGCGCCTGGTTCGCATCTTCCAGCCGGTACTCGCGCGTCGCCAGGGTCACCTTGCCCTGGTCCGCCAGCGCCATCAGTTCGATCAGTTCCGCGTAGGTCCCGACCAAATTGCCGATGATCGACTTTTCCGATGTGATCATATCGATGGCGGCAATGTCAATCTTCCCGCCATAGCCAACGATATAATAGGACCCCTGGTTGCGCGTCATCGCCAGGCCCTCGGCGATCGCGCTGCCCTCGCCGACGAAGTCGATCACCGCCTCGGCCCCCTTGCCGCCGGTCAACCGCAGCACCTCCTCCACCTGCCCGCCATCGGCCTTCACCGCGTAATCCGCGCCGCAATCGGTCGCCAGTTTCAATGCAGTCTCGGACCGATCCACGATGATAATCCGCGCCGCGCACATCGCCCGCAGCACCTGGATGCCGATATGCCCCAGCCCGCCAGCGCCGATCACCACCGCGTATTCGCCCGGCAGCAAATGTCGCGAGGCTTTTTTCGCGGCGCGGTACGCCGTCAGCCCCGCATCGGTGTGCGGTGCAACATCTTTCGGCGCCAGCGACTTCGGCAGCTTGATGATCGACCGCGCCCCGGTGCGCAGGTATTGCGCATACCCGCCATTGGTGTTGATGCCGGGAAACTCGCTCTCCTCCGCATGCATGTCATTGCCGCGCCGGCACGCCAGGCAGTGCCCGGAGGTGATCAGCGGATGGCAGATCACCGGATCGCCCACCTTCAGATGCGTGACGTTCTTGCCGACCTCCTCGATCCACCCGGCATTCTCATGCCCCATGATATGCGGCAGTTGCAAATCCACCTTCGAGCGCCACACCCCTTCAATAATATGCAAATCCGTCCGGCACACGCCGGCGCCACCGATGCGCACGATCACGTCGTCCGGGTTTTTGATTTTCGCGTCAGGTACTTCTTCATAACTAACAAAAACCGGGTTCTCGAGTTTCTCGTCGTACTGACGCATAACGGCAGCTTTCATGGCGCGGTTCCCTCGTGTTCTGTTTGGCCTTCCTCGTAGCATCCTTCGTGCCAAACGCGGTTTCGCGGCGTAACGCCACACCGTCAACGCCTGGGTGTTCCGTTCCGGAGCAAGCCGACAAAACAGTTGCTTTTTTCCGTGGCACAGGTGACAAGCAACCTTCGGTGGACAAAACCGGCGGCAAAGCCGGATGACCATCACGGACTGCGCTGAACAAATAACGCAATTCGGGGGAAACATGCTGGCTGCCCAAGACAGCGCGACGCGCTTGGCCCAAGCGCGCAACTTGATGGAACGTAACGGCGTGATCCAGGCGGGACTGCTGCGTCCCGCAATTGCCGAGAGCTGGCGCCGATGTTTGGCAAATGGCCTGAATCCCCGCCGCGCGCCGAAAACCGATACGCTGGACGAAGCGGCGCTGCGGCGCCAGCGCGATCAGTTCGCCAAGGTGCGCAACCTGGCGATCCCGGAAATGCAGGCACTGCACCAGCAGCTCGGCGCCGGCCGCTACGTGCTCGCCTTCGCCGGGCCGGACGGCGTGCTGCTCGACTCCCTGATGGCCGAATCCCTGCGTGCCGAAATCGAGGGCTTTGGCATTGTGCCTGGCTCGATCTGGACCGAATCAATCTCCGGCACCAACGCGCTCGGCACCGCCATCGAATCCCGCGCCCGTATCGACGTGCGCGGCGCGGAGCATTTTTTCGCCGACCATAACCGCCTCTCCTGCATGACCGCGCCAATTTTCGCGCCCGACCGCACGCTCGCCGGCGTGCTGGACGCGTCCTGCAACGCCGCCGCCTACGCCCCGCACGCCCGCGCCAGCCTGGCGCTCGCCGCCGCGCAGATCGAGGCGCAGTTGTTCCGCGCCAGCCACAAAGGCCGCATCCTCGTCCTGCACGGCCGCGCCGAGTTTCTCGACACCGCCTATGCCGGCCTCCTGGCGCTCGATGATTCCGACCGCGTCATCGCCGCCAACGAACAAGCCCGCTTCATGCTGGCAGGCCTGCCGGAGCCCGCCGGCAGCCCGCTGGCGGCCCTGTTCGCACCCGGCGCGCCGGCACTTCGTCCCGGCGCGCCCACCAGCATCACGGACCGCTCAGGCCGTGTTTTCCGCACCCGTCTGGACGGCACGGAAGCCACGCCCAGCCGCGTCACCGCCCTGCCCAAACGCGCCCCGTCCTGCGACGCGGTGGCCGAGGACGAAGCCGTTCGCGCCGCACTGGACATGGCCGGCCGCGCCGCCCAGCGCGGCCTGCCCGTGCTCATCCGCGGCGAAACCGGCACCGGCAAGGAAGTCGTCGCCCGCGCCGCGCATCGCGCCTCCGGCCGCGCCGGCAAATTCGTCGCCGTCAACTGCGCCGCCATCCCGCCGGACCTGCTGGCCGCCGAACTCTTTGGCCACGCCGAAGGCGCCTTTACCGGCGCCCGCCGCGGCGGCGCCAAAGGTCTCGCCCTCGAAGCCGATGGCGGCACGCTGTTTCTGGATGAAATCGCCGACCTGCCCGCCGGCGTGCAAGCCGCCCTGCTGCGCTTCCTGGACGATTTCTCGATCCGCCCGGTCGGCGGTTCGGCGTCACGCGTGGTGGACATCCTGCTGCTAGCCGCCACCAACGAAAACCTGGCCGCCGCGGTGCAGCACCATAAATTCCGCGCCGACCTCTATTACCGCCTCGCCGCCACCGAAGTTTTTCTGCCCCGCCTCGCCGCGCGCACCGACTTCGCCGCCCTCGCGCATCACCTCCTGCACAACATCGCGCCCGAAGCGCGCCTGGAAGACGCCGCCATCCAGAAGCTCCAGCAGCACGACTGGCCAGGCAACATCAGGGAACTTCGCAACCTGCTCACCAAACTCGTGCTCGCCGGCGGCGGCCGCATCAGCGCCGAAACCGTCGCCGCCGCGCTGCCCCACATCGCGCCGCCGCCCGAACAATCCGGCTCCGTCCTGCGCGACGCGCAAGCCCGCCAGGTCGCCGCCACCATGCGCGCCTGCAACGGCAACGTCAGCGCCGCCGCCCGCACCCTCGGCGTGTCGCGCAACACAATCTACCGGGCGCTACGCGGGGAGTGAGAAAGAAAGAAAGTAAGCAGCGCTTTTTGAAAAAAGCGCGCAAAAACTTTTGCTCCGCTTTGCGCGGCCCTGGCAACATCTCGGGCTTAGTCTGACCCATTGCCCTCCCCACATCATGCCGGCGAATGCCGGCATCCGCGCCTTTCCGTCCACCGGCTGTCGAGCGACCAAACGTCGGCCCATCAAAACCCGCGGATAACAAAAGTTTTTTGCGCGCCCCAGGCGGGGAGCCTTTTTTCAAAAAAGCGCTTCTTGCTTTCTTTGCTTCGCTACACCTGTTCCGCTTTTGAACGACATAGCGGCTTCGACCTGTCCCGCCGCCACGCATCCGCCCTTGGCACGCCCCTTGCTTAGCTCTCGCCTACGAAATTCACGGCGCAGAACCGGAATGGGAACGTTATGAACTATAGTGCAGGAAACCACCGTTGAATGTATTGAATGCCTCGCGCGCGGCGCCGCCTCTGCACGACCTGCTGGGCGTCAGCTTCGAGTTCAACAGCCTCTCCCAGGCGCTGGTGTGGGACCGAGATTTCGCATGTTTCGGCTTGGCCGATGGCGCCGTCGCCATTCTGCGCGCGCACTGGCAAGGCGCGCCGGACATCTCACCGCGCGCCGGCGGCGGCATCGAACTTGTGCCGGCCAGCGGCCCGCCCGCGCCGCCGGCGATTTTCGCGCTGCACCGCGGCGGCGTCAAAACCCTCGCCGCGGATCCGCTCGGCGGCGTCATCTCCGGTGGCGCCGACGGTTTTCTGCTCCGCCTGGCGGACGGCGAGGTCCAGCCGCTCGAAAAACTCCCCCGCCGCGCCATCACCGCCGTCGCCGCCGGCCGCGGCGCGCGCCGCGCCTATGCCGCCGGCCGCCACGTCGATTTCCTCGGCCCGGACGGCAAGCGCCTCACCATGCCCGCCGCCGTCACCGCTCTGGCCTACGATCCCGCGGGCCTGCACATCGCCGTCGGCCACCAGACCGGCGTCTCGCTCGAAGCCTGCGGCCTGCGTGACAATCCACGGCTCGATCTCGCCGCCCCCGTGTCGGCGCTGGCCTGGCGCGCCGACGGCGGCGCCCTCGCCGCCGCCAGCCCCGCCGGCGCCGCGCTGCGCGATCGCGCGTCAAAACAATGGGAGCGCCTGGAAAACCTGCCCGGCCCCGTCGCCTCGCTCGGCTTCCTGCCGGACGGCGCGCTGGTTCTCGGCGGCGCGGATTTTGTTTGCATCCATCGGCAGGATTCCGGATGGCTCAGGGATGGCGCGCTGTTGCGCGGGCCGGTTTCATGCCATCCGCGCCTGCAGGTTTTTGCCGCCGCGGATGCGGAAGGCCGCCTCTGGCTGCGGGGCGACGGCGCGCAAGAGTCCATCCTGCTGCGTGAACCCGGCCCCGCCGTCACCCACCTGGCGTTTTCGCCGGACGGGCAGGCCCTCGCCTTCGCCGCCGCCGACGGCGAAGCCGCCACCGTCATTCTCCCCGACCTTCTCTTCCGTCCCAGCGCAAGGAGCGTGGCGGCATGACCGACGAAGACGCCTCAAAAGACCGTTTCTTCGCCGAGGCCGGCGCGCTGGCGGACAAGATGATCGCCGCCCACGGCAAGGACTTTGCCATGGGCACCCTCGTCCTCGCGGCGCGCTGGATCGCCGAAGGCAAGAGCTTTGCCAACCGCCCGCAAGGCCAGGCCGTGCAATGATTTTTGTCGCTGCACCGCATCATGTCGCATTCTGCGACAGTGACACAAAAAACCTGTCGCACGGTGCGACACGCCGCGCCATGCAACATAGTTCACTACCCCAGGCAAACCGCCGCTTTGCGAAGGATAAAGCGCTTGGCACGAAGTTTGCGATTATATTCGTCACGAGCGGACGGCGCCAAAGCCGCGCCCCCGGTCGGCACCTTCCGAAAACATCAACAATTTAGGAGAGTACCAAGATGCCTGAAGGATTAAGTCTCAACAAAATCATCGCCCAAAAAGGCATGAGCATCAGCGAGGCCACCGCGCGGGTCGCTGATCTCGGCTGGACGCCGAGCTACGTCCAGGAAGCGATGACCTTCCCGACCGACTACAAGATCAAAAAAACCCCACGTGACCCGATGAAGCAGGTCCTGCGCTCCTACTTCCCGATGCAGGAAGAAAAAGACAACCGCGTGTACGGCGCGCTCGACGCCGCACTGCGCGGCGACATGTTCCGCAACGTGCAGCCGCGCTGGGTGGAATGGATGAAGCTGTTTTTGGCGATCATCCCGTTCCCGGAAATCTCCGCCTCGCGCTCGATGGCCATGGTCGCCCGCCTGGCGCCCGGCGAAGAACTGCGCACGGGCTTCGCCATGCAAATGGTCGATGAATTCCGTCATTCCACCATTCAGATGAACCTGAAGAAGTGGTACATGGAAAACTACATCGATCCGGCGGGCTTCGACATCACGGAAGCCGCCTTCGGCAAGTGCTACGCCTCCACAATCGGCCGTCAGTTCGCCGAAGGTTTCGTCACCGGTGACGCCATCACCGCCGCCAACGTGTACCTGACCGTCGTCGCCGAGACCGCGTTCACCAACACGCTGTTCGTGGCGATGCCCTCCGAAGCCGCCCGCAACGGCGACTACGCGCTGCCCACCGTGTTCCTCTCGGTGCAATCCGACGAGAGCCGGCACATCGGCAACGGCCACTCGCTGCTGATGTCCACCATCAACGACCCGGACAACCACCTGCTGCTCGAGCGCGATCTGAAATACGCGTTCTGGCAGAACCACGCGATCGTGGACGCCGCCATCGGCACCTTCGTCGAATACGGCACCACCGACCGCGACAAGAAGAAGGAAAGCTATGCCGAGCTGTGGCATCGCTGGATCTACGAGGACTACTACCGCACCTACATGCTCCCGCTGGAAAAATACGGCATCAAGATCCACCACGACGACGTGGCGGCCGCTTGGGACCGTATCGTCAAGAAGAACTATGTCCATCTGACCGCGCAATTCTTCTCGGTCGGCTGGTCGGTCAACTTCTGGCGCATCGAAGCCCAGACGGAGAAAGACTTCGAATGGTTCGAGCACAAATATCCCGGCTGGTACGCGCAGTTTGGCGAATACTGGAAGTGGTATGCAAAACTCTCCGAAAAGGGCCAGACGCAGATCCTGTTCAACGGCGACGTGGGCTATTCCTACCCGCACCGCTGCTGGAGCTGCATGGTGCCCTGCTTGATCCGTGAAGACTTCACCTACGACACGGTTGACGGCAAGGTTTACACCTACTGCTCCGAGCAATGCCGCTGGACGCATAAGGTCGCGTTCGCCGCGGAATACGAAGGCCGCGCCACCCCCGCCATGGGCCGCTTCTCCGGCCGCCGTGAATGGGAAGAATGCTACCACGGCTGGGACATCGCGGATGCCATCACCGATCTCGGATTCGTCCGTCCGGATGGTAAAACCCTCGTGCCGCAGCCGCATCTGCACTTCGACGACGCCAAGATGTGGACGCTCGACGACGTGCGCGGCTACAAACTCGGCAGCCCGCTCACCGGCTTCCGCGCCCTCACGGACGAAGAACGGGTCACCGCCGCGGCCGAATACCGCAAGGGTTTCACCATCAACCCCTGCAACTAACTTTTTGTTGCGAAACCGGGCGCCGCGCAAGCGGCGTCCGGAAGCAGCCGTCCACCCGTCATTGCGAGCGAAGCGAAGCAATCCATCTTTCCCTCCGCAAGCAAAGGCAGTCTAAGAAAGAAGCGCTTTTTGAAAAAAAGCCCCTCCGCGGGTGCGGCGCAAAAACTTTTTATTTCCCCGACCGTTGAGTGGCCACAGTTTGGCCGCTCAACGGCCGCGGAAAACAAAAGTTTTTTGGTTACTTTTTTTCAAAAAAGTAACTGCTTACTTTTCTCGCCTTACGTCCAAGAAAGTAAAAAAGCATGACGGTCATCACGACGCACAAAGTACGTTTCGAGCCGGTAGGCGTCGAAATGGAGGTCGAGGAGGGCGAGACCGTTCTGGACGCCGCCTTCCGGCAGGGAATTTCGCTCGCGCATGGCTGCAAGGAGGGCCAATGCAGCTCCTGCAAATCCCTCCTGCTCGACGGCGACATCGAACTGCTGAAACATTCCACCTTCGCCCTGCTCGAATCCGAGCGCGACACCGGCCACATCCTGCTCTGCAAAACCCACGCCTATAGCGACGTCACCATCGAGCTACTCAATTTCGACGAAGACCTGATGCGCCGCTCGATCCCCGTCAAATCCTACGACGCGGAACTGGTGCACATCGAACACCTGACCCACGACATTCGCCGGCTGGACATCGAAATCTCCAAACCCCTGAAATTCTGGGCCGGCCAGTACGTGGACATCACGATCCCCGGCGGCGTCACACGCGCCTTCTCCATGGCCAATCCGCCGAGCGACGGCCAGAAACTATCCTTCATCATCAAAAAATATCCGCAAGGCGCCTTTTCCGCCGCCCTTGATGACTCACTCAAGCCCGGCGACAAACTCACCGCCAAAGGCCCCTACGGCACCTGCTTCCGCCGCGAAGGCCGGCCCGGCCCCATGCTCCTCATCGGCGGCGGCTCCGGCATGTCCCCGCTGCGCTCCATTCTCATGGACCATCTCGAATCCGGCGAGCAGCGTCCCGTCCGCTTCTTCTACGGCGCCCGCACGCAGGAAGACCTTTTCAACCTCGAAGAATTCGCCGCCATCAAAGCCAAGCTGCCGGACTTCAAATTCATCCCGGCGCTCTCGATGGCCGATGGTGACGCGCACTGGGCCGGCGAGCGCGGCTTCGTGCACGAAGTCCTCGCCCGCCACCTGAAAAGCGAAAATTTCGCCGGCGAGATCGACGCCTATTCCTGCGGCCCGCCGCCGATGATCGACGCCATCCTGCCCGTTCTGCAAATGAACGGCGTGGAACCGGACCACATCTACTTCGACAAGTTCACCCCTGCCGTCCGTTAACTAAACGCACTGACTTAAAAACATAACTGGAGGACTACAAGATGAGTGTGACAACCGACAAAACGCCGCAGAAATCCGGCGCCGCGGGAGCGGCGCAATTCGCCGGATGGGACAGCCGCAAGTACAACTATTTCGAGCCCAAGGGCCGCAAGGCCAGCCACTACGAAGACATGACGGTTGACGTGCAGCCGGACCCGAAACGCTACCTCCTCCAGGACTGGATCATCTCCTTCGCCGACGGCACGCCGACCTATGACGAGCGCTGGACCGCCGCCAAATCCTCCGACTGGCACAAATTCCGCGCGATCGACCAGGAATGGGAGCGCACGCATTACCAGCGCCAGTCCACCATCGTGGGCATGATCAGCAACGTCATCGAAAACGGCCGCCGCTCCGGTGCGCCGAAGCGGTTCGACAAAGCCTGGATCAAAATCCTCTCGGATCATCTCGGCGCCTACAAACACGCCGAATTCGGCTTGGGCACCGCCACGATGCAGGCGCAGCGCTACGGCTACACCCAGATGATCAACAACGCGATCCTCACCAACTCCAGCTACAAGCTGCGGTTCTCGCAGGACATCACGCTGTATCTCGGTGAACTGGCACTCGACATCGAAGGCATCGACCTCGAAGCCGGCAAGCATCACTGGCTGGAAGACCCGATCTGGCAGGGCACCCGCCACGCCACCGAAGCCGTGATGGGCGCCACCGACTTCCTTGAGCAATATTTCGCCACCAACATCGTGTTTGAGCCGCTGGTGGCCGAACTCTTCCGCTCCGGCTTCGTCATGCAGCTCGCCGCCGCACAGAACGATTTCATGACGCCGGCGGTGGTCTCAGCCGCGGAAGGCGACTACGAACGCAACCTGGCGAACGCGGTCGATCTGTTCAACATCCTCGTCATGGACCCGAACCACGGCAACGAAAACCGCAAGCTGTTCGTGCACTGGTTCGAAAAGCACGGCACGCTGGCTTTGCAGGCCGCGCACCAGCTGCAGCCCATCTGGTCGCAACCGCGCGTGAAAGTCGCGCAGTTCTCGGATGCGCTGGATGTCCAGAAAAACCGCACCCGCGCGATCGCCGCCGAAATCGGCTTCGACATCCGCGCGACACTCGACGCCTAATTCAGGGAGAAGACATATGACTCAAGCACAAACCACCCATCACGGCGACAACATCTTTGTCCCGCTGAAGGACGTCAAATTCGAAGATACGGTCTCGCATCAGTGCGGTGTGACCATGAATGACAGCGTGGAGGCCCGCGCCATCGCCGAAGTCATGGCGGCCAAGCCTGGCATCCGCGTCACCTACATGCCGGCGCTCATCCGGATCGATGGTGAAGGCAAAATCGTGTTCAGGATGGAGGAGATTTCCGAGGCCCTCGGCCGCCCGATGACACCGCATTTGTTCGAAATCTCCACTTCAACCCATTACGGCCGCATGGTCATGGTGGACGATAATACGGTCACCTTGTTCGGCGATATGAATGAGGCGATGGAGTACATCAAATACGATAACAAGTAAGCAAGCACTTCTTTTTTTTGCAAAAAAGTACCCGGCGTTTGAGTGGCCAGAGCGTGGCCACTCAAACACCGTCGTTAGTAAAAGTTTTTTGCGGAGCTTTTTTTCAAAAAAGCGACCGCTTTCTTCTTCTCTTCCCAAGGAACCAGAATGTCCAAAATCATGCTCCACGACGAAGCCGCGCGCGCCGCCCTTGGCCGCGGCGTGGCGCAACTCGCCCGCGCCGTACGCGGCACGCTTGGCCCGCGCGGCATGAACGCGATCATCGACCGTCCCATCGGCACCCCCATGGTTTCGCGCGACGGCGTCTCCATCGCCGCGGAAATCGAGCTGCCGGACAAATTCGAGAACATGGGCGCGCAGATCCTGCGCGAAGTTTCCATGCAGACCAACGAGGTCGCTGGCGACGGCACCACCACCGCCACCGTCCTGGCGGACGCGCTGGTGCAGCAGGGCCTCGCCCGCATGGCCGCCGGCGACAACGCGGTGGAACTCGTGCACGGCATGGAAGCCGCCCTCGAAGAGGTCATCGCCGCCCTGCGCGCCACCGCCCGCCCGGTCCGCGGCCCCGATGAAATCCGCGCCGTGGCGACCATCGCCGCGAATAACGATTCCGCCACCGGCGCCATCGTCGCCGAAGCCATCGAGCGCGCCGGCGAAGCCGGCATCGTCAGCGTCGAATACAGCGCCACCGTCGAAACCACGCTCGACGTCACCGACGGCATGAATTTCGACCGCGGCTACATTTCCCACCACATGGTGACGGACGTGGAACGGATGCAGGTGGTGCTGGAAAACCCCGCGATCCTGATGACGGACCTCAAAATTACCACCGCCGAGGAAATCGAGACCATTCGCGCCCTCATCGGCCGCAACAACCAGCCGCTCCTCATCATCGCCGAGGAAATTTCCGCCCCCGCCGTCATGGCACTGCTCGCCTCGCGCGAAGGCAACGCCCCCGTCGCCGCCATCCACCCGCCCGATTACGGCCACTGGCGCAAGGCCATGCTGGAAGACATCGCCATCGTCACCGGCGGCCGCGTGATTTCCCGCGACCTCGGCGGCAGCATCGCCAACGCCACCAAGGCCGATCTCGGGCAAGCTCGTCAGGTCCGCATCAGTTCCAACATGACCGTCATCAGCGGCGGCGCCGGCGCGCCGGACACGGTCGCCGCCCGCCGCGAACAAGTCCGCCGCCAGATCGCCATCGCCCCCAACAACATCGACCGCGACAAGCTCGAACAGCGCCTCGCCCGCCTCAGTGGCGGCACCGCCATGATCCTGGCCGGCGGCGCCACCCCGGTCGCGCAAAAACGCCACGCCCAACTCATCGACGACGCGCTCGCCGCCGCCCGCGCCGCCATCGCCGAAGGCGTCGTCCCCGGCGGCGGCACCGCGCTGGCACAGCTCGCGCCCAAAATGTTCAACAAATCCTCACACCTCATGAACGGCGCCATGGCCGGCGCCCAGCTCCTACAATCCGCCCTCACCACCCCACTCGCCGCCATCGCCCACAACGCCGGCCTAGACGGCGCCGCCATGGTCAAACGCGTCACCGGCGCCACCCAAGGCACCGGCCTGGACGCCCGCACCGGCCAACTCATCGCCATGGACGAAGCCGGCATTATCGACCCCGTCAAGGTCACCGTCAGCGCCCTGCGCAACGCCGTCTCCGTCGCCTCCCTCATACTCACCACTCATACCCTCATCGCCGACAAACCCGACGACTACGACCCCACCGCCGGCCCCGCCCTCGGCGGCGGCGCGGAGCGGCTCGGCCGGGCGTAAGTGAGTAAGAATGTTCTTTTTTGAAAAAAAGGCGCCCCGCCCGGGGAACCAAAAAACTTTTGCTCCTGGGGGCGTTTGGCCTGGGATTGCCTTTAATCGGCACCAAGGGTGCCGATTAAAGGCAATCCCAGGCCAAACGCCCCCAGGACCAAAAGTTTTTTTGCTACTTTTTTTTCAAAAAAAGTAGTCCTTCCTTGCCCCACACCCCCGCCCAGACCATGGCCGCATGGGAGCGCTATCTAACCGGCGAGCCCGAAGCCGCCATTCCGCTCGCCCGCATGGTTGTCGCCTCCTGGCAGCGCAGCCTGGCGCTCGGCGTCAACCCCGCCGGCCGCGCCGCCCCGCTCGCCGCCATCGGCGACCGCTACCTGGCGCTGCGCCACCGCAACCGCGACCTCCTCACCGCCTCCGCCGACATTTTCGGCCGCATCGAGGCCATGCTGGCCGATTCCCGCTGCATGATGCTCCTCACCGACCCGTTCGGCATCGTGCTGGAAACCGCCGGCGATCACGGCACCCTGAACGACGCCGAAAAAATCCACCTGGTCCCCGGCGGCCAGTGGAGCGAGAGCGAAATCGGCACCAACGGCATCGGCACCGCGCTCGCCACCGGCCAGCCCGCCCAGGTCCATGCCAGCGAACATTTTTCGGAGGGCATCAAGGCCTGGACCTGCGCCGCCGCCCCCGTGCACCACCCCATCACCGGCAAAATTTTGGGCATCGTGGACATCTCCGGCCCGCCCACCACCTACCAGCGCGGCAACCTGGCGCTCGCCGTCGCCACCGCCCGCCAGATCGAAACCGTCCTCTCCGAACGCGTCTTTCGGGAACGCGCCCGTCTGCTGGAACACTGCCTCTCCGTCATGCCCGCCCTCGGCCAATCGGATCTTTTGGTCATCGACCGCGCCGGCCGCGTCGTCTTCGCCAACGGCAAGCCCGAGGTATTTGCCGACCTCCCCGCCTTCGAACCGGACCAAAAAATCGAGGACTGGGTCTCCCACCTCCCCGAAAAAATCCGCAAATCCGGCAATTTCGACACGGTTCAGCTGGACGGCCGTACCGTCGGCGCCCTCATCTTCGCCGTCCCAAAACCCCGCCCCGCCACCGTCACCGCGCCGCCCAACAGCGCCTTCGCCCCCATCATCGGCGCCAGCCCGGCCATCCTGCGTCTCATCGACCAGGCCGGCAGCCTCGCCGCCCGCCGGGTCGCCCTTCTCATCGAAGGCGAAACCGGCACCGGCAAGGAAGTTCTGGTCCGCGCGATCCACCAGGCCGCCGACCCCGCCGCCCCGCTCATCATGTTCAACTGCGGCGCCGCCAGCAAAGAACTCCTCGCCGCCGAGCTGTTCGGCCATGTCCGCGGCGCCTTCACCGGCGCCCTTGCCGAAGGCCGCCCCGGCCGCTTCGAACTCGCCCATGGCGGCATTTTGTGCCTTGACGAAATCGGTGAACTCCCGCTCGACATGCAGCCCGTCCTGCTGCGCGTGCTCGAGGAAGGCGTCGTCTATCGCGTCGGCGACGCCACGCCCCGCAAGGTGGACGTGCGCCTGATCGCCATGACCAACCGCAATTTGCGCCGCGAAGCCGCCGCCGGCCGCTTCCGCGCCGACCTCTTCTACCGCCTCAGCGTCACCTCGATCGAAATTTCGCCGCTGCGTGACCGCGATGGCGACACCGCCATCCTGCTGGAGCATTTCCTGCAGAACCTCGCGCAAAAACACACCGTCCCGCCCCGCCTTGTCGCGCCGGACGCGCTCGCCGCGCTGACCGCCTATGACTGGCCCGGCAACGTCCGCGAACTGCGCAACCTGGCCGAAAACCTCCTCCTCACCGGCTCCGGCCCCATTCTCCTGTCGGACCTGCCCCCCGGCATCCTCGGCGCCCTTCCCGAAGCCGAACCCAACATGCGCCTGGACGAAACCGAGCGCGCCGCCATGAAACGCGCCATCGAAAGCGCCGGCGGCAACCTCTCCGAAGCCGCCAGAAAACTCGGCATTTCACGAAGCACGCTGCATAGGAGACTGAGAAGGGAGTAAGCAGTTACTTTTTTTGAAAAAAAAGTAACCAAAAAAACTTTTGCTCCTGCGGGCGTGGGGGCCGGGAGTGCCTTTAATCGCCTCCAACGGAGGCGATTAAAGGCACTCCCGGTCCCCACGCCCGCAGGAGCAAAAGTTTTTTGCGCGCTTTTTTTCAAAAAAGCGCATCTTTCTTCCCTCTACCTTTTTAAGAAATTTTAAGTCCCGCTTTCATCGACGGCCGCGATATCCATGGCGTAAGTTGCACAAGACAAACGAACCTCCAGGAGGCCATCATGCAAAAACATCCGCTGCAGGGTAGTGAACGCAAGCCCATGCCCGGGGCAAGGTTCATCGGCCCCGCGGACCCCAACGAGCGTCTGGAAGTCACCGTCCTGGTGCGCCGCACCGCCTCGGCCATGCTGGCGGCGCGCGTGGCGCGCATCAACCAGGGCGGCGGCGCGCTGGCGCCCATGACGCGCGAGGCCTTCGCCGCCGTGCACGGCGCCAGCCCGAAAGACATGGACGCCGTCCAAACCTTCGCCGCGGCGCATCAGCTCGCGGTGGTCTGCGCCAGCCCGGAGCGCCGCAGCCTGATCCTCTCCGGCAACGTCGCGCAGTTTTCCGAGGCGTTCAGCGTCTCGCTGAGCCAGTACGAGCATAAAGCCGGGCGCTACCGCGGCCGCGAAGGCAGCATCAAACTGCCAGCGGAGCTGCGGGACATCGTGCAGGGCGTCCTGGGGCTGGACAATCGCCCGCAGGCCAGCACGCATCAGCGCCTTCGGCGCGACGCCGCCGCCGCCCCCGCCGCGGTCTCCTACTCGCCCGTCACCGTCGCCTCGCTCTACGGCTTTCCCGCCGGCACCGGCGCCGGCCAGACCATCGGCATCATCGAGCTCGCCGGCGGCACCCGCGCGCCGGACCTGCAAAGCTATTTCTCCGGCCTCGGCATCACGCCGCCCAACGTCATTTCCGTTTCGGTGGACCACGGCCAGAACCAGGCCACCGGCGACGCCAGCGGCCCGGACGGCGAGGTGATGCTGGACGTGGAAGTCGCCGGCGCCATCGCCCCCGGCGCCAATTTCGCGGTCTATTTCGCCCCCAACACCGATGCCGGCTTTCTGGACGCCATCACCACCGCCATCCACGACACCACCAACAAGCCCTCGATCATCTCGATCAGCTGGGGCGGCCCGGAATCGAACTGGACCGCACAGGCGATGGACGCCTACGACCAGGCGTTTCAGGACGCCGCCGCCATGGGCATCACCGTCTGCATCGCCGCCGGCGATAACGGCTCGTCGGACGGCGTGGCGGACGGCGCCAACACCGTCGATTTCCCGGCTTCAAGCCCGCACGCCTTGGCCTGCGGCGGCACCAGCCTGCAGAGCAGCCGCGGCGCCATCTCCAGCGAAACGGTGTGGAACGACGGCGCCAACGGTGGTGCCACCGGCGGCGGCATCTCGGCGCATTTCCCGGTGCCAACCTGGCAATCCGGCCTGACCGCGCCTTTGAGCGCCGGCGGCCAAACCTTGCTCACCGGCCGCGGCGTGCCGGACGTCTCCGGCTGCGCCGATCCGGAAACCGGCTACCAGGTGCGGGTGGACGGCCAAAACACCGTCATCGGCGGCACCAGCGCCGTCGCCCCGCTTTGGGCCGGCCTGCTCGCCCGCCTCAACGCCGCCAAGGGCAGCCCCGTCGGCTTCATCAACCCGGTGCTGTATCAGAACCCGGCGGCGCTGAACGACATCATTTCAGGAAATAACGGCACCTTCTCGGCCGGCGCCGGCTGGGATGCGTGCACAGGACTTGGCTCGCCCAACGGCGCCGCGCTGGCGGCGCTGCTCGGGCAAGCAGGGGCGGCTCCGAACCCGGCGCAGCCAGATTCGTTCATAATGAAAGGCAATGATATGACCAAGGGAAAGACCAAGGACAGCCCGTCCGCGACGAACGGCAACGACGGCGCGGCCAAGCCGGCCGAATGGGTGGTGGGCGGCAACGACGTGGTGGCCAAGCCGGCCGAGTGGGTCGTGGGCGGCAACGACGAGGTGAAGGGAAACGGCAAGGGCAAGGATCACGACGCCAAAAAAGCCAAATCCGGCGCCAAGAAAATCAGTTCCAGCGGCCACGCCACCGACCGGACCTCAACGATCCGCGGCGACTAACGGCGGCGCAAAGGCGAGGACCGGTTGTTTCCGCTCCCCCTCCGCAACCTCGCCACCCCCGCCGTACCAGGCTGCCGCCCCAGGGCGGCAGCCATTTCGTCTCTAAATCGCAATACTTTTTGGCGTAGCGAATACGAAATAACACGCGCGGGTATCGCCAAAAACCGCATCCTAAAACTACATCTCACAAAACGCCGGATCAATCCCCAACGCCACCAGCCGCTCACAAAACGCCGGAAACGCCACACACCTTCGATCCGGCGTCATAATCGCCCGATATTCCGCCTCGGTCTTTTGCAAGTGCAACACCAGATGCGCGCCCGGCCCGCGGAACGCCGCCAGCGCCGCTTCGTCATTCACATCCACGAACGGCGCCAGCTTCTCCATCACCGCACGCTTTAAGCGCGCGAACGGCCTGTGGTGAAAATGCACATACACCAGCCGCGTCGCATGCACCCGCATGAACGGCCACAGCACCTTGTGCGAGCCATGGTCCACAACCCCGCAATGCCCGCCGCGGAAAAACACTTTTTCATACGGCAGCGCAAAGAAAGTCTCCGGCCGCCCCAGCATGTTCAAAAAGTTCTCACCCACGCCAAACGCCAGCGCCGAAGCCGGCAGCGTTTCGAAATAATCCAAAATCTCCGCCGGGTTGCAGCTCGGCTGTCCCCAGGGCAGCCGCATCGCCAAAAACTCATCGCAATCCAGCGGCAATACGAAATCATAGCCCGCCTCGGCTTGCCGCATCGCGTAGCTCACGAAATCGCCCTTTTTCCGGTAATCCGCGCCCGCCGGCAGCCGCATCACGTGCACCCCGCGCGCTTGCGCATCCGCCAGCGTCTCCAGCACGCCGCCGTGATCCGAATGATGGTCGAGTACGAACAGGTTTTCATCCCCAAACAGCGCCCCATGGTAGCGCAGCCAGGGCGCCAAACAGACATCCTCGTTGCGCTGCATCAGCACGCAGGCGATTTTCACGCGTCTGCCGCGCCCCGCCCGGTTTCCTGGCGCGACGCGACAACCAGCGTCAAGCCCCGCGCCATCGCCACCGCCTCCGCCTCCGGCAACGCCGCGCCCTCGTTCATCAGGCGGATAAAATCCTCGCGCGCGAGCCGTGAAGTCAGCAGCGCCACCAGATCGTCATACACGCGCTGCTCCGTCAGGTTGCGCGATTCCCCCGCCGCAACATAGCCGGCATCGATAAAGCCGGTCAGCCGCGCCGCGTCGAACAACTCGTCCGCGCTCGCCGCCAGGAGCGCCCATCGCTGCAGACAGGCGCGCAGAATATAGCCGCCAATCGGACGCACCAGCGCCAATGCCTCGCGCGCCGTGCCCGCCGCCTCCGCCCGCCGCCCCGCAACCAGTTGATACGCCGCCAGATTCACCAGCGCCCAGCCCAAATCCCCCTGCGAACCCGCGCTGCGCATGTATAACAATGCCGCCTGGCCGCGCGCCGCCGCCGCGTCGGGGTTGCCCAGCAGAAATTCCGCCTCCGCCAGATTCAACAGCATGCGCACCTCCACGCCCGCAGCACCCGACCGCCGCGCCAGTGACAGCGCCCGCTCAAAATGTTCGCGCGCCCGCTTCATGTCGTCGCCAATCGCCGCCAGAACGCCGAGATTATTAAACACGTTCAGCAGCGATTTCTGGTAGGCGGAATGCTCGAGAATCTCCCGCGCCTCCCGCAGCGCGCTGGTCGCGGCCTCCTGCTGGCCCATGAAACTGCGCACCGGCCCCATCAGCGCCAGCACCGCCCCCAAGTTCAACATGTCCCCCCGCGCGCGATACAGCGCCTCCGCCCGCGCCAGCGCCGCCAGCGCACGGGGCCGGTCGGAGGTATGCCAGAAATTGCCGATCTGACGGAACAGCCGGGCCGTCTGCGGCGCCGGGGCATCCTCGGTCACCAGAGCCTCCGCCTGTTCCAGATAGCGCCGTCCCTCGCCCAGCAGCGCCAGCTTGTCCCACAGCCGCGCCGCGGCGCCCGCCAGCGAAATGGCGGTCGCCCGTCCGTCCGCGCGTCCCAGCGCAAAATCCAGGGCGGCGCGCACATTGTCGAGTTCCGGCGCCGCGCGGACCAGCCAGGCTTCGTCGGGCGTCGTCTCCCACGCCTCGTAGCAGCCGGCCAGAAACGCCTCGAAATACGCCGCGTGGCGTGCCGCATAGGCGCCGGCCTCGCCATGCGCCTCCAATTGTTCCAGCGCGAACAGCCGCGGCGTCTCCAGCAGCCGGTAGCGCGGCGGCTCGCCCGCACCCGCCACCACCAGCGACTTGTCGATCAGCCGGAAAATCGCCTCCAGAATGCTCCATTCATCATCGCTTTCGCCCGCCAGAATCGCGACCGCCGCGGCCGCCGAAAAGCCCCCGGCAAAAATGCCCAGCCGCCGGAAAACCGCCTGGTCCGCCGGTTCCAGCAAGTCATAGCTCCACGCCACGGTACCCCGCAGCGTGCGGTGCCGCGCGTCCGTCGTGCGCGCGCCGGCCGTCAACACCCGCAGCCGGTCCTTCAGCCTGGCGCGCAAACCCTCCACGCCAAAGCCCGGCACCCGCGCCGCCGCCATCTCCAGCGCCAGCGGAATCCCGTCGAGCTGCCGGCAAATTTCCGCCACGCCGGCGCCATTCTCCGGCGTCAGGCGGAAACGCCGGTCCGCCGCCTCCACCCGCCGCACGAACAGCGCCACGGCGCCAAAACTCTCCAGTTCCGCCACTTCCGCCACGCCGGAACCGCGCGGCGGAATCGCCAGCGGGTCCAACCGGAACACCGTCTCGGATGCAATGCGCAACGGCTCCTGGCTGGTGGCGAGGATTTTCAGCGCGGCGCAGCGGTGCAGCAGCGCCGCCGCCAGCGGCGCGACCGCGCCCAGCAGGTGCTCGCAATTATCGAACACCAGCAGGCTGGGCTGCGTGCCAAGCGCGCCGGCGATCGCCTCGGCCGCCGGCGTTCCCGCCGCCAGCCGCAAACCCAGCGCGCCGGCCACCGCGCCCTCCACCAGCCCGGGTTCACCGATCGGCGCCAGGTCGATCAGCCGCACCCCGCCCGAAAATTCGTCCGCCAGCGCATGCCCAAGCGCCACCGCCAGCCGGGTCTTGCCGATCCCGCTCGGCCCGGTCAGCGTCACCAGGCGCGACGTCTCCAGCGTCCGCCGCAGGTCCGCCAGTTCCGCCTCGCGGCCGATCAGCCTGGAAAGTTCCGCCGGCAAGACCTGTTCCACCGGCCGCGCCGCCGGCGCCGCCGTTACCGGCGTCTTGCCGGGCCCGAAAATCTCGCCGGCAAAACGATAGCCCCGCCCCGGCACGGTCTGGATCAGCCCATGCTGCCCCCCCAGCGCCCGCCGCAGCGCCACCATCTGCACATGCAGATTATTTTCCTCGACGATCACGCCCGGCCAGACCAGATCCAGCAGCTCATTTTTGCTAAAAATCCGGCCCGGCTGCGCCAGCAGCGTGGCCAGCAGGTCGAACGCGCGCGCCCCCATCGGCACCGGTCCGTCCTCCGCGGCCAGCACGCGCCGCCGGTGCGAGAGCCGGAACGGCCCGAACGTCACGTCACTGTCGCGGCCGTCTTCGCGTTCCATCGGCAAACCGCCCCTTTTCGTGCGGAGCGATGAATGCGCGATTTGAACGCGCAATGAAAGCAGTTCTTTTTTGAAAAAAAGCCCCAAAAAACTTTTCCTCCCCCCGGCCCTTGAGCGGCCAAACTTCGACCGCTCAAAAGCCGCGATAAGTAAAAGTTTTTTGCGCGCTTTTTTTCAAAAAAGCGCTCCTTCCTTACTTTTTAAGCATCCGCAAACTCGGCGCCCTGTTCCTCCAGCGCCTTGGCCTTCTGGTGAAACGCCTCATTCAGCTTCGGCGCCGTACTCGCATCCCCGACCCTGAATTCCGCCAGCAGCCCGGAGAGGTCCGCGGCTTCCGCCGCCAGGCTGCGGCACGCCGCGGTGGTCTGCTCGACCATCGCCGAATTCTGCTGCGTGGCGCGGTCGGTGTCCGTAATGGTCTGGTTGATCTGGTGCAGCCCCGTCGCCTGCTCGGCCGCGGCCGTGGAAATCGCGTCGATCAGATCCGTCAGCTCGGTGATCTGCGCGGTGATACTGCGCAGCGCCTTGCCGGTCTCGTTCACCAGCTTGGCCCCCTTCGCCACCTGCTTGTTGGAGGCCGAAATGATCGACGTGATCTCCTTGGCCGCGTCGGCGGAGCGTTGCGCCAGCGCCCGCACTTCGGTCGCCACCACCGCNNGCGTTCAGCGCCAGCAGATTGGTCTGGAACGCGATTTCATCGATCACGCCGATGATATTGCCGATCTGCTTGGCCGAGCCCTCGATCGCGCCCATCGCCGCGATCGTGTCCTCGACCACGCCGCCGGAATTCAGCGCGCTGTCCTTGGCGGTGCTGGCCAGGCCGGCCGCCGTCTTGGCGGTGCCGGAGGTGGTGCGCACGGTCGCGGTCAGCTGGTCGAGCGCCGCGGAGGCCTCCTCCAGCCCCGCCGCCTGGGTCGCGGTGCGGTGCGAGAGGTCGCTCGCCGCCCGCAGGATTTCCTCGGTGCCGGTCTCGACATTGCCGGTGGTCGCCATGATGCGGCGCATGGTGCTCTGCATTTTCGTCACCGCGTCGTTAAAATCCATGCGCAGCGTTTTGTATTCCGCGCTGAACCAGGTGTTGATGTGGCAGGTCAGGTCGCCATTGGCGAACGCCACCAGGCCGGCGGCAAACGCGTCGAGCACGAATTTCTGCGCCGCCGCGGCCTCCGCCTTCTGTGTCTCGTTGCGCGCGCGCTCGGCCTCCGCCGCCTGCTGCGCCGCCGCCAGACCGGCTTCGGCCTCGCGCTGCCTCAGGATCGCGTCCCGGAAGATTTTCACGGATTTGACCATGTTGCCGACCTCGTCGCGCCGCGTCTGGTACGGCACCTCCGCCGAAAAATCGCCGCCGGCCAGCCGGTTCATATACCCCGCCATCTGGTTCACCGGCCGCAACACCTTCAGATTGATGATCCGCAGCCCGATCATGATGCCGATCAGCAGCACCAAGGCGCTCGCCAGCATGATGGTGGTATAGAGCGTGATTTTTGCTGCCGCCTGGTCCTGGTTGGACTGGTCGAAAGCATTGGCCTTGTTGACGATGTCCTGCACGATGGCGCGGTGCGCCTGATAGATCGTGTTCAGCCGGTCCAGGGACTGGTTCACCGCCTGCTGGTTCCCGGACTGGATCGCCGGCAGCAGCGTGCCATCCACCTCCGCCCAGAACTGGTTCACATCGGCGTCGGAATTCTGGTTCAACTCCGGCTTGATGTTGTCCGGCAGGTCCGCGGCGCTCCAATACACATGCCGGTCGCGGTATTGCTGCTCCAGGCTGGCCAGCTCGCTTTTATACGTCGCCAGATTGGCCGGGTCCCGCGCCGCCAGATTGGCGTCCAAAAACCCCTCGACCACATAAAGCGGCGGCGGCTCGATATCCCCGATCAGCCCCTGCCCAAACGCGATCTTGGTATAGATCGGCCCATTGATTTCGAGCTGCGTGAGCGTAATCGTACTGACGGCCACCACCACCGCCAGCCCAACACAAAGAAAAATACCGAAGAAGCGCAGCGTGGAGGAAATCGTAAGGTTCATGCGGTGTCTCGCCAGGAAAGTCCCGCTTGCCTAGGGGCAAAACGTAAACAGCGCGTTAAAGTCTCCGAGGATGGTCAGCGCGGCTGGCGTGAAAGATGAAGTTACTCTTTTGAAAAGTAGGCCGCGGCAGGCCTCCCTGGGCGGCGCGCCCTACCTAGGATCCTTGCCGTCGGCCTCAACCACCTTCGTGAGAATATAAGACGGTATCGTCGGCGAAAACGGGCTGCTGCCTTTCAGGACAACCCAGCCGATGCCCAGCGCAACGGCGACCACCGGGATCGCCGCGATGGTGAACGTGCCGTCCGGGTAATCGAAGGCGGTCAGGATCAGCACGCCGAGCAGAAACCCCAGCGTCAGCCAGGACGAAACCGGCGCGAACGGCATCCGGAACGTCACCGCCGGCACCTCGCCGCGATTGATCGCCCGCCGCAGCATCATCTGGCAGATCACGATAAAGCCCCACGTGCTCACGATCCCGAGCGAGGCGATATTCAGCACGATTTCAAAAACCTGCGACGGCACCACGTAATTCAGCCCGACGCCGACGAGATAGATCACCAGCGTCACGACAATGCCGCCATACGGCACTTTCGCCGCGTTCATCTTCGCCACGAACGGCGGCGCGGATCCTCCCATCGCCAGCGAGCGCAACACCCGCCCGGTGGAGTAGAGCCCGGAATTCAGCGAGGAGAGTGCCGCCGTCAGCACCACCAGGTTCATCACCGTGCCGATCCCCGGCACGCCGAGCGCGCCAAAAAACGTCACGAACGGGCTGGTGCCGGCCTTATACGCCGTCCACGGCATCAGCAGCACCAGCAGCACCACCGAGCCGACATAAAACAACGCGATCCGCCACATCACCGCGTTGATCGCCGGCGGCAAAATCTTCTTCACGTTCTGCGCCTCCCCGGCCGCGGTGCCGATCAGCTCGATCCCCGCATATGCAAACACCACCCCCTGCACGATGATCACCGCGGGCAGCACGCCATGCGGAAAAATGCCGCCATTCTGCGCGATCAGGTGCCACCCCGTGCCCTGCCCGCCGACCTGGTGGCCGCTGATGAGAAACACCACGCCGATGATCAGAAACAGCACCAGCGCGCCGACCTTGACCAGCGAAAACCAGAACTCCATTTCGCCGAACCATTCCACCGCGACCATGTTCATCGACCCCACGATGACGAGCGCGATCAGCGCGAACACCCATTGCGGCACACCGTCGAAGGTAGGCCAATAATGCATGTAAAGCGCCACCGCCGTGATATCGACGATGCCCGTCATCGCCCAATTCAAATAATACATCCACCCCGCCACAAACGACCCCCGTTCCCCCAGAAACTCCCGCGCATACGAAACAAAGCTCCCGGAAGTCGGCCGATGCATAACCAGCTCCCCCAGCGCCCGCAGAATCAGAAACGAAAACAACCCGCACACCAGATAAACAATCGCCAGCGCCGGCCCCGCATGCTGCAACCTGCCCCCCGCGCCCAGAAACAACCCGGTCCCAATCGCCCCCCCAATGGCAATCATATTAACCTGCCGAGGCTTTAACCCCTTGGCATACCCCTCATCATGCCCCGCCAGCCAGGCCTTCTTGTCCGCAGCTTCCTGTCCCGGTTCGGCGAGTTCTGACATGCTGTCATCCTTCCTGTGGCAAAGCCTGGCCTAAATGACTTTGTTAGGTGGGATGCGCCGGCGGATTTTGATAGGGATTCGGCGCAGAGCTTAAGAAATTATTTCTGCTTTGGAAAACGGACCCGCCTCTCCCACTTCCGAAAGAAGAAAGCAGTTACTTTTTTGAAAAAAAGTAACCAAAAAACTTTTGCTTCCTCCGGCCTTTGAGCGGCCAAAGTATGGCCGCTCAAAGGCCGTGGGAGTCAAAAGTTTTTTGGTTACTTTTNNTTTTTTCAAAAAAGCGCTTCTTCGATCAGCCTTCAAAATTCTCCGCCACAAACCGATCCAACAGCCGCACCCCAAACGCCGTCGCCCCCTTCGGAATCGTCGCCGTATCCTTCGCCCCCCACGCCGTCCCCGCAATATCCA
>PLFB01000135.1 GCA_003137135.1 Acetobacteraceae bacterium
ACCTCCGCCGAGACCAGCGTCCTCTCCACCGGCCAGATTGCCAACCTCACCTCCACCCAGCTCGCCGGCCTGACCACCGCGGGGATTTCGGGCCTTGGCGCCGACATCACCGCCGTCACCGCCGCCGCCTTCGCCGGTTTTTCGTCCGCGCAACTCGCCGGCCTGACCACCCTGGAAGCCTCTGACCTCACCACCGCACAGGCCAGCGTGCTCTCCGCCGCCCAGATCAAGGGCCTCACCTCCGCCAATATCGGCCAACTCTCCACCGCCGACATTTCTGTCCTCTCCACCGCCGCCCTGGCCGCGATCTCCTCCACCCAGATCCAGGGTTTTGGCGCCAACGTCGCCGACATCGCCACCGTGTCTCTCAGCGCGCTGACCACCGCGGCACTCGCCGGCCTTACCTCCGCCGAAGCCTCCGACCTCACGACCCAGCAACTGACGGTGCTGTCCTCTTCACAGGTGGCTGCGCTGAGCAGCGCCGCGGCCGGCGGCCTCGGTGCCAACGTCAGCGCGCTCAGCACCGCCGGCCTCAGCGGCCTTACCTCCGCTCAGGTCTCGTCGCTCAGTTCCAACATGCTCGGCCTGTCCACCATGCAGTTCATCGCGCTGACCACCCAGGCGATCGAGGGCCTGACCAGCGCCACCATCGCCAGCCTGACCACAGCCGATACCACGGCGCTCACCACTGGTCAGATCACCGCGCTGACCGGGGTAGAAATCTCCGCCTTGACGTCCACCCAGGTCACCGCCCTCACCTCCAGCCAAATCCCCGTCCTCACCACACTGCAGATCACCGAGCTCAGCGCCACCCAGATCGGCTACCTCACCGGCTCACAAATCTCGTCGCTGACGAACGCCCAGCTCTCCGTGTTCACCAGTGCTCAAATAAACGCGCTGTAGAAGGAGACCGCGAACCACCAAAACCGCCGCGCCCAGTCAAAAGGACTTTTACATGGGAAAAATCCAACTCGAATTCCTGGCGCGGCATCCCGCACAGTCCTCCGGCATCCTCTTCTCGGCGGAAACCTTGCCGGCCTGGCTGGATGAGTGGCTCGGCCGGCTCACCACCCCGGGCATCGAACCCTGGCAGGAGGAGGAACTCCGCCAGGGCCTGGCTCAAACCCCGTTCGACGCCCTGCTCGCCGGCATCGAGCGCGCCCGGCCAAACATTTCCGGCCCGCCCGAACTCGCACTCTACCAGAGCTGGGCCGCCGCCAACCCCAGCTCACCGCTCCTCTGGGCCGCCTGGTTCAACATCGGCTGCGTCTGCTCGCGCGCGGGCGACCAACCCAACGCCATGACCGCCTACCGCAACGCCCAGGTGCTGCGGCCAGAAATGGCCTGCACAGCCGTCAATCTCGGCCTGATGCGCGAGGCCCTCGGTTTTCCCGAAGAAGCGCTGGCCACCTGGCGCGCCGCGATGCAGCCGGACGCCGACCGCGTCTCCCTGCAAATCCAGCAAGGCCGCCTGCTGGAAGTGCTGGGCCGCTTCGAGGAGGCCGAGAGAATCCTCTACCGCGTCCTGCTGGCGGACCCATCCCAGCCCGACGTCGTGCATCACTGGGTGCATCTGCGCCAGAAAACCTGCCTCTGGCCGGCGATTCCGCAAAACATGCCCGGCCTGCCGGAAGCCGCCCTGCTCGCCGGCTCCGGCCCGCTCGGCATCCTGGCGCTGACCGACGACATCGCCCAGCAGCGCCAGACCGCGGCCAACTGGGTCACGCGCAAAACCATTTTGCCGCCCGAACGCCTCGCCCCCGCCACGCCCTATGGCCACCAGCGCATCCGCATCGGCTACATGTCTTCGGATTTTTGCAGCCACGCGATGAGCTACCTGATCACGGAGCTTTTTGAACGCCACGACCGCGCGAAATTCGAGGTTTTCGGCTATTGCGCCAGCAACGACGACGGTACCGCGCTGCGCCAGCGCGTCGTCGCCGGCTTCGACCATTACCGCGTCATAAAGAACCTCTCCGACGAAGACGCCGCGAGAAAAATCCGCGCCGATGAAATCGACGTCCTGATCGACCTCAACGGCATCACCGACGGCAGCCGCATGGCGATTTTGCGCTGGCGCCCGGCGCCGATCCAGGCGACCTATCTCGGCTTCATCGGCCCGATCCCGCTACCCGAACTCGATTATCTGCTCTGCGACGACATCACCATCCCGCCGGAACACCGCCTGGCCTACCAGGTCGCGCCGCTTTCCATCGGCCCGATCTACCAGGTGAACGACAGCAAGCGCACCACCGGCCGGAAAATCACGCGCGCCGAAATCGGCCTGCCGGACGGAAAATTCATTTATTGCTGCTTCACAAAGCACTTCAAAATCACCGAACAAATTTTTGCCGCCTGGATGGACATCCTCCGCCGCACCGAAAACACCATTTTGTGGCTCGCCGGCGACAATGTCTATTCCGACAACAATCTGGCCCGCGCCGCGCAAGCCGCCGGCATCGCGCCCGAGCGCCTGATCTTCTCCACCCGCGTCGATCCCGACCTCTATCTCAGCCGCCTCGCCGTCGCCGATCTCTTCCTGGACACCTTCCCCTACGGCGCCGGCACGGTGGCCAGCGACGCGCTGCGCATGGAGTTGCCGCTCGTCACCCTGTGCGGCCGCGCGTTTGCTTCCCGCATGGCCACCAGCCTGTTGCACGCCGCCGGCGCCGCGCAGGGCATCACCACCAGCCTGAAAGACTATGTCGAAACGGCGATCCATTTTGCCAGCGATCCCGCCGCCTACAGCGCCTTCAAGGCAAGCTGCACCGCGCAGGCCTGGCAACACAGCATCGGCAATATCGCACGCTTTACGCAACATTACGAAGCCACCTGGAGCAGAATTGTTCGGACCGCCGAGGCATCCGCCCCTGCCCCCATTGCCGAGCCTGAGATGGCGCCGGTGGCCGAGCCCGGGGCCGAGCCCGAGATAGCGCCGGTTGCCGAGCCCGAGATAGCGCCGGTTGCCGAGCCCGAGATAGCGCCGGTTGCCGAGCCGACGGCCGCGACCGCACCCGAACCGGTGTCTGAGGAAACTCCAGAATCGGAACCGGAACCGGCTCTCCTGGACGCGCCGGCCGCCCCGCTGGAAAAATTCGACGTCAACTACATCCTCGCCGAGGCCATCCTGCACCACCACGCCGGCCGCCTCGCCGAGGCCGAATCCCTCTACCAAACCCTGCTGACCATCGCCGCGCCACCCGCCGCGGCCGCGTACAATCTCGGCCTGCTCCAGCTTGCCCAGAACCGTTCGGCGGAAGCCGAAACCTCGTTTTGTAAGGCGATCGAAATCCAGCCGGATCATGCCCTGGCCTTCGTCAATCTCGGCACTCTGGCACTCGCCGCCGGCAACCTGCCCCAGGCCGAAGCGCATTACCGCCAGGCCATCGCCAAAGACCCCGCCCTCGCCATGGCGCACGGC
This sequence comes from Acetobacteraceae bacterium, assembly GCA_003137135.1. Taxonomy (GTDB): domain Bacteria; phylum Pseudomonadota; class Alphaproteobacteria; order Acetobacterales; family Acetobacteraceae; genus Acidocella. The sequence goes on from PLFB01000135.1 coordinate 3,422, forward strand.
AACCTCGGCAAGGTGCTGCAAGATCTTGGCCGGCTCGACGACGCCTTCGCCGCCTACCAGACCGCGCTCGCCCTGGAACCCGAGAACACCACCGTGCTGATGAACCTCGGCGCCGCCCTGCTGGAGCGCAAGCAATGGGGTGCCGCCGCCGAAACCACCAAGCTGGCGCTCGCCCAAAGCCCGGATTCCGGCCGCGCCTGGGCCAACCTCGCCAACGCCCAGCTCAACCTCAACCAATATGACGCCGCGCTGGAATCCTGCCGCCGCGCCATCGCAAATCCCCCCATTCCCCCCGTCATGGCCTCCAGCCTTGGTGGCGTCATGCTCGAACTCGGCTTCATGCAGGACGCCGTCACCCTCTGCCTGTACGCCGCCACGCAGCAGCCCGAGCTGGCCGACGCCCATTTCAACCTCAGCCACGCCTACAAGGGCCTGAATCGGCTTGCCGAGGCGGAACAATCCGCCCGCGCCGCGATCGCGCTGCGCCCCGATTCCGCAACCTACCACTTCCACCTCGCCCACATCCTTCTGCTGCAAGGCGAACTGGCCGATGGCTGGGAGGAATATGAATGGCGCTGGAACATGCCGGACTTTACCTGGGCCGAACCCGTCCGCGCCCAGCGCCCGCAATGGCAGGGCGAGGACATTTCCGGCCAGACCCTGCTCATCTTTTCCGAACAGGGCATCGGCGATAACATCCAGTTTGTCCGCTACGTCGAAATGGCCGCCGCCCGCGCCGGCCACGTCCTGCTCGCCCTGCGCCCCAACATGCGCCGCCTGTTCACCAAAATCCCGCACATCACCATCGTCGCGCTGGAAGACGCCGCGGTGCAGAATTTCGACGTGCAGTGCGGCCTGCTCAGCCTGCCCCGCGCCTTCCAGACGCGCCAGGACACCATCCCCGCCCACATCCCCTACCTGGAGCCCAACCCAGGCGACGTCAAAATCTGGAAGCGCCGGCTCGGCAAATCCACCTTGCGCGTCGGCATCGTCTGGGCCGGCAACCCGCTCACCCGGCGTGACCGTTTCCGCTCCCCCGGCCTCGCTCACGTCGCCAAACTGTTCGATATTCCGGACGTGAATTTCGTGGTTCTGCAGATGGGCCACGGCCGCGACGAACTCGCGGAACATCCGCTGCCCGCGCACGTGCTCGACCTCGGCCCCGAAATCACCGACCTCGCCGACACCGCCGCGATCATGGCCAACATGGACCTCGTCATCAGCTCCTGCACCGCCCCGCTGCACCTCGCCGGCGCGCTGGGCGTGCGCAGCTGGGCCATGCTGCCCTTCGCCCCCCACTTCCCCTGGCTGCTGGGCCGCACGGACTCGCTGTGGTACCCCAGCATGAAGCTCTACCGCCAGGACCAGCCCGGCCTCGACTGGAGTTCTACAATCGACCGCATCGCCGCCGACCTCTCCGCCTGGCGCACCAGCCTCGGCTCCAAAAACTTCTTCTCCTAGCCAAACACAAATGCGGCCGCCTCACGTCATGGCGAGCCTCCGCGGCGCGGCGAAGCGAAGCCATCCAGCTTGCCATCCCCAAACGAAAACTAACCCTAAGTCACCCCCGCCAACCACCGCTCCGCGCTCACCAGCGACTGATTGATCACCTGATCCATATCCAGATATTGATACGTCCCGCACCGCCCAATAAAACAAATTCCCGCCTCGCGCGCCGCCAGCCCGCGATACGCCCCATATAACCGCCCAAACCGCCCATCCGCCGTCTTCACCGGATAATACCGCTCCAAGCCATTATCCTTGTAGTCGCAAGGCTCCTCCCGCGTCACCGTATGCCGCGAGACATCCCGCTCCAGATGATGCGGCATCACATGCCAGAGCGTCTCCCGCGTGAACGGCCCGGCATCGGTAAAATTCGTAATGCTCCAGCCCTGCCCCGGCACCCCCGCCTCCGTCTCATGATGAAACTTGAGCGACCGGTATGGCAACTCCCCAAGGCAAAAATCGAAATACGAATCAATCGGCATTGAATTGAAACAAAATCGGTAATCCGCCAGCATATCCTTCGCAAACACCGTCTCCAGCGCAACGGCAATCCGTGGATGATCCAGCATCGCCTCAAACAGCTTCGTATAACCGCGCAGCGGCATCATCTGAACCTCGTCATCATGAAAATAGCCGTCACCCCGCCCCGTCCGCAGCGGTATCCGCTTCACCACCGCGGCCGCCATCTCCTCCAAATCCATCGCCCACATCTTTTTGGTATAGGGCCGGAAAAACAAATCCGTCAGCGTCACGCCAATATTGGCATACAGATACTCCGCGGCATTCGCCGGCGCCGGAATGGGTAGCGAAACCGCCTTCAAATGCGCGCTCACCTCCGCCGCCGTTTCAAACCGCGTACCGAACACGATATTCACCGTGTCCAGATTGATCGGCAGCGGCGCCGTCCGTCCATCCGGCAGCCGCGCCCGCACCTTGTGCACATAAGGCACAAACGCCGAGAACCGCTTCACCCACGCCGCCACCCGAAGGTTCTTCGTGTGAAACAAATGCGGCCCATAGGCATGCACCCGCACCCCATTCCCATCCACATAATCAAAAGCATTGCCCGCAATATGCGCCCTCTGATCAATCACCTGAACGGAGACTCCCGCCTCCGCCAGCACGCGCGCATGCACCGCGCCCGCAAACCCCGCCCCCACCACCAAAACAGGTTTCATCCCCGCATCCGGCCTTTTCGAACTGCAGACCGGTCACCCTAAAACCCAATTCCCTAACAATCAGTTAATTCACCGCCCGAAAACCTCCCGCGCCACCTCCCGCACCAACGCCCTGAACCACACCAGAAACGGATCCCTCGCCCGCACATGCGAGCACACCAGCGTGGTCCGCAGCCCGGTCCTCTCAAACGGCGGCGTCCGCACCGCCAGCCCGAATTCCCCGGCAAACCGCCGCGCCAGCGCCGCCGAGACCGTCGTCACAAAATCCGTCGCCGCCACGGTCGCCAGCGCCGCCACGAAATGCGGCGTCACCACCGCGATCCGGCGGGAAAACCCCGCGGCCGCCAGCATCGCGTCGATCTCCGACTGACCATCCCCCAGCAGCGCCACGCCGACATGCGAAAACCGGCCATAATCCGCCAGCGTCCAGGCCGCCGCTGCCGCCGGGTGCCCGTTTCGCATCACCAGCGCCAGCTCATCCTCGCCGATCACCTCGCTGAAAACCCCCGGCGGCAGCGGCGTCGTCTCCAGCGCGAACACCAGATCGATCGCCCCGTTCGCCGCCCGCTCGGGCAAACCAGGCGCATAGCTCTCCACCCGCAAATCCACCCCCGGCGCCGCGACCGACAGCCGCGCGGCAATCCCCGGCACCAGCAGCACCGTCTGCGCATCGGAAGCCGCCAGCCGCACCACCCGCCGCTCCGCCAGCGGATCGAATTTGGGCGCCTCGAAAACCTGCCGCAAATCCCGCACCGCCGCCGCCAGCGCCGGCACAATCGCCTCCGCCCGCGGCGTCAGCACATAGCCCTGCCGCGTCCGCACCAGCAGCTCGTCGCCAAAAATATCCCGCAGCCGCGCCAGCGCCCGGCTCATCGCCGGCTGGCTCAGCCCGGCATCCGCCGCCGCCCGGGTCACGTTTTTCCGCCGCAGCAGCGCCTCCAGCGCCGGCACCAGATTCAAATCCAATCCCGCTATATTCACTTCACGCATACTGAAGATCATAACAATGCATTTTTAATATGCCAAGCCTTACGCTATCTGTGTGGCGAAGGAGAACCAACCATGGACAAGCCCATCGTCATTTTTGGCTACGGCGCCACCGGCCGCGCCACCGCCGCCGCCTTGTTGGCCCGCGGCACGAGCATCCGCATCGCCCAGCGCACCCGGCCAAAAGACCTGTCGCCGCAGGCCGAATTCGTGTCCTGCGACGTTCTGGACCAGGAATCCGTGCTGGCGGCCGCCACGGGCGCCGCGCAAATTGTCTTCGCCGTCGGCTTCGCCTACGACGCCCGCGTCTGGCAAAATTCCTGGCCGCGCGCCATGACCAACCTGGTCAATGCCTGCGCCGCCACCGGCGCGCGCGCCGTCTTCATCGACAATCTCTACATGTACGGCCCGCAAACCTCCGCCCTGCATGAGGCCATGCCCCTCACCACGCACGGCGCCAAACCCGCCACCCGCGCCGCCATCACCCGCATCTGGCAAGCCGCCGCCGCCGCCGGCAAAATCCGCTTCACCGCCCTGCGCGCCCCGGATTTCTACGGTCCCGGCGTTACCCTCTCCCAACTCGGCCCGGCGGTTTTCGAACGCCTCGCCCGCAAAAAATCCGCGATCTTCCTGAATTCCCCGGACCAACCGCACGATTTCGCCTACGTCCCGGACATCGCGCGCGCTGCCGTCACCCTGCTCGACGCCCCCGACGATGTTTTTGGCCAGGTCTGGCACGTCCCCTGCGCCCCCACCCGCACCGCCCGCGACCTCATCACCCTCGGCGCCGCAACTCTCGGGGCCAAACCCAAAATCATGTCCCCGCCGGCAACACTCCTGCCAGTCCTGGGCCTATTTTCCCCGTTCCTGCGCGAAGTCGCCGAGATGGGCTTCACCTGGGACCGCCCCTACCAGGTCAACGCGCAAAAATTCCAAACCCGCTTCTGGGCAGACGCCACGCCCTTCGAAACCGGCATCCCCGCCACCGCGCGTTCGTTTCTGCCCGCGGAAACCTTGCTGCAATGCAACGAACTGCCTATGCTCCCCAACGGCGGCCAGCCGAGTTAAACTTTTCCACGCCGGCCGGTCAGGAGTTTTATCATGCCGGCCGAAAGCAAGCCCCGCCAACCACGCCCAAGTCCGCCGCCCAAAACACCCGAGCCGCCGCCCAAAATCGCCCTGGTGCTGCAAGGCGGCGGCGCGCTCGGCGCCTACCAGATCGGCGCCTTCGAAGCCCTGCAAAACGCCGGCTATCAGCCGGATTGGCTCGCCGGCATTTCCATCGGCGCCTTCAACGCCGCCATCATCGCCGGCAACCCGCCCGAAACACGTCTCGAATCCCTCACCGAATTCTGGCAAGCCATTTCCTGGCCAGACCTCCCCGGCCTGCCACCCTCGCTGCCCCTAAGAATCCTGCACAACCAGTTCAGCAACGGCGAGGCCCTGACCATCGGCCAGCCGCATTTCTTCTCCCCCCGCCTCCTCAGCCCCTATTTCCTCACCCACGCCACCCCCGCCGAACTCAGCTTCTACGATACCTCCATCCTGCGCCAGACACTACCCCGCTTCACCACCTTCGACCGCATCAACCAGAAAACCACCCGCCTCACCCTCGGCGCCACCAACCTCGCAACCGGCGACCTCAAATTCTTCGACAACCACGAAAAAACCCTCACCCCCGACCACGTCATCGCCAGCGGCTCCCTGCCCCCCGGCTTTCCCGCCACCGCCATCGACGGCACCTATTACTGGGACGGCGGCTGCGTCTCCAACACGCCGCTCGAAGCCGTCGCCGCCGCGCAGGGGCCGGAACCGCTCCTGGTTTTCGTCATCGACCTCTGGCAGGCCGCCGGCCCGCCGCCGGAAACCATGAACGACGTGTTCTGGCGCGCCAAGCAAATCCAATACGCCGGCCGCACCGGCCGCGACCTGAAAACCGTCGAAACCGCCGCCAACCACGCNNCCCGCCATGACCCAAGGCCGCCTCGACCTCGTCCACATCATCTTCCACCCGGACAAAGCCCACATCCCCAACAGCGACGCCGAATTCTCCCGCCTCTCCATCGCCGCCCGCCGCGCGGCCGGCAAACACGACATGGAAAAAGCCCTGGCCGAAGCCCCTTGGACCCAGCCCATGCCGCCGCACCAGCGGGCACGCATTCATAAAGTAGCCTAAGAAAGCAGCGCTCTTTTGAAAAAAAGCGCGCAAAAAACTTTTGCGGGCGGGCGTGGCCCCTCCGGTGTCTCTTTAATCGCCCCTGTGAGGGGCGATTAAAGAGACACCGGAGGGGCCACGCCCGCCCGAATAAGTTTTTTTGGTTACTTTTTTTTCAAAAAAAGTAACTGCTTACTTCCTTCTTTTCTAAAACCCGCCTTCAAACGCAATCTCCGCCAGCGGCTTCCTTGGGCTCGGCATTTCCCGCGCCTGCAGCATCTCCGGCAGCAGCGTCTTCGGCCCCAGCTTCCCGATCACGATCCCGGCTTCAACCCTGTAATCATCCGGCACCTTCAGCTCGGTCTTGACCCGGTCATAATGAATGCCGGCCATGCCATGCGCGTGCCACCCCAGCATGGACGCCTGCAGCGCCAGCGACCCCCAGGCCGCCCCGGCGTCAAACGAATGGCTGTGAGACGGCACCCGCGCATCCTTGCCCGGCATCGCCATCGTCGTCTCGGACACCACGAACATGATCACCGACCCGGTTTTAGCCCAGGACTGGTTGAACTCGTTCAGCAGCCCCAGAAAATGGTCCCAATGCGCATTATCCCGCATCGCGTACAAAAACCGCCAAGGCTGCGAGTTATACGATGAAGGCGCCCATTTCGCCGCCTCCAGAATCGTGAACAATGTCGCCTGCGGCATCGCCTCCCCGGTGAACGCCCGCGGCGACCACCGGTCCAGAAAAATCCGGTCAACCGGATGCTCAGCAACACGCGGATTCTCAGCCGTCATGGAAAATCTCCTTTCTGCGCCGTGGCACTCTTGTGAACCAAACGTAAGCCCGGCTTTCACCAATACAACCCGGCTGCAAAACAACCCTAATGCCCGTGCCCGCCGCCGCCATCAAACGAGCCATGCCCGGCCCCATGTCCGGCGGCGTGCCCATCCCATCCGGCAGCGTGCGAAGCCACATCGCTCGCCGTAAAATCCGCGTTGCCGTGAAAATGCGCATGGCCGATTTCAGCCCGCATCGCGGCAAAATCGCAATCTTCTCCGATCGCCTGGTGATACGCCTGAAAATCCGTTTCGCTTGAAAACAGCGTGATCGCGTAACAACTATACGTGGTGTCCAACCCCGCCCGCTCGATCGTGCTCCGAACTTGCGCTGGTGTGTAATACCGGCTGGCGCCGTATTCCTTCGCCAGCAGCCGCGGCAGCACCCGCAGGTAACCGCGGATCGCGGCGCGCTTGCGCCGACCGGCGAAAAACCGGGACAGCATCACCCCTGCTTCCAGGGCAGCCCCTCATGTTTCCACCCGGCGATCGTCCCGCGGTGATTGCGCGCATCCGGCGGCCCCTCAAAGCCGTCCTTTATGTTGAAAACATGCTTGTACCCGGCCGCCTTGGCCGCCGCCGCCGCGGCGTGGCTGCGCGCCCCGCTGCGGCATAGAAAATAGATGTGGTCCGTGGTCTGCAAATTCGCCGCCTGCATCGCCTCCAGAAATTTCGGGTTCGGCTGCATCGTCGGAAACACCTGCCACTGGATCAGCACCGGCTGCTTGCCGGTCTGGCTCAGATCCGGCACCCCCACAAAGCTCCATTCCGCATTCGTGCGCACGTCGCACAGGGCCGCATCGGGGTTGCTCATCAGCGCCTCCCAGACCTGTCGCGGCGTTAAATCTTCGATCATACTGGCCTCCTGGACGGTTTGCCGACCTCTTGGATGGGAGCATAGCGAGGACTCAACATGATGGAAACCACCTCCCAAGCGGAGCGTCTTGTGGCGGACGGGTTGGCCGGCGCCATCGGCAACACGCCGCTCATCCGCCTGCGCCGCGCCAGCGCCGCCACCGGGTGCGAAATCTTGGGCAAGGCCGAATTCATGAACCCCGGCGGCTCCGTCAAGGACCGCGCCGGCCTCGCCATCATCGCAGCCGCGGAGCGCGACGGCACGCTCAAACCCGGCGGCACCATCGTTGAAGGCACCGCCGGCAACACCGGCATCGGCCTCACCCTTGTCGCCAATGCGCGGGGCTACAAATGCGTTATCGTCATGCCCGAAACGCAGAGCCAGGAAAAGATCGATTTTCTGCGCATGATCGGCGCCGACCTCCGCCTTGTCCCCGCCAAACCTTACAAAGACCAAGGCAACTACGTCCACGTCTCCCGCCGCCTGGCCGAAGAGCTCGGCGCGGTCTGGGCCAACCAGTTCGACAACCTCGCCAACCGCGAAGGCCACCGCGCCACCACCGGCGAAGAAATCTGGTCCCAGACCGGCGGCAAAATCGACGCCTTTACCTGCGCCTGCGGCACCGGCGGCACCTTGGCGGGCGTCAGCCTTGCCCTGAAAGCCCATAATACCGCCGTAAAAATCATCCTGGCGGACCCGGAAGGCAGCAACCTCTACGCCTGGGTCACCGGCGGCGACCTGACCGTCACCGGCTCGTCCATCACCGAAGGCATCGGCCAGTCCCGCGTCCCCGGCAACCTGGAAAATGTCGTCATCGACGGCGCCGAAAAAATCCCCGACGCCGAGGCCCTCGAACAGGTTTTCGACCTGCTCATCCACGAAGGCCTTTCCGTCGGCGGCTCCGCCGGCATCAACGTCGCCGCCGCCATCCGCGTCGCCAAAACCTTGGGCCCCGGCCACACCGTCGCCACCATTCTGTGCGACGGCGGCGCCCGCTACCAGTCCAAACTGTTCAACCCCGCGTTCCTGGCGAGCAAAAATCTCCCGGTGCCGGCTTGGCTGACCTGAGCAAAATCGCGCCGGCCAGCCCGGCCCCCACCGCCACGCTCGACCCCGCGATGATGAGCGCGGAAGTGCTGCTGGCGCATTACAAGAACAAAAGCCTCTCGCCGCTCGAAGCCCTGCTCGCCGTCACCGAGCGCATCGCCGCCGAAAACCCCACCATCAACGCGTTCGCCGCGATGAATCCGCAGGCTTTGCAGGCCGCCCGCGCCAGCACCGTCCGCTGGGCCGCCGGCACGCCGGAAGGCGTGCTGGACGGCGTGCCCGTCACCATCAAGGACCTCATCGACATCTCCGGCCTGCCCACCCGCCGCGGCAGCCTGCTCACCAGCGCCGACCCGGTTACCGTGGACGCGCCCATCACCACCGCGCTGAAAGCCGCCGGCGCCGTTATCATCGGCAANNACCACCACCACCGAATACGGCTGGAAAACTCCGAGCGACAACCCGCTGCACGGCAGCACCAAAAACCCCTGGCACCCGGCGCATTCCGCCGGCGGCTCCTCCTCCGGCGCTGCTGCGGCCGCCGGCGCCGGCTTCGGACCTCTTCACGTCGGCACCGACGCCGGCGGCTCCATCCGCATTCCCGCCGCCTGGTGCGGCGTCGTCGGCCTGAAACCCAGTTTTGGCCGCGTTCCGCAATGGCCGCTCGGCGCCTTCGGCCACGTCGCCTGCGCCGGCCCCATCACCCGCACGGTGCGCGACGCCGCGCTGCTGCTCACCATCCTGGCCCGTTTCGACGTGCGCGACCCATTTTCCCTGCCGGAAAACCCGCGCGACTGGCGCACCGGCATCGAGGACGGCGTCGATGGCATGAAAATCGCCATCCTCCCCTCGCCCGGCTTCAACGCGCCGGTGGACCAGGACGGCCACGACGCCTTGCACATCGCCTGCAGAGTTCTGGAAGAAGCCGGCGCCGGCATCGACATCGCGCACGTCAAACTACCCGACTGTTCGGAAATCTTCCCCAGAATCTGGGGCGCGGCCTTGAGCCGCCTGGTCGAAACCATCCCGCTCGGACGCCGCCACCAGCTCGACCCCGGACTTATGGACGTCGCCTGCCGCTTTCAGGACGTAACCGCCCTGGACATGCTGGAAGCCGAAGCCCAGCGCGTGCAGGCGGCGCACGCCATGGCCATGCTCCACCAAACCTTTGACGCCGTGATCTGCCCCACGGTGCCGCACTGCGCCCCCCGCCTCACCGCCAAACCGACCGACCCGGTCCACGCCCTCTGGAACGACTGGGCACCCTGGACGTTTTTGTTCAACCTCACGCGCCAGCCCGCCATCTCCGTCCCCGTCGGCGTCACCGCCGCCGGCCTGCCCCGCGCCGTGCAACTCGCGACCGCCCTGTACCGCGACAACCACCTCCTGCGCATCGCCCGCACCCTCGAACGCGCGCTCTAGTGAAAGGAAGCAGTTACTTTTTGAAAAAAAGGCGCCCCGCCCGGGGTAACCAAAAAATTTCTAAATCTCCCAGGTTGTTGGGCGGCCAAACTTTGGCCGCTCAATAGGCTTGGGATTTGGCCGACTTTTCGCCTGATGGTGCCGACGTTTTCTCAAAAATGCGCTATTTCCTCAATTTCATATTGACATTTTCCAGCTACGTTATGCCGTTGTGAAGATTAAACAGCGTGTCATCCTGGCCGGCGCGGGCCACGCCAACATCGCCGCTCTACGCCTGCTTTCCAAAAACTTGCCGGACGCGGAATTCGTTCTCGTCAACGACGGAGAAAAAGCCTGGTACACCGGCGCGCTGCCGGCGCTCATCCGCGGCGACATTCCGCCCGAACAAGCCTATATCGACGCCGGCCGCCTGGCGAAAACCTGCGGCGCCCGCTTCATCGACGCCAAATTTCTGGGCTTTGACAGCAACTGGGCGCGGCTGAGCGAAGGCGAGCCTGTGCACTTCGATTTTTTGGCCATCTCCACCGGCGCCTCGCTCGATGGCGGCGTCAAGCCGATCGGCGAGTTTTTGCGCCGCCTGGAAAGATGGGCGCAAATGCCAAGGCCCGACATCGCCATTCTGGGCGGCGGCGCCGCCGCGATTGAACTGGCCCTGGCCTTGCGCATCCGCCTCAGCAAAAAAGCGCGCATTACCATCATGGCCTCCGGCACGATCCTGGACGGCGCCCCGAAGCCGGTTCGCCAGGCTGTGTTCAAACACCTGAACGCCGCCAAAATCCCCGTCCTCCCGAAAATGCCCCTCATGATGGACGAAGTGCTGCGCGCCTACACGCCCGAGCCGGTTCTGCGCGTGCGCGAAACCCTGCAACTGGAGAGCCAGGAAAACGTCTTCGCCACCGGCGACTGCGCGCTGTTTCCCACGAAACTGCCGCGCTCCGGCGCGATCGCGGTCCGCCAGGGCCGCACGCTCGCCGCCAACCTCCGCCGCGCCCTTGCCGGCCAACCCTTGCGGCCATTTTCGCCGCCCCGCCACACGCTCGCCATTCTCAGCCTCACCGCCAGCACCGCAACCGCCTGGTACGGCAACCACTCCTGGACCGGACGCCTCGCCATGGCCCTCAAAACCAACCGGGATTCCGCCTGGCTGACCGTGGGCGAGCCGCCCAGCTGATCGCCCGCGACCGCGGCAAAAAAATTTTTGCTCCTGGGGGAGTGGGGGCCGGGATTGCCGTTAAGCGCCGCCAGCGGCGGCGCTTAACGGNNTTTTTCAAAAAAGCGCTACTTTCCTGGCTCCCTTCAAAATTTCAATCATCTCTCCTCCGAACCGCTTCCAGTCCTCGGCGGAATCGTCTTTTGGCGCCGCCGGCTCGCTGTCGAACAGCGTCAGCAGCCCTTCCGCGATCGCCGCGCCGTTCGGCGCGCATAGTTTCGCGCCTGGCACGCCCACCAGTTGCTCCGGCAGCCCGCCCACATTTGTCGCCAGCACGTAGCGCCCCTGCGCGACCGCCGCCGCCGCCACGCCGGACTGGCTGGCCTCCCGGTATGGCAGCACCACCGCGTCCGCCCAGGCGATCAACCCCGCCAATTCCGCCTCCGGTATCCACCTGTGGTCCACCGTCACGCCCGCCATCGCCCGCAGCCGCTCCAGGTCCGCCGATTTCGGCCCATCCCCGCACACCCGCACCTCAAACGGCGCGTTTGGCGCGAAACTAGCCAGCGCATCGGCCAGCAAATCCAACCCCTTATACGGCAGCAGCCGGCCAAAGCACAGCAGCCGCGGCTTGCCGCCGTGGCGCAGCGGCGCCGGCGCCGGCGCGCCGAAACTGAACGGCGGATGCCAGAGCTTCTTGATTTTCGCGCCAAACCCCTGCGCCCGCAGCATCGCCTCGACATGCCCCGAGAGTGGAAACAGCGCCACCGCCTCGCCAAACAGACGGTTCTGCCCGACCGCCCAAAAATTCAGCGCCTCCCCCGGGTGCCCCGCCGCGTCATGCACGACCACCGCGTACGGCACACCCGCGCGCCGCAACCCGGCCGCCATCCGCCGGTCCAGAAACGCCGGCATCGCGCAGATCGCCATGGCCGGCGCGATCGCCGCGATCTCCCGGTCGATCCGCGCCGCCTGCGCCGGCCCGATCACCAGCTGCAGCGCCGCACCCAGCGCAGTGCCATAGGTCGGCTCCCGCCACGCGCAGTCCGGCGCCCCGGGCCCAGCCAGAATTTCCGCCCCCGCCGCCAGAGACAGCGCCGCCCCGCAGCCCTCCAGCGCCGCGAACGCCGCCGCCAGCCGTGCCGCGAATACCGGCCCCGCGCCCCGCCGCCCCCAGTGCCAGACCAATATTTTCCGGGGCAATCCGGCCGCCGGCACCGCCTGCGCGCGCTCGCCGATCGCCTTGCTCATGGGCAGAGACATACCGGGCACCGCCTAACGCAAGATGCCATTGGCCGAGAACGCCGCCAGCAACGCCGTCTCACCCAGTTTTTCGCGCGCAAAATTTTGGCCCGCCGCCCCCATGCTGGCCCGCAGCCCGGCATCATCCACCAGAAGCCGCAGCCACGCCACGCTCTCCTCCCGATCCGGCTCGGCCCACAGCGCCCCCGGCAACTGATAGGTTCCGCGCGGATCGCGCACGGGAACCAGCTTGCAGGAGACCAGCGCGGCATTGTCCGCCGTCATGAAATCCAAATTCCCGGACCACGCGGTGGCGATCACCGGCCGCCCCAACAGCATTGCGCTCGCCGGCATCAGCCCAAACCCCTCCGAGCGATGCAGCGAGAGCAAAATATCGCAGGCCGCGATCAGCCCCCGCAGCCGCGGCTCCGGCAGCGTCTCCGTCATCACCAATATATTGACAGCACCCATCGCCGCCGCCCGTATCACCGCCAGATCCGCCGGATAATCTTCCACGCCCGATAATTTCAAAACAAACAGCACGTCCGCGCGCTCGCCAAAAGCCGCCCGGAACGCCGCGATGGACCCCAGCGGATTTTTCCGCTCCATCGATGATGACAGATTGAACACCGTCAACACCAGCACTTTATGCTCGGGCAGCCCGAAGCTGGCCCGGTCGCCGGCCACCGCCAGGTCCGCCGCCGCCAGCGGATACGGCACCACCCGGACCCGCCCCGGCGCCAGGCGCTCCAGCGCGTCCGCCGTGAACTGGCTCGGCGCCCAGATTTCATGCGCGAATTTCGCCCCGAACCGCCAGGTGCTGGGCACCACCGGCAATTCCCACGCCCACACCCCGATGACGCGCCGCCCGGCCAAAAAGCCTTTGGGATAGCGCAGCAGCCCGACCGGCAGAATCGGCGCGTTCACCACCGCCACCAGCGCCGCATCGCGCGGCAAAATTTCCGCCGCCGCCGGCGCCGGCACCACGCTCGGCAGCCCCAACGGCACAAACCCGCGCGAAAAACCGTGCCGTTCCGCGCTGGAAAAAATCATCCTGGCGGTTTCCGCCAGTCCGTTCGGCCCCGCCACGTCCCCGGCGACGATCACCCCCCGGCTTGTCTCCGGCGGCACCGCATCCGGCTTTTGCACCAGCCGCGCCGCCACGCCGGCCATCGTCTCCCGCCTGAAATTCATCGGCAGAAGCCGCCAGGCTCCATGCGCCATGCGTGCCGCCATACCCCGCATCCGAATCATCGCCCGCTTTGGTTTGGTGGTCTCTATAGTGGCGAGAGCCGAAAGCGCGCCAGAGGAAAGCCTGAAGTTCCGTTTTGAAAAAAACTGCTGGCTTTTTACTTTTTAACCAACGCCCGGCAGCACGTGAAAATAATCCATATACGGCGCAAAGCGCGGCGCCAGCGACTCCGGCTGAATCCCGAATTTTTGCAGCCCGTATTGCCGTTGCCCGGCATAGCCGCCGCGCGGTTTCGCCGCCAGCTCGGCCGCCATGGCCGCCGCCGCGTCCGGCGCCAGATTTTTCCCGAAATGCCGGTAGATCCGCGCCACCGCCGCCAGCGGCGCGCCCGCCAATTCCTCGTACTGCATATGAATCTTTCGCTCTGCCGGCACATCCGCCCGCCGGTCGAACGCCACCAGCCGCTCCGCCCCGTCGATCCAGCGCTCCGTCACCTGCCGCCCGATCTCCTCCGGGTCCACATTTTTGACGAACGGCTTGCGCAGAATCTCCGTCAGATGCGCGACCGACCCGAACACCGCCACCGGATTTCTATGCACCACCACGAACCGCGCATCCAGATAGGTTTTCAAAATCGCATCCAGAGCAAACGTATGGTCCGGACATTTCAGCACCCACGTCTTGTCCAACAACCCGGCCTGCAACACCTGCAGAAACCGCTTGTGAAACGCGAACGCCTCGTCATGCCCGTGCGCATCCATCCACGCCAAATGTTGCGGCACCCGATACGTCGTGTCGAACCGCAAACTCTGAAACACGCACGCCGTGATCTCGCTGCATTCCTGCGGACTGTCCGCGGTGACCGGATGGTGCTCATCAAAACCCGGCGCCAGGCTTGCGAAAAACCGCAACTGCCGTTCCACCTTGCGGGCATTCTGGCTGCGCCGCGCGGCAAACCCCGCCGGCCGCGGCGCCGGATACATCGTCTGCCAGTTCCGCGGCACCAGATTCTCTTCATCGGCCGCCAGCAACGCGTGCAAAAACGTCGTGCCGCTGCGCGGCAGCCCCAGAATGAAGATGGGACTCGAAACGTTCGCCGCCGCCAGCCGCGGCCGTTCCGACAACGTATCGTCCACCAGTTGCGCGTTCCGCAGCAGGCGGAGGCAGTCGAACCGCACCGAAAGCCGCCCGAACATCGTCAACTCGGAATCAGCATCCAGCGCCGCCATCAGCCGCGCCAGTCCCTCTCGCGCGCCCGCCGATGGTTTCGTTCCCGAAATTTCAACGAGTTTTTCCGCGGCGTGCCCGGGGTAGCTTTTAGGCAGCAATTTTTCAGCCGCCGCCAGCCCAGCCTCAAAAAACCGGAATGTCAGAGTCTGCGCACCCACACCACACCTCAGCCCAAGCGCCTCGTCATGCCGGCGCGGCATCCAAAACTTTTTGCCGGCGCCGCTGCCTCAGGCCGCCTTGCTTTTCAGCCGGTCCGAAAAACCCTTCCGCACTTTTGCGACCTTCGGCGCCACCACCGCCTGGCAGTACCCGGCATATGGATTGCGCGCGAAATAATTGTCGTGCTCGGGCTCCGCCCGCCAGAAAACCGGCGCCGGCAAAATTTCCGTCACAATCTTGCCGTCCCAGATTTTTGCGAATTTCTCCACCGCCGCGCGCGCCGCGCTCTCCTGCGCCGGCGAGGCGAAAAAGATCACCGAGCGGTACTGCGTCCCCACATCCCCGCCCTGCCGGTTCAGCGTCGTCGGATCATGGATCGTAAAGAACACATCCAGCAAATCCGCATAGGAAATCAACGCGGGATCAAAAGTCACCTCCACCACCTCGGCGTGCCCCGTATTCCCGGAACAAACCTGCTTATAGCTCGGGTTCGCCACATGCCCGCCGGCATAGCCCGACTGCACTTTTGTGACCCCGCGCAATTCCAGATACGAGGCCTCCAGGCACCAAAAGCACCCGCCGCCCAAAATCGCTTTGT
Organism: Acetobacteraceae bacterium; assembly: GCA_003137135.1. Classification (GTDB taxonomy): domain Bacteria; phylum Pseudomonadota; class Alphaproteobacteria; order Acetobacterales; family Acetobacteraceae; genus Acidocella. The sequence continues at coordinate 18,984 of PLFB01000135.1, forward strand.
CTTCCGCCATGTTTCTGGTCTCCATCTAGGACTTCACCTTGCCCAATTCACAGATCGCCCGCCATTCCGTCTCGCTCACCGGCGCCACCGAAAGCCGCGAGAGCCGCACCAGCGCCATCTCGGCAAACCTGGGGTCCGCCTTGATTGTTGCAAGCGTCACCGGCGCCTTCATGGCCCGCGCGGCCTGCATATCCACCGCGACCCAGTCGCCCTTCTCCGCAGTCGGGTCCGGATACGCCTCCTTCACCACCTTCACAATGCCGACGATTTCCTTGCCGATATTGGAATGGTAGAAAAACGCCAAATCCCCCTTTTTCATCGCCTTCAGGTTCAACTTTGCCGTATGGTTCCGCACGCCCGTCCACGGCTCCACTTTCCGTGCCACCTGCTGCTCCCAGGAAAACGCATCCGGCTCCGACTTCACCAGCCAATAATTCATGCAATCAGCACGCCCTTCTCGATGAACAGCTTAAACCCGCTGACGCTGGTGTTTTCGAACAGCCCCGCCATCGCGTACGGGTCAGCCGCGAATTTGGCGCGCGCCGCCGCCTCGTCCGCCGCCTCGATCACCAAAATGCTCCCGAACGGATAGCCGTCCGCACCCAGCAGCGGCCCCGCGAACAGCACGCCGCCGGCGCCGATCCAGTAGTCAATATGCGCCCCGCGCGTCGTCTTGCGAATCTCCAGCCCACCCGGCCCGTCATGCCCAATCAGTATAAACTGCATTTTGTCTCGCCTGCCCTGTCAACATAACTTTACATACAACGTCTTTGCCCCGCTTCAAATTCCCTCCCGCATCGCTTAATAGACCTGCATGAACGAAAACGTCCTGGCGCCAAGCGCCGTTCCGGCTGGTGGCGCCTCCTGGCTGCACCGCTACGCCAACCCCGGCCGCTTCCTGCGCCTGGCGCGCCCGTGCCTGCCCTGGCTCGCCGGCTTCTCCCTCATCCTCACTGTCACCGGCCTGATCTGGGGCTATTATTTCGCTCCCGCAGACTGGGAGCAGGGCGACGCCGCCCGCATCATGTACGTCCACGTCCCCGCCGCCTGGGTCGCGATGGCCGGCTACGCCGCTTTGGCCGTCGCCTCGTTCTTCTCCCTGATCTGGCGCCACCCCCTCGCGGACATCGCGGCCGAGGAAATCGGCCCGGTCGGCGCCGGCTTCACCTTCGTCTGCCTGGTTTCCGGCGCGCTTTGGGGCAAACCGATGTGGGGCGCCTATTGGGTATGGGATGCGCGCCTAACCTCCGTCCTGGTCCTGTTCTTCCTCTATCTCGGCCACATCGCCCTGATCCGCGCCTTCGACAATCCGCAGCATGGGCATCGGGCGGCCGCGATTCTGGCCTTGGTCGGTGCGGTGAATCTGCCGATCATCGTGTTCTCGGTGCAATGGTGGAACACCTTGCACCAGGGCAACACAATATCGATCAGCGGCGGCTCGAAAATCTACATCACCATGCTCTATCCGCTGCTGATTTCCTCGCTCGGTTTTTATCTCACCTTCATCACCCTGGTCGTCGCCCGCATGTCCGCTTCGATCATGGAGAAAAAAACCCGTAATCTGCTACTCGCCGCGGCCGAGCGGTCATGACTCTCCTCAACACCAGCCAGTTCGCCGCCTTCATCAATGGCGCCTACGCCGTCTCGGTGATTTTTTTGGCCGCCGTCTCGGCGCTGACCCTCGCCCGCTACCGGAACGCCACCAGACGCCTCGCCCAGACCGAAGCCAACAAATGACCCCCCGCAAAAAGCGCCGCCTCTATCTGTTCGCGGCCTGCGCCATCGGCGTCGGCTCCGCCACCGCGCTCTCCCTCACCGCCTTATCCAGCACCCTCACCTATTTCCTCTCCCCGCGCGAGGTGCTGGCCAAAAACCCTGCCCCCGGCATGAGTTTCCGGCTCGGCGGCATCGTCCAGGTCGGCACCGTCGCCACCACCGTCGTGGGTGGCACCCCCACCACCCATTTCGACGTCACCGACGGCCAGGCCAGCATCCCCGTCACTTTTTCAGGCGTCCTGCCCGACCTTTTTCGGGAAGGCCAGGGCGTCGTCGCCATCGGCAGCATGACCTCATCCAACACTTTTTCCGCCGACGAAGTTTTGGCCAAACACGGCGCCAGCTACATGCCCAAAGACGTCGAGCAAGCCTTGCAAAACGCCGGCAAATGGAACCCCAAATTCGGCCCGCCCCCCGCGGCCAGCACCTGGAACACACTCCAAGTCAAAAGCAGCAGCTCATGAGTTCGCCCGGACCCCGTAGGGCGGAAAAGCGAAGCGCCTTCCGCCTCTTTAAGACAAGGAAAGCAGTTACTTTTTTGAAAAAATGGCGCCCCGCCCGGGGTAACCAAAAAACTTTTGATTCCCTGCGATCTCTGGCACCGCAATCGCCACCGCCCCCAGCTACCAAAAGTTTTTTGCTTCTTTTTTTCAAAAAAGAAGTTCTTCCTTCCTTTCTTCCTTACTTAGCCGCATGATCCCCGAACTCGGCCATTTCGCCCTCGCCCTCGCCGTCGCCATCGCCTTCGCCCAAGGCGTCATCGGCATTTTTGCTCCCGGCCTGCGCGACCCCTCTGCCATGCGCGCCGCCCCGGCCCTGGCGCTGAGCCACTTCCTCGCCATCGGCGCCGCCTTCCTCGCCCTTATCTACGCCGGCGTGGTCTCCGACTTCACCGTCGAAAACGTCGCCGACTATTCCTCCAGCCTGGTCCCGCTCATCTACCGGATCACCGGCACGTGGGGAAACCATGACGGCTCCATGATCCTGTGGTGCTTCATCCTCTCGCTCTGCGGCGCCACCGTCGCCGCGTTCGGCCACAACCTGCCCGCCTCGCTACGCGCCCGCGTCCTCGGCGTTCTCGGCCTCGTCTCCGGGGGCTTTTTGCTGTTCACGCTCACCGTCTCGGACCCCTTCACCCGCCTCTGGCCGCCGCCGCTGGACGGCGCCGGCGTCAACCCCATCCTGCAGGACCCCGGCCTCGCCTTCCACCCGCCCGTGCTCTACACCGGCTATGTCGGTTTTTCGGTCGCCTTCGCCTTCGCCATCGCCGCCCTCATCGAAGGCCGGATCGACGCCGCCTGGGGCCGGTGGGTCCGCCCTTGGGCACTGCTCTCCTGGTGTTTTTTGACCTCCGGCATCGCTTTGGGAAGCTGGTGGTCCTATTACACCCTGGGCTGGGGCGGCTACTGGTTCTGGGACCCGGTCGAAAACGCCGCGTTACTCCCCTGGCTCTCCGGCACCGCCCTGCTGCACTGCGCCATCGTCGTGGAAAAGCGCGAGGCCCTCAAAGCCTGGACCGTCCTCCTCGCCATCACCACCTTCTCCTTTTCCCTCAGCGGCACGTTTTTAGTCCGCTCCGGCATCCTCAACTCCGTCCACAGCTTTGCCGCCGCCCCCGACCAAGGCCTCTTCATCCTCGCCTTGTTGGGCGTCACCATCGGCGGTTCGTTGCTCCTCTTCGCCTTCCGCGCCCCCGTGCTCGCCGCCACCGGCATGTTCTCGCCGCTCTCCCGGGAATCCGCCCTCATCGTCAACAACATCTTCCTCTGCTCCATCGCCGCGGTGGTTTTTACCGGCACCCTCTACCCCCCCTTCGCCGACCTCCTGTTCGGTATCCAGCTCTCGGTCGGCGCCCCCTTCTTCAACCAGACCGTCCTCCCCTTAACCGCTCCCCTCATCCTCGCCATGGCCATCGGCCCCCTGCTCCCCTGGAAGCGCGCCGCGCTGCGCCCCGCGCTCGAGCGCATCTGGGTCGCCGCTCTCATCGCCCTGGTCGTCTTCGTCGTCATGACGGGTGAATCAAACTACATCACCGCTCTCGGCCTCGCCGGCGGCGTCTGGGTCATCCTCTCCGCCATCACCGACATCGCCGAGCGCACAAAATTTTTGCGCGTCCCCTTACGCGATTCCGCCACCCGCCTCACCGCCCTGCCCCGCGCCGCCTTCGGCGCCGCCCTCGGCCATGCCGGCTTCGGCGTCATGGTCTGCGGCATCGCCGGCATGACGCTGGCCGCCCAAAAAGTCATCATTCTCGCCCCCGGCCAATCCACCACCATGGCCGGCTACACCTGGACGCTGGACGCCCTGCACGACGCCCCCGGCCCCAACTACGCCGCCCGCATCGCCGATGTCACCATCTCCGCGCACGGCAAACCCTTCCTCAGCCTGCACCCCTCCCGCCGCATCTTCGTCAACCCCGCCGGCGTCACCACCAACGACGCCGCCATCCACACCAACTTCTTCCAGGACATCTACGTCGTCTTCGCCGCGGAACAGTCCGGCGGCGCCGAACTGCGCCTCAACTACCACCCGCTCGCCCCGGAAATTTGGTTCGGCGGCCTCATCATGGCCCTCGGCGGCGCCCTATCCCTGTCCGACCGGCGCCTGCGCATCGGCGCCCCCGCCCGCGCCAAAGTGAAAAAGCCCGAAAGCCTCCCGGCCTAAAATCCCATGACCACCCGCCGCAACCTCCTCTACGCCGCCCCCCTGGCCGCGGTCGCCCTTGCCGGCGCCGGCTTCTACACGATCCTGCGCCGCATGCAGTCGAACGACTACGACCCCCACGCTTTGCCATCCCCGTTGATCGGCAAACGCCCGCCGCCCTTCACCCTCCCCGGTACCAACGGCCAGCAAGGCTTCTCCAACACGGACCTCCTCTCCCCACCCCGCCCCATGCTGGTCAACTGGTTCGCCTCCTGGTGCGGCCCCTGCGCCCAGGAAGCCGCCAACCTCGACATCCTCGCCCAGAACGGCCTCACCATCTGGGGCATCGCCTACCAGGATTCTCCAGCCGCCACCGCCGCCTACCTCAGCCAATACGGCAACCCCTACACCCGCCTCGCCGCCGACGCCTCCGGCCTCACCGCCATCAACTGGGGCGTTTACGGCGTCCCAGAAACCTACCTCATCGACAAAGCCGGCATCGTCCGCTGGCGCTGGGCAGGCGCGCTCACCGATCAAGTCCTAATGGGCACGCTCGGCCCGATGCTGCATCAGTACGCATGAGCAAGGAAAGCAGTTCTTTTTTTGAAAAAAAAGAACCAAAAAAACTTTTGCTGGAGGGTTTGCGAGGCAAGTGCCGATTAGGTCCGCCGGCCGGCGAACGTAATCGGCACAAGCCTCGCAAACCCACCAGCAAAAGTTTTTTGCTTCCCCGGGCGAGGCGAATTTTTTTTAAAAAAGAAGTTCTTGCTTTTCTCCTTGTCTTTTTGCCTTCCCTCGCGTTCGCCCAACTCGTCCAGCGCGACGGCGTCACCCTCACCCAGGCGCAGGAAACCCGCGCCGAAAACATCGGCGACCAGCTTCGCTGCCTGGTCTGCCAAAACGAGTCCATCGAGGGTTCTTCCGCCTCCCTCGCCCACCAGCTGCGCGTCATCATCCGCCAGCACGTCGTCGCCGGCGATTCCGACCAGGCCATCATGGCCTTCATGGTGCAGCGCTACGGCATTTTCGTCCTCCTCAAACCGCCATTTTCCCCCCTCACCTTCCTGCTCTACGCCTCGCCTTTCCTCGCCCTCGCCCTCGGCTTCGGGGCTTTCTTTCTCGCCCGCAAATCCACCCCGCCGCCGCCCCCGCCGCTGACCGAATCCGACCGCGCGCGCCTCGAAAAACTGACTGAATCATGATTTTCCTGCTCATGGCGCTCCTCGCCATTATCCTGACCCTCCCCCTCCTGCTCGCCCTCCGCGGCCCATCCACCGCCCGCGGCCGCCGCGAAGCAGCACTGGCCATCCACCGCGCCCAGCTCGCGGAGCTACATCGCGACCTCGCCGAAGCCCGCATCGCCGCCTCCGAATTCGCCGGCGCCAAGCTCGAAATCGAGCGCCGCCTCCTCGCCGCGGACGCGCTGTCCGACACGCCCCTGGACGGCCGCGCCAAATGGCTCCTCGCCGCCACAGCACTCGCCATCCCCGTCATGGCCTTCCTGCTCTACCTGCCCGGCAACACCCACCAGGTCCCCTCCGAACCGCACGCCCAATGGGCCGCCCAGCAGGCCAAAGCCGCCAGCCAGATCGACACGTTTATTACCGAACTGCGCGCCCACCTCGCCACCGTCAACCCCAACTCGGCGGACGCCAGCGAGGGCCAGGCCCTGCTGGCAGAAGCCCTCGCCGAAAAAGCCGGCGCCCTCACCCCGGAATCCATCACCCTGTTCAAAGAGTCCCTCGCCAACGCGCCGCAAAACGCCGCCTGGCGCAAGCTCGACGAGCAACGCCTCATCCAGGCCGCGGTGACCCAATAAGCAAACCCTCTAACGCCCCTCGTCATTGCGAGCGAAGCGAGGCAATCCATCTTTTCATGAGCAACGCCGCCGAAAACAACCAGAGAAAAAACCTGCCCAACTCAACCTAACCAAGGATTCACTTGCGATGCGGCAACAGCAAACCCAACTCCCGGCCATGACCGACGATGCCAAAACTTCCCCGCCCGCGCCGGCCGCAAAACCGGCGCCCGAAAAGCCGAAGGAAATCGGCGGTCCCGCCGGCCCCGAGCCCACCCGCTACGGCGATTGGGAGCAAAAAGGCCGCTGCACGGATTTTTGACCAAACCCAATCAGGAGCCTGAAAAAATGAAACCAGCCATCGGCGCGATCATCACCGTGATCGTGTTATTCTTCGTTGTGCCCATGATCGTCGGCGGCAGCGCCAACACCTGCCAGGCGCTCGAAAAACACGTTGTCAGCACGCAAGCCTCCAACATCGCCGGTGGCAATTCCGGCCCGGTGTACAACACCATCAACAACGCCGGCCAGAACGCCGCCACCGGCCAGATCGCCAGCACCATGATGGCCCAAAACCACCCCGACGCCCCCACCGGCGTCAGCTGCACGTACTATTTTTGGAAGTCGATGCTCTAACATCTCATCGCGGCAACACCCGTATTGTGGGTTGCGCCCTTGCGCAACCCACCATTCACGCCCCGCCAGTCCCTTCTCCCCTCGACCAATCGTAGGGCGGAAAAGCGAAGCGCCTTCCGCCATCTTTGCTTGCCGCCCCCCGCGCCCATCGGCATAGCCGCCATCCCTCTCGCCACGCGCGCCGCGAACAAACCCCTTCCAAGACGTCAAGAACGATGATCCGGCATGGCAGTGCGCCCGTAAAAATGGCGCAAGGCGCTTCGCTTTTCCGCCTACGCCCGCTCACCCCCCAGCCCCACCCCTAATCGCGCCCCCTCACGCGTCATGGCGAGCACCCTCCCTCGTCATGCCCAGCCCCTTTCCTCGTCATCGCACCGCCTTTCCTCGTCACGGCCAGCGCCTTTCCTCGTCATAGCACCGCCTTTCCTGGTCATTGCACCGCCTCTCCCCGTCATGGCCAGCGCCTTTCGCCGTCATTGCACCGCCTTTCCCGTCATGGCCAGCGCCTTTCCTCGTCATTGCGAGCGAAGCGAAGCAACCCAGGAGTCACCCCAAGAACCTAACAACAAAACACGACCACCTCCTCGAAAAACCGAATCAAAACCATGCCCCATCACCACGAGCGCACCGCCCCCATCCCCACCCGCTACATTCCCAAAATCCCGTCGCCCCCCTACAGCTTTCAAACCCCCTTCAATCTGCTACAAATCTCCCGAGAACTGTATCAAATTTCCCCCATTGTTAGCGATGTGACATTTTTTTGACACACGCCCATTTCACCAAAAAATCCCTAAGAACCTTCCTTATATTTCCTATAGATTTCGAGAATCGGTCAAATTTTTCGGCCAAAGTCCGCCGCCCTCGGTTGGCTGGCCTAACCCTATGTTGCGGCCATTTTTGATACAGTATACCTAATAGTGTAATAGCAGGAGAATCGGGCACAGCGATCCGAACGACGAAGGCGCTAGCGGACGTTCGCCTTACGGTGAGACCTGGCCGGGAGCGGCTCATCCGCTCTGGATTTGAAAATGCAAAGAGCGGACAATTGGTTTGTTTATCGATTATTTTCTATAAGACAGACTTCTCGAAGAAAGCTGACCGCCGGGTATGGTAGCGGACTATTTGGTCGTATCGGCGCTTTGAAGGCGGGGCAGTATTTCTTTATCGTAGCAATATTATACAAAAGACCGCCTCCATCTTCGATGTAATAATCGAAAGCTAGTGAAGTTCTTACGATAACGTGATCTTGGCCACCTACTATCTGGACATACTGTTCTTCATCAGCACAGACAGTTTTGGTGTAGCAACCACGAATCGATAAAGCTCCGTTCCTGACAGACTCTTGAACGTAAAATCCTCCGCCCTGTATATCGTCGATCTTTCCGTCTGGCGAGATTTGTTTTTCACAATTCTTTATACCACTCGCGTAGTAAGGAAGAGGTATCGTTTTCGTTTCAAAAGGACGAACCACTAGAAAGTTGATGGGCTTTCCGTTCAACAGCACCCCTATATTGCCATCAAAATCGACATATCCTGGCATGGCATTTTTTGGTAGCTTAAAATTATCTCCGTCTATGGTGTAGTAAATCCCAAGGAACGCGATCTCATGCTTGGAATTCAAAGTACAGCCGAGACCAAAATGCGAACCAGGCACTGAGGGCCCTATGTATTCATAGTGAGTCTCGGGGCTCCCATCGAAATAGTGTTCGTAAGTAGACGCATTTGAAAGACATTCGCGCGAGAAAGCATCCGCCTGAGAGAGCAGTACCGGACAAACTTCTGTAAGGTCGGTTCCACCTGAATTTGCATATGCCAAATGAGCTATTGAAAAAAAGAAGTACATGGCGGCTATGAATAGCATGGCCAAATCGCTTCGTTGGCTTTGTTTGAGAAGAATTTTTCGATTGCGTGAAACATGAAAAGCCTTAGGATCGGGATCGGCGGCGACATTTTGTATCGGCGCCACCGAACATACTTCTAACTCTTCGGCAAACAAGAAATTGGTCGTGCCCATTTCCGAATTCCATGCTGACTCATCGAAAATCATTCTCTTGTCGTCTCAATTAAACTGATAATATGCCTCAAGGGTGAATCTGATACACAATTACCCATCCTGTATCAGATTCCGAGCTTTTCGGCCACACAAAACGTAGAAAAATTGCCCCTTCCGTATTTTACGCTGAATGCATTTCTCATGTCCGCCCATCCCCCACCTTCCAAGCCACCCTCAGCGCGCAACCGCCAACGCCTCCCCCTCGCGGCTTCATCGCCGAACACATCACCGCCCCAAAACAAACCCCCACGCCAAACCCATCCCAATCCTTCAACCAACAAATCCCCTAACCAGCCCCGCTCCCCGCCTCACACCCATCTCCGCCCACCCCCCAAAGAACCCGGCAAAAACCACTTCATTACGATATAAAACCGAGGAATTTTTGAGATAAATCATAAAATCAACCAGTTAATTACGTCAGGTCAACTGACCTGTCCTTTGTGCGTCGACGCACAATCGACAGCATTACTGTCTTATCGTTATTATTTCTAACACTCCGCCAGCCGCCCTCAAGCCGCCTCCCTTACCCCCGCCAACCTCACCAAATTCCCCAAAACATCCCGCGCAATCCCCACCCGCTCATTCACCCCCATATCCCGCGCCACCACCAATTTATGATCCGGCCGCACCTTGAAAACCCCACCACGCGAAGCAATCCAGGCAATCAACCCCCCCGGATTGGCAAATTCATTCCGCCGAAACCCAATCACCATCCCCTTCGGCCCCGCATCCAATTTCTCCACCCCCGCCGCCCTACAGGCCCGCTTCAACGCCACCGTCTCCAACAAATTCTCAACCTCCGCCGGCAGCTTCCCAAACCTATCCACCAGTTCCGCCGCCAGCGCCTCACTCTCCGCATCCCCCGCCAACGCCCCAATCCGCCGATACAACCCCAACCGCACCGGCAAATCCGAGACATAATTTTCCGGTATCAAAACCGGCAGCCCCAAATTAATATTCGGCGTCCAGTCCCGCTCCTCCGCCTTTACCTTCTTCCCCTCCGCCCGGATCGCATTCACCGCGTCCTCCAGCATCTGCTGGTAAAGCTCAATCCCCACTTCCCGAATATGCCCGCTCTGCTCATCACCTAGCAGATTCCCCGCGCCGCGCAGGTCCAGATCATGCGAGGCCAGCGTAAACCCGGCCCCCAGCGTATCCAGCGTCTGCATCACCTCCAGCCGCTTCTCCGCCGCCGCCGACAACTTTGCATAAGCCGGCCAGGTCAAATAAGCGTACCCCCTTTGCTTGCCCCGCCCCACGCGCCCGCGCAACTGATACAACCCAGCCAGCCCAAACATATCCGCCCGATAAATAATCAGCGTATTCACCGCCGGCATATCCAGCCCGCTCTCCACGATGTTGGTGGCGAGCAGCACGTCATATTTGCCCTCCCCAAACTCCGTCATCACCCGTTCCAGCTCCGTCGGCGCCAGCCGCCCATGCGCCATGATCGTGCGAATATCCGGCACAATCTCCCGCAACCGCGCCGCCATGGGGTCCAGATCCTCAATCCGCGGCACCACGCAAAAAATCTGCCCGCCGCGAAATTTTTCGCGCGCGATCGCCTCGCGTATCACCAGTGAATCAAACGGCATGATAAACGTTCTAACCGCCAGCCGATCCACCGGCGGCGTGGTGATCAAGGAGAGATCCCTCACCCCCGTCAGCGCCAACTGCAGCGTCCGCGGAATCGGTGTTGCGGTCAGCGTCAACACGTGCACATCCGCCTTGAGTTGTTTCAGCCGCTCCTTATGCGCCACCCCAAAATGCTGTTCTTCGTCCACAATCAGCAACCCAAGTTCCGAAAACGAAACCCCCTTGGCCATCAGTGCATGCGTGCCGATCACAATCGAAACGCTGCCATCCGCCAGCCCCGCCTTTACGGCCGCCGCCTCCTTCGCCGGCACCATGCGCGAGAGCTGCGCCACCCTCACCGGCAACCCCTCGAACCGCGCCGAAAACACCCGAAAATGCTGGCGCGCCAGCAGCGTCGTCGGCACCACCACAGCCACCTGCGCGCCCGACATCGCCGCCACGAACGCCGCCCTTAGCGCGACCTCCGTCTTGCCAAACCCCACATCCCCGCAAATCAACCGGTCCATCGGCTTGCCCGCCGCAAAATCCTCCAGCACATCCGCCACCGCCCGCGCCTGGTCCTCCGTCTCGGTGTAAGGAAACCGCGCGCAAAATTCCGCGAACCCGCCGTCATCCGCGGCGAACATCGGCGCTTCCCGCATCTGCCGCTCCGCCGCCAGCCGGATCAACCCGGCCGCCATATCCTGAATTTTATTCTTAGCCTTCGCCTTCCTCGCCTGCCAGGAAGCCCCACCGAGCTTGTCCAGCGCAACCCCATCCCCCTCCTGTCCAAACCTGGAAAGCAGATCGATATTCTCCACCGGCAAAAACAACACCCCGCCATCATACAGCAGCCGCAGACAATCATGCGCCGCCCCATTCACCACCACCGCCTCCAGCCCGTCATACCGCCCGATCCCGTGGTCCTGGTGCACCACCAGATCCCCCGCCGCCATCTCGGTCGCATCCGCGATAAACTGGTCCGCTTTGCGCCGCCGCTTCGGCGGCCGCGCGATCCGCTGCCCTAGCAGGTCCTGCTCGGCCACCACCGCCAGCCGGTCCGTCACAAACCCCCGCTCCAGCCCCAGCACCGCCAGCCCCACCGTCCCCTTCGGCAACGCCCGCGCCTCATCCGCATTCTCGACGTTCCGAGACTCCCGAACCCCATGCTCCCGCAGCATCAGCCCCAGCCGCTCCCGAGACCCCGCACTCCAGGCCGCCACCACCACGGTCTTCCCCGCCGCGAAAAACCCTTTTCGGAGCTCCACAAATCCATCAAACGCCGCCAGCGGCTGCCCCGCGAGAATCGCGCCCGGCCGGCCGCCGGCCTCAATCCCCTCCGCCCCATCCGCCTTGCCAAACGGCGAGAACGCGAACACCGGCCCCGCCACCCGCTCCCGCCACCCCGCCTCATCCAGATACAGCATATTTGGCGGGATCGGCCGATACGGCTGCTCGCCACTCCGCGCCGGCCCCCGCCGCTCCGCAAAATGGTCCGCGATCAGCTCCAGCCGCGCCGCCACCGCCTCCTCCACCCTAAAATCCAGACTGACCGAAGCCCCCGGCACAAAATCGAAAATCGTCTCCATCGTATCGGCGAATAGCGGCGCGTAATGCTCCAGCCCCGGATGCCGATGCCCCTCCGACACCGACACATAAACCGGGTCCTCCACCGCCTTGGCGCCAAACAACTCCCGCCAGGCCGCCCGGAACCGCGCCACCGACGCCCCATCAAACGGCAATTCCGACGCCGGATGAAACGCCAGCCGCGCCACCTTCTCGCCCGACCGTTGCGTCTCCGGATCAAACCGCTTGATCGTCTCGATCTCGTCGCCAAAAAAATCCACCCTTACCGGCGCCGCTTCCCCCGCCGGAAACACGTCGAGAATCCCGCCGCGGACCGAATATTCGCCCGGCTCCATCACCGTCCCCACCCGGTTGTATCCATCCGCATCCAAAAACGCCGCCAGATCGCCCGGCGGCATCGTCTCCCCCACCGCCAGCACCATCCCCGCCCCCACCAGAGTCTGCCGCGCCACCACCCTCTGCAGCGCCGCATTCACGGTGGTCAGCACGATGCGCTTTTTCCCCGGCGCCGCCTGCAGCCGGCTTAGCGCCGCAATCCGCTCCGCGATAATCCCCCCATTCGGCGAAACCCGGTCGTACGGCAAACAATCCCAAGCCGGAAACTGCACCACCTCCACTTCCGGCCCAAAAAATTCGACGCCCTCGGCAAGCGCCGCCAGCCGCGTATCATCGCGCGCGATATGCAAAACCGGCCCGAGAGTCTCCCCCAACCGCCGCACCAGCAACAGCGCGTCGACCCCCTCTGGCACCCCGTAAACGTTGATCATCGGTTTTGCGCCGCGTCCCGTATCCGCCTTAGCATCGAGCTGTCCGCATACGCCGGTATCGGTTTTCGGCCAGTCAGCCAGTCCGCCAGCTCCACATCCGGGAATTCCATCACCGCCTCGACCTCATCCAGCTCGGCGTCCGACATTCCGCCGATTCGCGCCTTCACGAAGTCCCCGATCAACAAATCATTCTCATACGTTCCCCGATGGCACGCGCGAAAAATCAACCGGCGCCGCCGGTTGTCCAACATTTCCGCACCCATCTCATCACCTTCAGCCATCTGAGATTTGCGATATAGGCCCGGTTTCGCCAAGTGTCAGCCCGTGAGCCCTGACATTCTGGCACCCCTGCGCGCGCCCATCGCCTCCCTGCCCGGCGTTGGCCCGCGTTTTTCGTCCCTCCTCGCCAAACTTGTCGGCGGCGACTCTGTTCGCGACCTCCTCTTCCACCTACCCATCGACTTCCTCGACCGCCGGCACGTCACCACCATCGCCGCCGCCCAACCCGGCGCCATCGCCACGCTGCGCATCGACATCATCCGCCACGAACTGCCCGAAAAAAAATCCCACCCCACCCGCGTCATCATCGGCGATGCCACAGGGTTCGCCGAAATCGTCCTGTTCCACCCCGCCCGCCTCCCGCAATTCCCTAAGGGCGCCAAACTCCTCATCTCCGGCAAACTGGACCTGTTCGCCGACCGCAAAACCATGCCGCACCCGGACTTCGTGCTCCCCGTCACCCAGGAACAAAATTTTCCGTTCATCGAGCCCGTCTGGCCGCTCACCGCCGGCATCGTCCCGCGCGTTTTCCGCCGCGCCGCCCTCGCCGCCCTCACCCTCCTGCCAGACCTCCCCGAATGGCACGATTCTTCGATCCTAAAATCCCGCAAATGGCCCGGCTTCGCCGAATCCTTCCACCTCCTGCACGCCCCCACCGAAACAATCCCCGACGAAAAACCCTTCGAACGCCTAGCCTACGACGAACTGCTAGCGCGCCAGATCGCCTTCGCCGTCTCCCGCTCCATCCGCCGCAAACGCCCCGGCATCTCCCTCACCGGCGACGGCCGACTGCGCAAATCCGCCCTGCAAAAATTCGGTTTTTCACTCACCGCCAGCCAGCTTCAGGCGCTGCGCGAAATCGACACCGACCTCGCCGCCCCGCAAAAGATGCTCCGCCTCCTGCAAGGCGACGTCGGCTCCGGCAAGACCATTTTGGCCCTCCTCGCCATGCTGCGCGCCGTCGAGGCCGGCGCCCAGGCGGCGCTTTTGGCGCCCACGGAAATTCTGGCAAAGCAACATTTTTCCACCATCCAGAAATACGCCTCGGTCCCCGTCGCCTTCCTCTCCGGCAACATCAAAGGCAAAGCGCGGGGAGATATTCTCGAAGGCCTCGCCGACGGCGCCATCCCCCTGCTGGTCGGCACCCACGCCATCTTCCAAAAACACGTCGAATTCCAAAACCTCGCTTTGGCCGTCATCGACGAACAGCACCGCTTCGGCGTCGATCAGCGCCTGGCCTTCGCCGCCAAGGGCGCCAAAACCGACCTTCTGGTGATGACCGCCACCCCCATCCCGCGCTCCTTGCTGCTCACCCATTGGGGCGAAATGGACATTTCCAGACTCACCGAAAAACCGGCGGGTAGAAAGCCCATCACCACCACCATGCACAAACTCGCCGACCTCGAAAAAGTTTTTGCCGCCATCGCCCGCGCCATCGCCCGCGGCGGCCGGATCTACTGGGTCTGCCCGCTCGTCTCCGAATCCGAGTTTCTTGACGCCACTGCCGCCATTCATCGCCACGCCACGCTGCGCGAAAAATTCGGCAACATCGTCACCCTCGCCCACGGCCAAATGGATCCTTCGGCGCGCGACGGCGCCTTGAAAAGCTTTCAGGCCGGTATTGCCAAAATCCTCGTCGCCACCACCGTGATCGAAGTCGGCGTCGATGTCCCCGAAGCGAATGTGATCGTCATCGAGCACGCCGAGCGCTTCGGCCTCGCCCAGCTCCACCAACTCCGCGGCCGCGTCGGCCGCGGCGCCGCCGCAAGCTTCTGCCTCCTCCTCCACGACGACAAACTCTCCACCACCACCAAAAAACGCCTATCTTTCCTCAAACAAACCGAAGACGGTTTTGCCATCGCCGACGAAGATTTTCGCACCCGCGGCCCCGGCGATTATCTGGGCACCAAACAATCCGGCCTCCCCGGCTACCGCCTGGCCGACCCCGAAAAACACGAAGACCTGCTCCCCATGGCCCGCCAGGACGCCATTCTGATCCTGCAACGAGACCCCAAACTCGAATCCCCGCGCGGCCATGCACTCAAAATCCTGCTCAACCTGTTCGACCAGCGCGAAGCCCTCACCACGGTAAAATCCGGATGACCCGAGAATACCCTACCCACCCGCAAGTCGGCATCGGCATCATCGTTCTGAAGGGAGAAGAAGTCCTCCTCATAAAACGCGCCCATCCCCCCGCCCAAAACCAATGGAGTTTGCCCGGCGGCGCCCAAGAATTAGGCGAAACCGCCGAAGCCGCCGCCCGCCGCGAACTTTTGGAAGAAACCGGCTTGAGTGTCGGCGAACTAACCCTAATCGCCCATGTCGACTCCATCCACCACGACGCCGCCGGCCGCATCCAATACCACTATACCATCCTGGATTTCTGCGCCCGCTACCAAGCCGGCACGCCGCGCCCCGCCTCCGACGTTCTCGCCCTCGCCTGGGTCCACCCCAAGAACTTCGACTCCTACGACCTCTGGCCCGAAGCCCGCCGCGTCATAGGCCTGGCCCTCTCACGCCTTCGCCCCTCATGACCGCGATCCGTCACACGTCATTGGGAGCGAAGCGAACGAGGAATCGCTCAAAGCCGGCGTCGCAGGGTTCATTTACGCCCCAAGCGCCACATTGCTCTCAACAGTTTCGTCACCCGCCATCGAACCTTCGCTATCCGGCGCGCTGACGCAAGAACCCATTGCGGCAACCCATATATCTTCGCCGCCTCCTCCTCCTGCGCCTGGCGCCGATCGCGGAACGCCTCATTTGTCCAAAATGCTTCACCGCGCGCCATATTCCGCTTCACCCCCGCCACCTCCGCCGCCGCGCCGGGCAATTTCTCCGCAAACAAAATCTGCTGACGAAAGCAAATCTGTTCAATCCGGTAGCGCAATGCCTCCGGATACCCGATCTTGCGCATACAAGGATACCCATGCGTCGCCTCATGCACGATGGTGGACGCCACAGATTCCGGCGGCGACGTCTCGACATATTTCACATCCAACCGGCACATGCGCACCGCTGCGTCATACTGCCCGCGCGCCCCAATCAACCCGCACACCCAAATTCTTTCCAAATCCCGGGTAATCCGCCGGTATCGCAACGGATCATTTGACCGAACCAACTCCAGCGCCGCCTCCACCTTCCCCATAATCGCCGCATCCTTACCCCCAAGGATTCCCACCCAAATCCCATCGATCCATTTTGAATAGGACAAACGCAATCCCAATCGGTCGATCCACGGCAAAGATCTCAACACCTCCTCCCTTCCAACCGCGACCTAGGTCAACAAGCCGTAGGATGAGTGAGCGCAGCGCTATCCATCAATTGCTCTCAAGCCGCCTCCACCTCTCTCTCAATCGCCGCCCCAAACGCCTCCCTTGCCACCGCCAAATCATAATTCGCCTGTAAATTCATCCAAAACTGCGCGCTCGTCCCAAAATACCGCCCCAGCCTTAACGCCGTCTCCGCCGTCACCGACCGCCGTCCCCGCACAATATCCGTCACCCGGTTCGCCGGCACCCGCAGCTTCAACGCCAGCGCATTCGCCGTCATCCCCCGCGCCGCCAACTCATCCGCCAGCGTCTCCCCTGGATGCACCACCGGCAACGGCGCACCTTCCGGAAATTCAAATATCTCCTGCTTCACCGCCTTAACCATAACTTTCCACCTCAATGCGTATCGGCAATCTGTACCTCGTAAGCATTCCCCGCCTCGAATTTGAACAAAATGCGCCAGGGCCCGTTAACATCAACCGACCAAAATTCCTTCATATCCCCCTTCAACTTGTGCAGCCCCACACTGTTAAGCTTTTCAAAGTCGCGCAACGACGTCGCCGAACCAATCTGCGCTAACCGCTTTCTGGCAAGCGCTGTATCCAGCCCCGAAAACTTGCTCTTCCCACTCTCCAAAAACTGCCTCGTGGCCGAACCCGCCACAGACTTAATCATGGAAATCCTTCAAGTATTTGCTCGAAAATCCAATACTTAATACGTACTACGTCGAATGTATGGTGTCAAATGTATAAAATAAAAAGCTACCCCGCCAACGGCCGCGTCATCGCCACCGGGTCAACCCACTCGTCAAACTCCGCCTCCGTCGCCACCCCCAGCCGCAGCACGGCCGCCTTCAGCGTCAGCCCCTCCCGATGCGCCAGCAGCGCCACCTGCGCCGCCTTCTCGTACCCAATATGCGGATTCAACGCCGTCACCAGCATCAAATTTTTGGCCAAATTCTCCGCCATCTTTGCCCGCTCCGGCTCAATCCCCACCGCGCAATGCTCCACGAACGCGCCCAGCGCATCGGCAAGAATCCCAGCCGAATCCAGCAAATTACTCAACATCACCGGCTTGAAGACATTCAGCTGAAAATTCCCCTGGCTTCCCGCAAACGCCACCGCATGATCATTTCCAAACACCTGCACCGCCACCATCGTCAGCGCCTCACACTGCGTCGGATTGATTTTTCCGGGCATAATGGAAGACCCCGGCTCATTCTCCGGTATCAGAATCTCCCCAATCCCGGTCCGCGGCCCGCTCGCATACCAGCGCACGTCATTGGCAATCTTCATCGCCGCCCCCGCCAGCACCCTTATCGCCCCGGACGCCGCCACCACCGCGTCATGCGCCGACAGCGCCGCAAACTTGTTCGGCGCCGTCACAAAATCCCGGCCCGTCTCCAGCGCCACAAACTCCGCCACCACCGCGCCAAAATTCGAATGCGCATTCAGCCCCGTGCCCACCGCCGTCCCGCCAATCGCCAATTCATACAACCCCGGCAACGCCCCCCGAATCCCCGAAGCCGCCGCCAAAAGCTGCGCCTCCCACCCGGAAATCACCTGCCCAAATGTCACCGGCGTTGCATCCTGCAGATGCGTCCGCCCCGTCATCACCACATCCGCAAACGCCAAGCTTTTTTCCTTAAAAACCCCCGCCAGCCTTGCCACCGCCGGCAGCAGCCGCCCCTCGATCACCGCCACCGCCGCGATATGCATCACCGCCGGAAACGTATCGTTAGAAGACTGCGAATGGTTCACATCATCATTCGGATGCACCGGCTGCTTCGACCCCAAAACCCCACCCGCCATCTGGATCGCCCGGTTCGCGATCACCTCATTGGCATTCATATTGCTCTGCGTCCCAGACCCCGTCTGAAACACAACTAATGGAAACTCCGCATCCCAATGCCCCGCGATTACCTCCTCCGCCGCCGCCACAATCAAATCCACTTTCTCGGCCGGCAGTTGCCCCAGCTTCAAATTCGCCAGCGCGCACGCCTTCTTCAGCACGCCAAACGCACGCACCACCTCCCGCCCCCACACATACCGCTCGCGCCCGATCGGAAAATTCACCAGCGACCTTTGCGTCTGCGCCCCCCACAGCCGGTCCGCCGCCACCTCAACATCGCCCAGCGCATCATGTTCAATACGAGTTTCCATACCCCCCAAATGGGACGCAAAACCCGAGAATCAAAATTCCCCGCGCAAAAACCCCAAAGCCGGCAGCGGCTTCCACCGCCGCGGCAGGTCGTGCCGCCGTATTGGCTTCACGGCATAGCGCGGCAACGGTTTTTCCGCCGAATCCAAAAACCCCGCGTAGGCCCGCACCTGCGCTTCCCGCCAGGCCTGGTCCGCCACCGCCGCCGGCCGGCTCGGGTAAATTTCCGCGATCCTGATCACCTTGCCCATAACCGCCACCACCGCCCAAAGCGCGGATTCGGCTGCCGGCTGACTGAAAAGATCAGGCATGGCAGCAAAGCTCGCACCAAAAGGAAAGGCAAGCAAGAAGTTCTTTTTTGAAAAAAAGAACCAAAAAACTTTTGCGAATCTGGGCTATAGCCCTTCCACCGCCCTTGCCCTAAATTAAACAAAAGTTTTTTGGTTACTTTTTTTCAAAAAAGTAACTGCTTTCTTCCTTCCCTTAGAGGCCTTTCATTTGGACCAAGTCATCAACGCCCGCCGCGACGGCCGCATTGGCCGCATCCAGCTCAACCGCCCCAAGGCGCTCAACGCGCTGGACCTCACCATGGTCAACCTCATCCACATCGCGATGGACGATTTTGCCGCCGACCCGACGGTTCACGCGGTGGTGGTGGAAGCCGCCGGAGACCGCGCCTTTTCCGCGGGCGGTGACGTGCGCGCCATCCGCCAGCAGGCCCTGGACGGCGAAACCCAGCCGATCCTGGAATTTTTTACCGCCGAATACGCCATGAACCAGGCCATCGCGGACTATCCAAAACCCTTCGTCTCGCTCATCGACGGGCTTTGCCTCGGCGGCGGCATCGGCATCTCGGTCCATGGCAGCCACCGCATCGCCACCGAGCACGCCGCCTTCGCGATGCCGGAGACCGCCATCGCCCTGTTCCCGGACATCGGCGCCACGTTCTTTCTGCCCCGTTTGCCCGGCCAGCTCGGCCTGTACTACGCCCTCACCGGGCAGCGCTGCGCCGGCGCGGATGCGGTGCATGCCGGCCTCGCCACCCATTTCGTGCCGCGCGAGCATTTGCCCGCGCTCTCCGCCGCCATCGCGCGAGACGGTGTCGCCGTCATCGCCGGCTATGCGGAAACCCTGCCGCCATTCTCCCTGGCGCCGCATCGCGCCGTCATCGACCACGCTTTTGGCGCGGACAGCGTACTCAGCATCATCGAGCGGCTGCAGGCCGATGGCGGCGACTTCGCCCAGGCGACGCTCAAAATTCTACGCGCCGTGTCGCCGTCTTCGGTGCACTGGTCGTTTCAAATCCTGCGCGACGGCGCCACCAAAACCCTGGCCGAATGCCTGGCGGCGGAGTTGGCGCTGGTGCAGAAGGTCACCCTGCATCATGAATTTCATGAAGGCGTGCGCTCGGTGGTTGTGGATAAGGACCGTTCGCCGAACTGGCGTCCGGCGCGGCTGGAGGAGGTTGATCCGGCGGCAATCGCCGCCATGTTTGGGTAAGGCGCGCGCACACAAGGTCCAGCAGCACCGGCGGGTCGTCCAGCAGGTAGCGCCGCGCCAGGCGCCGCGGGTCCTGCGCCAGCCGAAAACACCATTCCAGCCCGGCGCGCTGCATCCAGCCCGGCGCGCGCCGCTTGGCACCGGACAAAAATTCCAGCGCCGCGCCGATGCAAAGCCCGGTGCCGGCGCTGCCGGGCTGCAGCCAGATGGCGTGCGCCAACAATTCCTGGATCGGCGAGCCCAGCGCGATCAGCGTAAACGCTGCCCCTTCCCGCACCGCAAAGTCGCGCGCCTGGCCGATGGCCTGATGGTCGTACAACAGATGCGCCGGCGGCGCATGATGCACGAAGTTCAGATGCGGGTAGCGCGCCGCCAGCGCCGCAAGACATTTCTCGTCCAGGCCGATCACGGAAATTTTCTGCGGCGGCAGCACGGAAAACAGCAGCGCCGTCACATCCGCGCCGGTGGCGACATGCGGCGCCCGCAGCCCGAGCGCGCGCGCGGCGTGCCGCAAGAATTGCGAATCCAGCAGGCGCAGCCAGGCGGAATCGTAAAGCTTTTGCAGCTCCGGCAGTCGCTTCAGCCGCGCCAGATGGTCGGCGTTGGGTGTGACGACATAGGCAAAGCGCGCCGCCGCGCGGCGGTTCAGCAGATGGCCGACCACCTCCCGCGCTTCGGCGTCATCGAACGGCAAGCCTAGAAAATTCACGCTGTCCATGGGCTTCCTCCATTGTTTTTTGTGTCATGGCGTCCACACCGCGCTGAGGGTGACAACGTGTTCATTGGCGGCGCGCAGATAATTGGCCTGCCGGTCGTTGAAGGCGTAGGCGGCGTCCAGCGCGAACGCGGCATTGACGTGCCAGGCGAGTTGCGCGCTGGTGTCGAACAGGCTCTCGGTCATTCTCGTACCGAAATAGGCGGCGTGCGCGGCCTTGAAATCCCCTGAGAAAACCAGCGTCCTCTGCAACTCGTGTGTATAGGAAAGCTCACCCTGCGTCAGCGTATAGCCCACCGCGCCGATCTGGTCGGGGTCATCGATCTCGTGCGCGGCGGTGAGCGAAACATCATCCAGCTCGCTTGGCGCCCAGGTGGCGGCGGCCTCCAGCACTGGCGCCACCAGCGCGCCGCCCATCCGCGGCTGGCGCCACGCCGCGCCGGCCAGAACGCGAAACTCCCAAAGCCCCGTTGCATCATCGTCGAGCCCCGCGAGCGCGGCGTAGCTGCCCGCGTCAAGAATTTCGTTCCGATAATTGGATTGCGTGGCTTCCAGCAGCGTCACCAGCCGCAGCGGCCCGCCGGGCGCAAATTCCAGCCGCGCCTTGCCGCGGATCTGCCAGAAATCTTCCGCCGGCAGCGCATCGAACGCGGCTTTGGTGTAGGAAACATCCGGCGTCAGCGTGAACATGCCGGCGGATATCCTGTCGGCGGCGTCAAACAACCCGACCGAGTAGGACAGCGGCTTCGCAAGGTTGCGCGTGCTCAGGCCGAACCCGGTTTCCGCGCTGCGCGCAAACCCGCCGGCGATGCTGATGGTCTCCTGCGGCAGCACTGCCGCCTCGCCCAGCGCGACGGTATAGCCGGAAACGTCCTGCGCGGTCTGCGACGGCAGATATTCGCTCGTGCCCTGCAGATACGCGCCGAACCCGGCCGGCGCGTCGGCCACAATCAGACTGGGCGTGGCGGAGATCAGGTTGCTGCCACCGGATTCGGCGCCCGGCGCCGAATCGTAGCCAAACTCCGCCTGCAATTGCGGTTGCATCGTGGCGCCGCCCAGTTGCCAAGGCACCGGTTTGCTGAGGCCCGGCGTCTGACCGATCACGGTGAGCGGCTGGGCCTGACCAAGTCCGGGAATGCCGGGCGGAATCAGCGTGTCGAGCTCCATGGCCATGGCGGCATGGGCTAAAAACCCCTGCGCCACGGCCAGCAGGCCGGGTGCAAAATGGTTGAAATTTCGCATGGAAAACCAGCGTAGTACAACTTAAGGTAAAGTAAATTAGCTCGCGGTTAATAATTCAATTTATAGTTGTATTTGTTTGCGCGAAGGCGGCCCGCCTGTGCGGGCCGGCGCAGAAACTTTTGCAAACCGCGCCCGCGGCACCGGAATTGCCCTCAATCGCCACCGCAAAAGCAAAATCCCGCGGCATTCCAATGACTATATTGATACCGCTTCTTGATGGTTTATTAAGAACAAAACCAGAACATAGCGCCTGTGCGTTCCTCGAACCCGGGCAGTGTCTTTTCATGAGCTTTACCAAGCCGAATTTGGATCGACCCATCCGCGTCACGGCGAGCGCCGCGCAACGAGCCATCCATCTCGCAACAAGCGCGACAAGATGGATGGCTTCGCAAGCGCTCGCCATGACGTGGATGGGCGAAAGCCGTCCTGGACAAGCCGGGGAGCCAGGCCAGGCCCTGCCGGTGCCGCGCAACCCCGCTCTCGCGCGCTTTCTGGCGCGGCTGACGCCCGAACTGGCGCAAAGCTTCTCCCCGGCGCAACTCGCGGCGATCGAACTGCACTTCGGCATGCGCCACCGCGCCGCGCACGCCATTGACTGGCGGCGCCGGCTGAATCTGCCGTTCGCGCGAGTCTACGTCGTGCTGCTGGCGGGCAAGGAGGAACGCGGGTAAGATAACAGCAGTGGCCAACAAAAAGGCGCGTCCTGCTTTTTCACCGAAAATACCCCCCATACCTCGGCTGATACATTTCCGCATCCGCAAACCCCGACCTCTTATGCCGGCCGGCGTGCACCCGCGTCAGCGCGGCGCCAAAAATCTTCACATGTGCTTCCACCAGCAACACGATCGCGGCCTGCACCACCCGGCTCGGCGTCTTGCCCCACCGCACGCATAGCAGCGCGCCGTCCGCCAGGCGGGCGATGACGCCGGCTTCGGCCAAGGCAAAGGCGGGCGGCGCGTCAATCAGCACAAAATCGTAGCGCTCGCGCAATTGCGCGAGCAGTGCCGGCAGGGTTTTCGAGAGAAACAGCGACAGCGCGTCCTGCCCCTGTCGGCCGGCGCCGATGACGTGCAGGGGGCTCAGCGCGTCCTGCAAAATAATCTCGTCCAGCGCGGCGGCGCCGGCCAGAAAATCGGTCAGCCCGGCAGCACCGCCGGCGCCAAAAACGGCGTCAAAACTGGGCTGGCGGACATCGCCGTCGATCGCCAACACGCGCGACCCGCTGGCGGCCAGTGCGCGGGCGAGCGCGATGGTGAGGGTGGTTTTGCCCTCATCCGGCCGCGCCGCGGTGATGGCGACGATTCTCGTCTCGGGATGCTGGGTGAGCGCGGTGCGCAAGATGCGCAACTGCTCGGCGAACAATGAGAACGGCGAGAGCAGCGGCGCCGTCATCGGGTTCTTGATCTGCGGCACCAGCGCCAGGCAGGCCAGCCCCGTCTGCGTCCGCAGCTCACCGCCGGAGCGCAAGGTCGTGTCCAGATGTTCGCTGAGCTGCACGAGCAAAACCCCCAGGCAAGCGCCCAGCACTCCGGCGGCGGCAAGAATTTGGCCCCGCTTGGGACCGGAGGACTCATCGGGCGGCGCGGCGGCGGACAGAATCGTGGAAATCGGCTTGGTCAGGGCCGCCTGCTGCGCGAGCTGGCTGGCCTGCTGCGCCATGCTGCCCAGCAGGGTTTTTTGCGTCGCCTCGGTCTGCTCCAAAGCGCGGATCGGGGCGGTTTCCGCATCCTGCGACTGCGCGGTTTTTTTCGCCGCGTCCACGGCGCCTTGCAGGGTCGCGACCTGCGCCTGGTCGGCGGCCAGGTCGGCCTTGGCGGAATCGAGTTCCCGCCCCGTCTCCTGCGCCAACGCGGCGTCGATGGCGGCCAGCTTGGCCCGGCCGGCGACGAGGTCCGGGTAGCTGGCGCCATATTCGCCCGCCAGCGAATTGATCTGCGCGGCCAATTCCGCGGCCTCATCGCGCAGCGGCAAAATGTTGGGCGCGATGGCGGCGTTCGCCGCCGCCGCGTCGCCGGCGCCGGCGGAAGCCAGCCGTGCCTCATCCATCGCCAGATTGGCCTTGGCATCCACCAGCGAAGCGGCGAGCCGGCTGGCGGTCTCGGTGGCGATGCTGACTTGCTCGCCGCTGACGATGCCGGCCGCGGCGCGCGCTTTCGCCAGCGCCGCCTCGGTGGCGTCCAACTGCGCCTGCAGGGCGGCGTCGTGCGCCGCGATCCAGGCTTCTTCGCCGGTGAGGTTGGCATAGGCCGTGTCGCGCTGGGTGCCGAGGTAGAGCTGCATGGCCAGGTTGGCGCCGGCCGCCGCGAGGCCGGCATTTTGGCTCGCAAAACTCACCGTGATGAGACTGGAATTGGGCGGCACGGCGACGGTCAGCGCGTCGCGCACGGCGCCGGCCACGGCGTCCGGCGATGGCGGTCTGGCGGGCAGCCAGGCGGACCAGACATGCCGGTCAAGTGCGGTGTTGAATTCCGGGTCGGCGTCGAGGTTGAGCGCTGTCGCGATCTCCCGCGCGGCGGGCAGGCTGGTGATGATGGCGGCCTGGCTGGTGACCACGGATCCCTGGATTTGCGCGCCAAGGTCATCGGGCACCTGGCCGGGCGGCGGCGCGTCCACCGGGTCGTACAGCATGATGCCGGTGGCCGTGTAATGCGGCCCGGCGAGGGCGAGGACGAGTGCGGCGCTGGCGGGGACGAGGATGAGGGCCAGGACAAGTGTCAGCCAGCGGCGGCGCAGGATGAGAAACTGCTCGGCCAGCGAGCCGGACTTGACCGTGCCGGCGGCCGGCCAGGCGGGCAGATTCTCGCGCGGGACGAGGCTGAGGCTCATGCGCCACGCTAACGGCAATTTTTTGTTAAGGTCAACCGGAAGTTGCAGTTGGTCGAGCGGACCAGAAAAAGAAAGAACTTCTTTTTTAAAAAAAGGCGCCCCGCCCGGGGAAGCAAAAAACTTTTGTTAATCTGGGACCTTGGCGGTGGACCGAACGCGGTCTAAATTAATCAAAAGTTTTTTGCGCGCTTTTTTTCAAAAAAGCGCTTCTTTCTTCCTTTCTTCTTTTCATCGCTCCCCTACCAATCCGGCCAAGCCGGCACCCACGGCCGCGCCCCCTGCACATCCTTGTCCGACAGCACCCTGATTTTGCCTGTCTTTTGCACCCAGACCGCGATCGCGCCTTCGCGCCAGACCGAGAACCGGTCGATCACGACCTGCCCCTCGCCGTCGCAGGCGTCCCGCAGTGGTTCGGGCGAGAGGATGACCGCTGCGGTTTCCGAGCAGGCGGCGGCGTCCGGGACGACGAGGATGGCCCCGAACTGGCAGGCGTTTTGCGTGCAACTGGCGGGATCGACCGGCGTGAAGGGCGCGCCGGCCCAGACGGGCTGCCACTGCGCGAGCACAAAATTGCTGGCTTTTTTCTGCCGCAGCACCAGAAAACCGTGTTCGGTACGCACCGCGATCAGTTTCGCATCGGGCGAGACCAGCGCGTCCGGCGGCCGCGCGCCGGCATAGACGGCGAGCGCCAAAGCCATGAAGCCGAGGCCCAGAAAACTGACTTTCGAGCGCCAGATGCACAGCCAGGCGAGCCCGGCGGCGTATAGCAGGATGCTGGCGGCGGGCATCGGCGTGACGCGCAGCATCGCGTCCGGCCAGGTGGCGATGGCGTTGGCGCAGGCGACGATGACGGCGATGCCCCAGCCCATGGGAATGAGCGCCAGCGCCGCCGCGTGCAGCGGCATCAGCGCCAGCGCGGCGAGGCCGAGCGGCAGCACCCAGAGCGCGGTGACGGGCACCGCGATCAGATTGGCAAAGATCCAGTAGGGCTGGATTTGCTGAAACTGGAACGCGGCGAACGGCATCGAGGCCGCGCCGGCCAGCAGGCTGGTATAAAACAGCCCGCCGAAGTGCAAGGCCGCCCGGCTTGCCGGCCCCGTCGCCTCGTGCAGCCGCGCGAACAGATTCCTGGCGGCGGCGTAGCCGCAGATCAGCGCGAGCACGGCGGAAAAACTCATCTGAAAACTGACGCCGATGACCGCTTCCGGCGTGGTGAGCATGATGACCATNNGCGATGGACTTTACCGGCCAGTGCAGCGCCGTGCGCTCCCACCGCGACAGGATGAAGCGCGTCAGCGCGAAAAACAGCCCCATGACGATGCCGACATGCAGCCCGGCGACCGCCAGCAGATGCGCGAGCCCCGCGGCAATGAAATTCTGGTGTTCCGCAGGCGGAATGTTCTGCTGAAACCCGGTCAGCAAGGTCACGGCGATCGATCCGGTCGCGATCGGCAAGGTTTGCAGAATGTTTCGCGCGATGGCTTCCCGCAATCCCCGCAGCCGCATGGCAAAGCTTTGGCCGGACGCCGCCCGCACCAGCGTCACGCCGCCCAGGGCAAAGCCGCTGGCGCCGAGATTCGCGAAAAACGCGTCGCGCCCGGAATCCCAGCCGCCGGGATAGGCCGGGCGGTCAGGCTTGAACAACAGCGCGCGCACCGCGACAATGTCGCCGGGCGCCAGAACGGTGGCGTCGCCGGCGCTCAGTTTTATGCGGATGTCGCGCGGCTGAGGCATCCCGTTCGTGACCGGATCGGCCAGCGTGACGCGGCGGCCATTGGGCAGAATATCCACCGCCTGCACCGGCCCCTGCACAACCACGGCGCCGCGTGCAAGAGAATCCAGCAGCGGCGGCATCTCCGCGGTCCGCCATTGCACGCGGCAAAAACCCAGCGCCGCGGCGAGCAGCAGCAAAGCCGCGAAGCGCGTGTCCAGCCGCCACCAGCCGGCCGCCAGCGCCGCCCCCGCGCCGGCCACAAACACACAACCCAGCCAAAGCGGCGGTTCCGCGGGCAGCGAAAAATACCCCAGGATCGCCGCCCCCATGGCGACCGGCAGCAGCAGAACAAACCGCCCCAGCTCAGCCTCCACCCAGGCGGACCAAAACGCCATGCAACCTCCGGTAGCTTTTTGTTAGCAGACGGGAACGACCCGCGAAAGGTTCCGCCCGCCACGGCGCGGTGATAGAACCACCGGATGACCATCCGCACCCGCTTCGCCCCTTCCCCCACCGGCCTGCTGCATATCGGCGGCGCCCGCACCGCCCTGTTCAATTTTCTGGCCGCCCGCCACCACGGCGGTTCCTTTCTCCTCCGTATCGAGGACACCGACAAGGCGCGCTCCACAAAGCAAGCCGTGGACGTGATTCTGGACGGCCTGGCCTGGCTCGGCCTCACCCCCGACGAGCCGCCCGTCTTCCAGTCCACCCGCGAGGCCCGCCACGCCGAAGTCGCGCACCAGCTTTTGGCCGAAGGCCGCGCCTACAAATGCTACTGCACCCCGGAAGACCTGACCGCGATGCGCGAAGCCGCCCAGGCCGCCGGCAAGCCCCCGCGCTACAACGGCTATTGGCGCGACCGCGACCCGGCCCTCGCCCCCCCCGGCGTGAAACCCGCCATTCGCCTAAAAGTGCAAAGCAACGGCCAGACCACCATCACCGACCTGGTCCAAGGCGAAGTCACCGTCGCCGACTCCGAACTCGACGACATGATCATCCTGCGCTCCGACGGCACGCCAACCTACCTGCACGCGGTGGTGGTGGACGACCACGACATGGGCATCACCCACGTCATCCGCGGCGACGACCACCTCACCAACACGTTCCGGCAAATCCAAATTTTCAAGGCCTGCGGCTGGGATCTGCCAAAATTCGCGCACATCCCCCTGATCCACGGCGCCGACGGCGCCAAACTCTCCAAACGCCACGGCGCCGTCAGCATCCTCGAATTCCGCGAACAGGGTTTTCTGCCCGAAGCCCTGTGCAACTACCTCCTCCGCCTCGGCTGGGGCCACGGCGACGAGGAATTTTTGCCCCGCGACAAACAAATCGAGCTCTTCGACCTGGACGGCGTCGGCCGCGCCGCCAGCCGTATGGACTACGCCAAACTCACCCACCTCAACGGCCAGTGGCTCCGCGCCGCGGACGATGCCCGCCTCGCCGCCGACGTCGCCGCCCGCCTGCCCGCCCAATGCGGCCTGACCCCGGACGAAACCGCCCAAAACCGCATCCTGCGCCTGATGCCCGGCCTGAAGGAACGCGCCAAAACCCTCGCCGACCTCACCGCCTCCGCCGCCTTCCTCGCCCGCACGGTGCCGCTGCCCTTCGAGCCCAAAGCCGAAGCCCTGCTGACCCCGCCGGCCCGCGCCATGCTGGCCAAGCTGGCCCCCCACTTGGCCGCCACGGACTTCACCGCCGCCACCATCGACGCCACACTGCGCGCCTTCGCCGAATCCGAGGGCCTGAAACTCGGCCAGGTCGCGCAACCCCTGCGCGCCGCCCTGACCGGCAGCACCACAAGCCCCGGCATCGACGCCACGCTCGAGGCGCTTGGAAAGGAGGAAAGCCTCAAGCGGATACAAACGGTTTAGGAAGAAGTTACTTTTTTTGAAAAAAAAGTAACCAAAAAAACTTTTGCTCCTGGGGGAGTTTGGGCCGGGATTGCCTTCAATCGGCTCCGTTGGAGCCGATTAAAGGCAATCCCGGCCCAAACTCCCCCAGGAGCAAAGGTTTTTTGGCCCGCAGCCCGCGCGCGCTTTTTTTAAAAAAGCGCTTCTTGCTTGCCTTAATATGACAAGACGGAACGTTAAGCCTCCGCTACAATCCCCCGGCGACTCCTTATCCGAACGGACAACGAAGTGGCCAAAATTCTATTCCTGAATTTTCCCGCGCATGGCCATGTGAACCCCACCTTGGCGATCGCCTCGGAGCTTGCAACCTACGATGTCGTGGTCACCTACGCGCTGCCGGAATCGTTTCGCGAGGCCGTGGAGCTGGCCGGCGCGACGCTGGCGCCGCTGCCGGTGCATGAGATCGGCATGCCGCCGGCGCTCAGCGACCACGAACTCGCCGCCCTGCCGTTTGAACTGGCCCGCCGGGCGCCGCACATGGTGCCGCCGATCGTCGAGCTGATCGGCCAGATCAAGCCCGATCTGCTGGTCTATAACGCGCTATATCTCTGGGGCCGCCTCGCCGCCGCGTGCGCCGACCTGCCGGCCGTGGCGTTCCGCCCCTACCATGCGCCGCGCGCGCCGCGCTCGGTGGAGGCGCCGTTCGCCAGCCCGGAACTCGAGCCGCTGGCCATCGCCGCCGCGCAGGCGCTGCAGATGACCTGCCGCGCCTACGGCCAGCCGGTGATCACGCTGCAGGAGCTGGTTTCGATCGTCGAACCGCTCACGCTGATGTTCACGGTGCGCGAGTTCCAGCACGGCGCCGACGCGTTCGACGAGCGCTTCCTGTTCACCGGCCCCTGCCTGCCGGCCGGCCGGCCGGGCAAGAACTTTTTCAGCGTCGAAGCCCTCAACCTCACCAAACGGGTCTATATCTCGCTCGGCACCATCCGCAACGACGACGTGGAATTCTACCGGCTCTGCATCGACGCGTTTCAGAACCTGGACTGGCAGCCGGTGATGTCGATCGGGCATCGCGTCGATCCGGAGGCGCTCGGGCCGCCGCCCAGCCGGTTTCACATCGCCCCGCACGTGCCGCAGCTGAACGTACTGGCCGGCGCCGACGTGTTCATCACCCATGGCGGCTTCAACAGCACCATGGAGGCGCTGTATTACGGCGTGCCGCTGGTGGTGATGCCGGTGACGCGCGAACAGCGCTTGACCGCCCGGCGCGTGCGCGACCTGGGGCTGGGCGTGATGATCGAACGCGCGGGGCTGACCGCCGAGGATCTGCGCCAGGTGGCGCGCTTCGCCGCGAACGATGACGCGATCAAGCGGCAGGTGCGCGCGATGCAGCAAATCGTGCGCGCCAGCGGCGGCGCCGAACTGGCGGCGCGGGCTTTGCTCAAGTTGATGGAGAAGTAAGCAAGAACTTCTTTTTTTGCAAAAAAAGAAGCAAAAAAACTCCTGATTCCTCCGGCTGTTGAGCGGCCACAGTA
>PLFB01000181.1:0-344 GCA_003137135.1 Acetobacteraceae bacterium
CGCAAGCCCTCGATGGTGCGCTTCACCACATCCATCCCCACCCCGCGCCCCGACAAATTCGTAATCGATGCGGCGGTAGAAAACCCCGGCTGGAAGATGAGATTCAGCAATTCCGGGTCGCTAAGCTGCGCCCCGGCGGCGAGCAGCCCGTGCTCCTCCGCCTTCGCCCGCACGCGCGCCCGATTCACCCCGCGCCCGTCGTCGCGCACCGAAATCACCACCTCCGCACCCGCCTGCCGCGCGCTCAAAGTTATGGTGCCGCGCGAAGCCTTGCCGGCGGCGACTCGTTCCGCCGGCGGCTCCAGCCCATGGTCGGCGGCATTGCGGATCAGATGCACCAGCGG
>PLFB01000181.1:399-23397 GCA_003137135.1 Acetobacteraceae bacterium
CTCGCCCACCCGGTCCATCAGCTCATCCAGCCGCAAAGCCGGCACGCGCACGGAGGCATCGGCGCGCACCGCCTTGGCATCCGCCGCCTCCGCCGCCGCGGCCTTGGCGACCGGCGGCACTTCCACGTCCGCCGCCGCGTCTTCGACCAGCTCGATTCGCAGCGTCATATCGTCGCGCACGAACAAAAACACGTCCTCGATCGCCGCGCGCGATTTGTCCGTCGTCAGCTCCACATCCCAGCCCAGATAACACGCCGTCGGGTCCAGCGCGCCCAGCGGCGGAATGTTATCGCTCACCGCCGTGATCCGGCACGGCCCCAGTTCGCGCAATTCATCCAGCATCGGCAGCGGGCGCGTGCCGTTCACAAAAACATCAGACGCCAGGCTGAAATTCATCCGGTAGCGCACCGCGCCGGCCGCCGCCGCCGGCGCGCCCGCCGCGATTTCGGCCACCGCACCCGAAGCCGCCCCGCCCACCGCCGCGTGCAGTGCCGCTAACAATCTTTCCGCCTCATCCGCCGGCGCCGCGCGCTGCTCGGCCAGCGCGCGCATAAAATCCATCGCGTTCAGCACCGCCGTCACCAGCGCCGGACTCGCCGCGGCCTGCCCCTTGCGCACGCGGTCGAACGCCGTCTCGCAATGGTGCACAAAATCGGCCAGATCATCCATGCCGAACATCGCCCCCGAACCTTTCAGCGTATGCAGCGCCCGGAACACCGTGGCCACCAGCACCGCATCGCCCGGCTTGTGCTCCAGATCGAGCAGCCCCTGCTCGATCCGCTCCAAAAGTTCCTGCGATTCGACGCGGAATACCGCGATCCCGTCCTCCTCGCTCATCGCGCCAGAATCCGCGCCACGGTTTTCAAAAGCTGCTCCGGGTTGAACGGCTTGGTCAGCCAGCCCGTCGCGCCCGCGGCCTTGGCCTGCGCCTTCACCCCGGCGTCGGATTCGGTGGTCAGAAACAGCACCGGCAGCCCGGCCTGCGCGGATTTTTGCCGCAACTGCCGGATCATCGTCAGCCCGTCCATCACCGGCATATTGAGATCGGTGATCACCAGGTCGAACCGCCCCGCTGCCGCCTTGGCCAGGCCCTCCGCGCCGTCGGCCGCCTCCATCACGTTGTGACCTTCGCCGGTCAGCGCGATTTTCACCGTCCGCCGCACGCTCGCGGAATCATCCACCAGAAGTATTGCCGCCATCAGTTTGATCCTTTCTGGCCCAGCCAGAATTGCGTGCGCGCATCCGGCGGGTCGCTCAAAAACCCCCCCCGCCGCAGCGCTTCCCGCACCACACCCGCCGCCGGCGCCGCCAGCCGCACAACTTTTCCGCCCGCCGCCGCGCCGCGCCGCGCCGATTCGATCAGCTGCACCAGCGTCAAATCCAAATCCGTCACGCCGGAAAGGTCGATTTCGCAACCCAACCCTTCATCGCAGGCTTTTTTAACTTTTTCGAAAGCGTCCTCGATGTTCCGTAGTTCAACCGCGCCGGAAAATGCCACCATCGGCAAAGCTTGGTCAGGCAAAGCGTTGCCTCCGTCACCTGTAAAGAATGTATGTCAATCGCGCAGGCGCGATTGATCCAAGTGCCGTTTTTGCCCTTGTGCGTGCCGCATTCTTAAGCGGCAATTCCTAACATTTTGATAACGCCCTCCGCCGCGCCGGCGAGGAAAACAAGAGGTTCTTTTTTAAAAAAAAGGCGTCCCGCCCGGGAAACCAAAAAGCTTTTTCGAACTGGGGGCGCTTGGACGGGAATTGCCTTTAAACGGCTCCTTTCGAGCCGTTTAAAGGCAATTCCCGTCCAAGCACCCCCGGCTCGTAAAAGGTTTTGCGCCGCACCCGCGGCGGGGCTTTTTTTTAAAAAGCGCTGCTTACTTGGCCGCGGTGCGCGTAGGCGATCGTCAGGAAGATCGCGGTCAGGACGATGGTGTGCACCACGTCCATATGGATCGCCAGCAGTTGCGCGAAGAACGCGCCGATGCACACGCAGGCCAGCACCAGCGCGCCGTAGGCCGTGCGGCCGGGCCACAGCAGCAGCACCGCGCCGGAAATTTCCATCAGCGCGGTAAAATACCGGAACCATTGGCCGAACCCGACCATGTTGAATTCCGCGACCATTTGCGGCACGCCCACCAGTTTCGCCGTCGCCGCCGCCAGAAACAGCAGCGCCAGCACGCCCTTCACAACCCAGAATCCGATGGTTTTGACCTGACCGGGTTTCGATGCGATCGCAGTGTCCGACATTTTTGGTCTCCCTCAAAAAACGCCAAATCCGGCTCACGTCGCCGCGTTGTGCTATATTTCATAGCGGTTTCCCGCCTGCCCGGCAAGAACAAAAACGTATTCATTTTCAGTTTTTTCGCCGGGCCTCGATTGCTTAGAAATTTCCTAAAGAATTAGCCCAATCTTTATACTCTTGCGCCAAACCCGCCGCCGCTCCACCCCAAACGAAAGGAAGTGGCGATTTGCGTCTCCTGGCCGGCATAGCCCTGATGGCGGCGTTTTCCGCCTGCTCCGCCACCGCCATGGCGCTGCGCGGCGGGCCCGCCGCCACGGCGGACTGGCTGTCCGCCCCGCTCGCCAGCTTCGAGCTCGCCCTTGGCGAAAACCCGTCCCCCGTCCATCTGCTGCGCCCGCCCGCCGCCCCGCTCTCGCCGCTCGCCCAGCTCGGCCGACAAATCTTTTTTGACAAAAGCCTGTCCGCGTCCGGAAAACTCTCCTGCGCCGCCTGCCACAGCCCGCAGAACGACTATGTCCCGGCCGATACGGCCCCCGCCGAATATGGCGGCCCCAGCCTGGCGCAGCAGGGCGCGCGCGCCGTCCCCTCGCTGATGTATCTGCAAGCCGAGCCGCCGTTTTCCATCGGCCCGGACCCGTCGGACGGCGCGGAGGACCCGGTCGCCCTGCCGCAGCTCGCCGCGCTCGCGGCATCCGCGCCGCGCGCGCAAAAAACCGCCGATAGCACCGCCGCCAGCGCCGCCAATGTCGTCCCCCAGGGCGGCCTGTTCTGGGACGGCCGCGCCTCCACCCTGCCGGACCAGGCGATCGGCCCGCTGCAGAACCCGATAGAAATGGACGGCGGCAGCATCCAGAATATCGCCGCCAAGCTGCTGGCCGCCCCGTACGCGCAAAATTTCGCCGCCGTGTTCCCGCCCGGCTACACCGCCAACCCGGACACCCTGGTCTCCGACGCCGTCATCGCGATCTCCCGCTACGAGGTCGAGGACCCGCAATTCCACCCCTATGCCAGCAAGTACGATGCCTGGCTGGAGGGCAAAGCCCGGCTAAGCGCGGCCGAGATGCGCGGCTACGTGCTGTTCAACGACCCCAAAAAAGGCGACTGCGGCGCCTGCCATCTCGACCAGCCCGGCCCGAACGGCGAGCCGCCATTGTTCACCGACCACCAGTTCGAAGCCCTCGGCGTACCCCGCAACCCTGACCTCGCCGCCAACCAGAACCCGGCTTATGACGACCTCGGCATCTGCGGTCCGTTCCGCAAGGACCTGGCCGCGCAAACCCAGTATTGCGGCATGTTCTTGACGCCCACTTTGCGCAATGTCGCCCGCAAAAACGTGTTTTTCCACAACGGCGTCTATAACACCCTCAAACAGGTGCTCGATTTCTACAATTTCCGGGACACCCAGCCGGACAAAATCTACCCCAAGGACGCCGCCGGCAACGTGCAAAAATTCAACGACCTGCCGCGGGCTTTTTGGCCCAACATCGACACCGCCGACCCACCCTTCGACCGTCAGCTCGGCGAATCTCCGCCGCTGACGCCGGCGGAGGAACAGGACATTATTGCGTTTCTGGGCACGCTCGACGACCGATAAGAAAGCGGTCGCTTGCTTGAAAAAAATGCCCGGGCGGGGCGCCTTTTTTCAAAAAAGTAACGGCTCTCTACCTCACTGCACATTGTCCCGCAAAAACCCGCTGATCATCTGCGACGGCGCGTTCAACAGCGGCTGCAGCCCGTACGGGTAATAGTCGTGCGCCGGCGTCGTGACGGTGCCCGGAAGTTCGTATCCCGGCCGGTAGGAGTCCAATGCACCGGGTGCCGCCTTGCTCATCTCCTTGATCTTGTTCTTGATGTTCGCCGGCCAGCGCAGCCCGGGGCCGAGTCTGTCGAGCGTCCTGCCGGCGGGGTCGTGGATGTGCGGCACGAAATCCTTCACCCGCCGCGGATCCGGCTTCGTCGACTCATGATGCCGGCTGTGATGTTTGATTTTTATCTTCTTCGGTGCTTTGTGGCGTTTTGAACCGCATTTGCTCAAGCCCAACGGGTCGGTGGCGTTCACCGAATCCTCATCGACGTAGCCGTACAGATCGACGCCGCCCTCCTCGCCGTCCGGGTCTCTGGAGAGCCAGCGTCCGGTATAGGGGTCATAGGCCCGGTTCATGGTCAGATAGATCGGCGGCAGCGCGGAGGTGGGCTGATGCAAAAACATGCCCGCATAGCCGAAGGTCGGCGCGACGCCGGAACTCGACAGCGTGAGTCCATAGGCATCGGTCGCCAGCGTCCCCACCGTCGCGCCCGTGCTGCTGGTCATGGCGGTCACGCTGCCCAGGTGATCGACGGCGTAATAATAGCTCGTGGGCGTGCCGCCGCTATACCTCACCTCGCCTTCCGGCTGATAGATCGCGGTGGTCGCGCCGCCGCTATAGGCGCTGCACAGCGTCTCCCCGCACCACAGATAGCCGGTCGTCGTCGTCGTGCCGCCGGTGGTTTCGCTGATCGCCACCCGGCGGCCGAGGCCGTCATAGGTGAAGGTGCTGACATGGCCGGTCGAGATTTCGGTGATGCTGAGCAGCCGGTTCTCCGCGTCCCAGGTATAGCTGCGCACGCCGTCCGAGAGCACGTTGCCGTCGGCGTCGTAGGTATAGGTCCGTCCGGTGCCGCTGCCCGGCGTCACCGTGCCGACATGGTTGACCGCGCCGGGATTGCTCGCCGTCCAGTTATTGGCGGTCGCCGTCTCGCCGGATTTCGAGGCGATGAAGTCGGCGTTGTTATAGCCATAGGTCTCGCTGTAAGCCGGGGAGGGCGCCGTGACGCTGCCGGTGATCAACCGGTCCGCCGCGTCGTAGCTGTAGCTCTCGGTCTTGCCGCTGCCATCGACGCGCGAAAGGATGCGGTCGGCGGCGTCGGAGGTCAGGGTTTCGTTGGCGGCGGCGACCGCGTTGAAGCCGATGCCGCTCAGGCGCCGGTCGCCGGAGTTGGGCAGGTAGCTGTAGCTCAACACGCCCGGCCCACCTGAAACGGTCTGGCCGAGTTCGGTGACGGTATTGACCTGATCGGTCTCCCCCAGATAGGCGGTGTTGATTTGCCCGAGCGGCGTGAGATCGCCGACATCCCGGCCGATGGCATCATAGCTCGGCGCGTCCTGCACCACGCCGTTGACGGTCACCTGGGCGATCCGCCCGAGCGCGTCATAGGCGTTGGTATAGCTCGCAACCGCGCCCGCCGGCCCGGCTTCGCCGGCGGATTGCAGCGCGCCGTTGGTGCCGGCCGGCACAAAGGCGAAGGTCGTGGTGCCGGTGCCGTCCGTCATCGAATCGATGCGCCGGTACACCGGGTCCCAGACGAAGCTGACCGAGGCGGTCGGGTTGATGGCATTGCTGTAGCTGATGCCGGCGAGGCTGCCGTCCTTGGTGTAGGTATAGGACGTCACCTGGCCCAGCGCGTCGGTCCGGCTGACCAGGCGGTTGGCGGTGTCATACGCGTAGGTGACGCTGCTGCCGTCGGCGAAGGTTTTCGCGGTGATCCGGCCTTCGAGGTCGCGGGTCCAGGTGGTTTTCTGGCCGTCCTGGTCGGTCAGGCTGATCACGCGGCCATTCGGGTCGTAGCCGTACTTGATCGTGCGGCCCAGCGGGTCGGTCAGCGCCAGCAAATGCCGGTTGGCGTCATACACCATGCTCGTCACGCGCCCGAGCCGGTCGGTGATGCTGGCGATGTCCAGCCGGTTATATTTGTACTTGATCGAGGTGCCGTCGGGGTAGCTGATCTGCGTGATCCGGTCGAGATTGTCGTAGGAATAGGCCAGGGTATAGCCCTGCGAATCCGTCTCGGTGGCGATCCTGCCGACATTGTCGTAGGTGTAGCTGTTCACGCTCTTGCCGTCGGCGTCGATGATCGAGGTCAGGTAGCCGTTCTTATAGGTGAAGCTGGTCTTCTGGCCGAGCGCGTTGGTCGAAGACGTGACCTGGCCCTTGCCGTTATAGGTGAACGTGGTGGTGTGGCCCGAGGCGTCGGTCGATGTCACCGGCAGGTGCCGGCCGTTATAGGTGTAGGAATCCACCAGATCGCCGGGGCCGCTGCCCGCCGCGTGCTTGCGGATCTGCGTGACGTCGATGCCGTTCTTGGCGTAGCTGTAATCGGTCTCCCGCCCCATCGGATCGACGGTGCTGGAGACATTGTCCTGGTTATTGTAATTAATGTCCGTCAGTTCGGTGCTGCCATCCGGCAGCGTGCGGGCGATCTGATTGGGCTGGTCGTAGGAGCCGGTGAACCCGGTGCTGCCGTCGTCGCCGGGATGGGAGTACCAGATCCGGCTGGTGACGGCGGTATTCGTCTGGCTGCGTTCCAGCGGAAACAGCACGCTTTCCAGGACCGAGGACGTGATCCCGCCGCCGCCATAGGCCTCCTGGTGCTGCCAGTGATACACCACCGATTTTTCATAGTCGTTGACGTTATAGTTGCCGGTGGCCAGCGTCGATTTATCGGTGATCTTGGCGTAGGTCGCCTTGTCCCAGTAATACGTGCAGCGGCCGTTCAGGTATTCGTTGAACAGGTTGGTGGCGCCCATGTTGGGCGGGTTGGCTTCGGAGAATTGCGGGTAGGCGAGGCCCTGCTCGAATTCGTCGCGCTCGGAATTGCCGAGCGGATCGGTCGCGGTCACCCAGTACGAGGTGGCGTTGCTGAACGAGCCGTTGAAGCTGGTGGTGCCGTACGGCGTGGTCATCGTCGCGATAAAGGTGCTCGGCAGCGTGTAGGCGGCGCTGTAGGTGAAGGTGGAGGTCATGCCCATCGCGTCGGTCAGCGAATCCAGGCGCCCGGAACTGTCATAGCCGATCGTGGCGGTGCGGCCGAACGGGTCGGTGACGCCGGTGACCTGCAGCGGGAACGCCGCGTTGTTGTATTGCAGCGTCGTCACCTGGCCGATCGCGTCGGTCACGCTGATCAGCCGGTTCGAGCTGTCATAGCTGAAACTCTGCGTATTGCCCTGCTGATCGATGATCTGCGTGATGAAGATTTGCCGCGGATAGGACGTGGCGCCGTTCGAGGCGGCGTAGATCTCCTTGGTGCCATCCGGGAACACGCGGGTATATTCGGTGCCCTGCGCGGTGGTGACGCGGGTGAGCACGTCGCCGTCCTCCTCCTGCGGCGTGAAGGCGCCGGTGCTGCCATTATAGCCGGCATAGATCTCGTAGCCGCCGCCGCCGGTCGTCAGCGTGACCGAACTGCCGGGATTGCGCGGGTCGTCCTGCACGTAATACAGCCAGGTATCGGACCATTGCGGGCCGAGATTGCCGAAGGTCGGCGTCGCCGGCAGCGAATTGTCCTGCTGGTTGTAGGACAGCCGGAACTCGCTATCCGGGCCGACCGGCGGATGATAGCCGACCGGGTTGTCGTCGATCCGGATGCTCGCGACCATCAGGTCGAAGGAGTATTGCGGCATGCCGGAATCGCCCTCGGCGACATCCGTGCCCCACTCATCGTCGCCGCCGTCGTCGCCGTCGTCGCCGATGTCATCGCCGGTGTCGTCGTCATCGCCGGCGGTATCGCCGGTGTCATCGTCGCCATCCTCGTCGATCTGATAGCCGGTATCATCGTCGCCGCCGGTCACATCGGTGAAGGTCGCGCCGGCGTTCCGGCCACCCAGGTCACCGCCGCCGGCGGGTCCGCCATTTGAACCGCAGTTGCAGCCGGTGCGGGTGTGGTCCGGGCCGCTGGTATAGCCGCCGCCCCGGATTGTCGCGCCCTCCGCGGCCGAGGCGAGGCGCCAGCCGGGATTCTGGTCCGGGTTCCGCCCGGCGGGGATCAGGTAGAAGCCGCTGCCATTGGCTTCCAGGACGGCGCCGGAGATGGTTTTTTCGCCCAGGGACGGATCGGACACCACATAGCCGCCGGGCGCGGCGGCCAGGATCGTCACGTAGTGGCCAAGCTTCCAGTTCATCACCGAAGGCACCGGGATCGGCGCCGTGGCGGCGACATGCACGGCCATCACCGGCTCATGCGCCGCGGCCGCGACCAGCTGCAAATCCGCCAGCGTCAGCCCGTCCGGCGGCGAGGTGACCGCGTTGAACTTGCCGAGCGCGAAATCCTTCGGATGCGCCACCGCCAGCATCCGCGCCAGCGCCACCGCGCCGCACAGATAGGCGTGCTTGGGGTCGTGCCGCATCTCCCACAGCGACTGCCGCGCATCCAGCGCCGGCCCGGTCAGCACGCCGCCATCGGCCAGCACCCGCGGATCCGCCAGCAGCGCCGCCAGCTGTGCCGGATGGCCGAGCCCGGTCTGCAGCGTCAGCAGTTCCGCCAGCGTTTGGTCCACCACCGCTTCGCGCCGCGAATACCCCAGTTTTTCGGCCGGCCCCGCCGCCGCCAGCGACCTGTTCAGCGCCGTGATCGCGCCGGCATAGTCGCCCGCGTGCTCATGCGCGAGCCCGACATCCAGCCAGAGCGAGACGCCGTACACCGAACGCGGATGCGCCGCGGCAAATTGTTCCAGCGCCGCGGTCTGCAGCCCGCCCCCAGCGGCGCGGTAGCCATTGATCGCGCGCAAAACCGCCGCCGTTTCGCCGGCGGCGGGCGTGCCCCAGGCGACCAGCGGCGTCTCCAGCACGCCCTGGCCCAAAGCCGGCGGCAACGGCGCCGGCGCGGCCGGCGCCGCCAAGGCGGGCGCGGCCAATCCCAGCGATAACAGAGTCAACCAGCCGGCCCGCCGGGCGGCCCGAAAAGCTTGGGTCATCACGGTATATCCCCCAGATGAAAACTGACCAGAACGCTGGCCGACGAGATCGACACCACCGGCAATTGCGCGCCGCCGCCCGAGACCGTCAGCAGATCGCCCCACCCGGAAGGTGCGGCGCTGGACGCGGTCACCGCCGCGCCGCGTGCCGCCGGCGCCAGCGCGGCCGCCGCCGCCGCCGCGGCGCCGGTCACCGCCGCCGCGCCGGCGGCCGGCGCGGCGCGCGGTGCCGCGGCCAAAAATGTCATCGCCGGTCGCTGCGGGCCGGTCCTGGTCAGCAGCGAGCCGGGGCCGAATGAAAAATCCGTCTCCCCCACCGTCGCCCCGGCGATATGCAGCTTGTACGTATTCGCGCCGTCGGTGATCGTCACGATCCCGGCGCTGACCACGGTCGCCGTCGCGCCGGCCGAATACGTCACGCCGGCGAGCTGGATGGTATCGCCGGCCACGAAATTGGAAATCACAGCACTCGGCATCGTCGGCGAATCGATCACCAACTCCCCGCCGGTCCCCGCGAAACTCAGCCCGCCGCCGATCGTCGCACCGGTATCCAGCGTCAGCGTGCCGCCGGCGATCACCGCGCTGGTCACCGTGCCACCCGAGGAGACCGTCGCGGCGCCGCTCACCACCGCGTTGATCAGCTTGCCGGCATCGTACTCATGGCCGCCAACCAGCACCGTGGTGCTGGTCGCGCTGCCCCCGGCCACCACGTATTCGGCGCCGCCGCTGGACACCAATGTCGCGCTGGCGCTGCCGCCCGAGGCGACCGTCTCGCTCCCGCTGGCGCGCACAATCGTGGTAAAAGCCTTGCCGCCGCTGCTGACCACCGCGGCGCCGCCGCTGCTCACGATGGCAGCACTCGCGACGCCGCCGGCAAACACCGTGGCCGAGCCCCCGGCGCTGATGATCGTGGCGTTGGCGCGCCCGAAAATCGCCTCCACGCCGCCGGATAGCACGGTGGTGCTGACGGCCTTGCCGCCGGCGGAGATCGTTTCGAAACCGCCCGCCGAAAGGATCGTCAGCCGCGCCATGCCGCCGGCGGCGATGTCCTGCGCAGCCGCGGTGCCGCTGACGTTGGCGCCATAGGCGATCCCGCCCGAGGCGACCACCTGCAGCGCGTTGCCCAGCACCTGCGTCGCATAAGCGGCGCCGCCGGATTCCACCACCGCGGACCCGCCGCCCGAGACCATGGTGGCGCTGGCGATGCCATAGACATATTCGACGCCGCCGGAACTCACGGTGGTGGCGAACGAGGAGCCGTAATCATTCTGCACGCCGCCGAGCGAAACGGTGGTGGAGGCGGCATAATAGTCGTCGTCCTGCACGCCGCCGCTCGAAATCACGGTCCCCAGCGCGCTGCCGTACACCTCCTGGTCGCCGCCCTTGAGGATGGAGGAGGTCGCGGCGCCGGTATATTCGACGTATTGCACCCCGCCGCTGGCGACCTTCACGCCGGCCGCCGTGCCTTCGACAAACTGCTCGCCGCCGGAGGAGATCACGGTGCCCGACGCGGTGCCGCCGGTGGCGATGAACTGGTAGCCGCCGGCCAGCGTGCCGGCATTGTCCACGCCGCCCGAATCGACGACTTCCTCGCCGTAATCGGTCACCGTCATGCTGCTCGCGGTGCCAAACACCTGCGCGATGCCGCCGCTGATCGTGCCCCCCGTCTCACCGCCGCCGGAGGAAATATATTCCAGCCCGCCGCTGGCGATCAGCGAAGCCGAGGCGCTGCCGCCGGAGGCGACGTATTGCGCGCCGCCGCTGGCGACCGCGGTGCCGGAGGCCGAGCCGAACACCGACATCACGCCGCCGCCGGCGATCACCGCCAGGCCGGCCGTGCCGTAATCATCCACCACGCCGCCGCTCAGCACATCGGTGGCGCCGGCGCTGCCGTAATTATACTGCGCCGCGCCGCTCGAAACCGTGGTGCTGGTGACGCTGCCATACACGGTCTGCGAGCCGGTCGGGCCGAGCACGGTATTGCTGGCCGAGCCATAGACGTACTGCTCGCTGCCGCTCAGCACGCTGGCGCCGGCGGCGTCACCCCCGGCGGAGACGACCTGCTCGCCGCCCACCAGCATGGTGCTGGTCGCGACGCCGCCGGCCGCGACATACTCGGTGCCGCCGGAGCCGACGGTGGTGCCGCTGGCGGCGCCCGACACATACTGCACGCCGCCGCTGACCAGCCCGGCGCCGATCGCGGTGCCGCCCGCCAGCACGTATTGCGCGCCGCCGCTATCGACCGTGGTGTCGGTCGCGGTGCCGCCGGTCAGCACGTACTCGGCGCCGGCCGAGAGCACCACTTTGCCGCTCGCGGTCAGCCCGTCATAGGTGATGGAATTGGACGCCAGGTTGAGCTCGAACACCCCGGTCGAAATCACGCTGCCGGCGCCGGTGGTGCCGGTGACGTTATCGCCCGGCAGCACGATCAGCGTGCCGCCCGCCACCACATCGGTGCCGGACGCCGTGCCGCCCGAAAAAACCACCCCGAACCCGCCGCTGGATATCGTCGCCGCCGCGGCGGACCCGCCGCCGGTGATCACCAGCAGCCCGCCCGCCGCGATCGTGGCGCCGCTCGCGGTCCCGCCATTCTCCACGATCAGCCCGCCGGCCGACGTCACGGACGTGCTCTTCGCCAGCCCAAACACGTACTGATCGGCGCGCGCCGCCACCGTCGTGCTGGTCGCGGTGCCAAAATCCTCCTGCACGCCGAACGCCGCCAGCGTGGTCGCGGTCGCGGTGCCAAACACGTTCTGCAGCCCGCCGCTGGAGACGGTGGCGGAACTGGCGCTGCCATAGTCATCCTGCTCGCCGCCATTGCCGATGGTCGTGATCTTCGCGGTCCCGCCGGCCGAGACATACTGCTCGCCGCCGCTGCTGACCGTCGTGCTGCTCGCGGTCCCGCCCGAGGCCACCACCTGGATGCCGCCATTCACCGTGGTGCTGGTCGCGGTGCCGGACACCGTCTGCGCCCCGCCCGGCCCGACCGAGGTTTTGCTGGCCGAGCCCGCGTCGATCTGGCTGCCGCCGAATCTGAGTTTCGTGCTGCTCGCCACGCCGCCGGAATAGACGATTTGCGAGCCGCCGCTGGAGACCACCGTGCTGGTCGTGCTGCCGCCGCTGAGCACGTATTCGGTGCCGCCGGAGGCCACGGTTTTGCCCGAGGCGGTGGCGCCGTCGGAAGTGAACGCAGCGGTCGCGGTATTCACCTCGACCACCCCGGAACTGATCACCGTGCCGCTGCCGGTGGCGCCGGTGACGGCCGCGCCCGGCAGGTCCAGCAGATACGCGCCCTTCGCCAGACTGATCGTGGCAATCGTGGCCCCGGCATAGGCCACCGCGAAGCCGCCGCTGGAGACGGTGGTGTTGCTGGCGGTGCCGCCGGATTCCACCAGCATCTCGCCGCCGGAGAGCACCGTGGTGCTGACGGCTTTGGTGAAAACCTGCTCGTCGCCGCCGCTTGCCACCTGCGTCTTCGTCGCGGTCCCGGAATCGACCTGCAGGCCGCCGGAGGAAATCACCGTGGCGCTGGCGCTGCCGAACACGTCCTGCACGCCGCCGCTGAACAGCACCGCGCCCACCGCCTTGCCGGTGACGTATTCGACGCCGCCGCTGGTCACGGAGGTGGCGCTGGCGACGCCGCCGCTGGAGACGAACTGCTCCCCGCCGGAGACCACGGCGCTGGTCGTCACCCCGCCGGATTCGATATATTGCCGCCCATAGGCGCCCACCACCGCGCCGGTATCGCTGCCGAACACCTGCTCGACGCCGCCGAAGGAGAGCGAGGTGTTCGAGGCCGCGCCATAGACGATCTGCATCCCCGCATCGGACGCCGAGACCGCCGTGCCGCCGGAATAGACGTATTGCGTGCCGCCGCTGCCGATGCTCGTCGTCCCCGCCATGCCGCCGGTCAGCACGTATTCCACCCCGCCCGAGCTCAGCACGTCGCCGGTCGCGGTCGCGCCCTCGAGCGTGATCTTGTCGGTGACATAATTCACATCGATCACGCCGGTGCTCACCACCGCGCCGGCTCCGGTGACGCCCGGATCAGTCGCGCCGGGCAGCAAAATCAGCGTGCCGCCCGCCAGCACGGTGGTGCCGGCGGCGCTGCCGCCGGAATTGACGAATTCAAACCCGCCGCTGCTGACCACCGCATTATCCGTGGTGCCGCCGGCCGAGACGAACACCACCCCGCCCGCCATCGCCGTCGTGTTGCTGGCGGTGCCGGAGACGATTTCCACGCCGGCCGATACCGTGGTGCTGATCGCGGTACCCTGGACGATCTGCAGGCCGCCGGAGCCGATCGTGGCGAAGCTGGCGC
The DNA here is from genome assembly GCA_003137135.1 of Acetobacteraceae bacterium. GTDB lineage: Bacteria > Pseudomonadota > Alphaproteobacteria > Acetobacterales > Acetobacteraceae > Acidocella. The sequence continues at coordinate 13,683 of PLFB01000181.1, forward strand.
TGCCGCCGGCCGCAATGATCTGTTCGCCGCCGCTGCTGACCGTGCTGGCGCTGGCGGTGCCGCCGGCCTCGACATACTGCGTCCCGCCGCTCACCACCGTGCTGCTGGCGGTGGCGAAAACCTGCTGCACGCCGCCCGAAGCGACCACCACATTCGCGGCAAACCCGGAATCAACCTGCAGGCCGCCGCCATACACCCGCGTGCCGCTGGCGGCGGCGCCGGAATAAACATACTCGGTCCCGCCGCTGCTGATGAAACTGGAATTGGCGGTCGAACCCGACAGCACATACTCCACCGCGCCGTAATAAAGCGTCTGGTAATACGGGCCGGTCCCAGGCAATCCAACCGAATCGGTCCGCAGATTGATCTCGATCACGCCGGTCGAAACGACGTTGCCGGTCCCGCTGGTGCCGGTCACATCCGAGCCCGGCAGCACGATCAGATAGCCGCCGCCATTCACCTCCGTTCCCGCGGCGGTGCCGCCGGCATACACGATCTCGTACCCGCCGGAGCTGACGGTCGCACTGGTCGAGGACCCGCCGGCCGAGATGACCTCGACGCCGCCGCTCAGGATCGTATCGTTGTTATCGCTCTGACCGCTCGAAACCGTGTAAATCTGGCCGTAGCCCACCGTCGTCATGCATCGGTTCCTTCCGATGAAATTTTGCGCGCGAACGCCGAAGAGATAGCCGGGAAGCGCCGCATCCGCCGCCGATTCATCAGGTCCTCGCAACTTCGCATGACACCCTGCAAAATTTTATTGATCTTCCCCAGATAAAACCGAAGACTGAAAACTTCCGAAAACCGTGAAACTTCCGAAAACCGTGAAACTTCCGAAAACCGTGACCCAGTTCACCGCGCAGGGAAACCGCAACCTAAGTACGCAATTCCTGCCCGAAACAATCCGCGCGCGCGAACCGCGTTATTGTTGAGAAAAGCTAACGGAGATGCGCGGCTTGAGTCAACCGATTAGTGGCGTTGCCACCAAACTGTCAACGCACCCCGCCAGGCACGCGCCGCATCGCTCCGGCGTTAGGAAAAGCAAGCAAGCACGGCTTTTTTTGAAAAAAACCAGCAAAACACTTTTGATTCCCTGTGGTTTCGGGCTTGCTGCGCGGCTGGACCTTAATTTTTCTGAATCGCCGCCCGCCAATAACGGCGGCGCTGGACATCGCCGCCCGCAAAATTTAATGTTTCGATGGCCCGGCAGCGGATTGTTGACAGGTCTTAATGCTTGTACGTCTCGCTGGTCTAACGCATAAAGCTGGGAGCCTGCGATACCGGGAGACGTGGTCATAACGCGAAGGATTTGAGTTGCAATCACCTTTTCAGCGGATCGGGCGCCGGCCGACCGGCGGTTCGCGGCGCGGCCGTGTCCGGCTGACCGGTTTCGCATTTTCCCTGGCCATATCATGCGGCTTGCCGTCGGTGCCGGCCTTCGCCGCGCCGTTCGATTGCAGCGGCAACCGGTGCGGCATCGTGCTCGACGCGCCGCTCAAGGAATTCGTCGTCGGCACCATCGACGGCGTCGCCACGCCGGCGCAAAGCGCGGCCCTGCTGGCGCGCGCGCAGGCCGCCGGATTCTGGCGGCTGTTTCCCCCCCGCGCGCCGGAATTCTCCGAAAAAATCCAGCCCGTGTCTATCAGTTTCGCGCCCGGCCATTCCATCACCGTGCTCGCCGGCGCGGACGAGACGCGCATGCTGCGGCTGCGAAAAGGCGAAATCATCCGCTTCGCGCCGCATCGCGGCCTGCATGAAAAACCGCGCCCCAACGATCCCTACTGGGTCGGCATCGGCTGCGTCGCACCGCTCTGCGCGCCCGGCGACACGCTCTGCGCGAGCGGATTTCATCCCGGGTTGTACCGGCTTTCCGACGGCGCCGAACTCGATGATTCCGGCCTGCACGCCTTGCCCGGCGGCATCCGCATCGATACGATGTCAATGCGGCCGAAACCAGAATGATAAGGCAGGGCGTGAATTTTCGATGTCCAAACAAATTTTGGATGACAAATTTGCGGCGGTGGAGATAATGGTCAAGCAAGCGTTAGCCTGGCGCGCCGGGCGTGATGAGTGTGTGGCTAGTTTAGTTTGATAGTTTAGGTTGAAGAAAGTCTAAGGAAGGAAGAAGTTCTTTTTTGAAAAAAAGAACCAAAAAACTTTTGTTAACATGGGTCGCAGCTGGTTTCACCGGCACGCTCTAGTGGAATCAAAAGTTTTTTGCGCGCTTTTTTTTAAAAAAGCGCTGCTGTCTTGCTTAATCTAACACAGGGACGGGATCATGGCATCGTCAACTTGGAACGGCGGATCGGGCGGCTGGGGAACGATTGCGAACTGGACCGGCGGCGTGCCCAACGCCGCCAACGCGGACGCGACCATCGCCGCAAGCGGTTCCTACATCGTCACCGTTGAAAGCGGCGATACCTACACCATCGACAGCGTCGGCGTGTCCGACGGCGGCGCGCTGCTCGACGTCGTGGGCACGCTCAGCCTCGCCGGCGCGCTCGCCCTCGCCAACATCACCGCCGGCACGCTGGAACTGGCCGGCGTGCTCGCCGGTGGCACGCTCGACATCCAAAGCGGCGCCACGATGCTCGCCGCCGGCGGCGCGCTGACCGGCGAACAGGATTTCTATCAGGGCGGCAGCGGCGTGATCGCGCTGGGCGGCAGCACGCTGAAACTGGGCGGCACCTCCACCCTGCAGGGCTACATCACCGGCCCCGGCGAACTGATCATCTCCGGCCTCGCCACCCTGACCGACAACCCGGACTTCGAGGACGGCACCACCCTGGACGACGCCGGCACCATCATCCTCGCCAGCAACGCGGATTTCGGCAATAACGGCGGCGCCCAGACCGATCTGCTCATCGGCGCCAACAAGCTGTTGGACATCACGGGCGCCAATGGGACTTGGTCCGACAGCGGCGTGTTCAACGTCACCAATGCCGGCCTGTTCGAAATGACCGCCGGCGGCGCCTATTACAACATCAACTACAACAGTTTCGGCAACACCGGCACCATCTCCATCGTCGCCAATTCGGATATCGGCTTCAACGGCGCCACGCTCGGCCTGGGCGGCACGGTTCTGGGCCCCGGCGAAATCTACCTCGGCAACGGCAGCGGCACCGTCTCGCTCGAATCCGGCCTGGTCTTCAACTCCGGCACATTGGTCGAGGTCGGCGGCGAGAGCATCATACTGGCCGCGGCCGCCACGCTGGGGACCGACTTTGACGCCACCTACAGTTCGAATATCGACCTCAACGGTTTCGCCCTGACGCTGACCGGCGCCACCGGCCAGGTGCGCGGCTACGTCTATGGCGGCGGCACGCTCGACATCGCCGGCACCGACAATGTCGGCGGCCTGTACCTCGCCTCCGGCACCGAGGAACTCGTCACCGGCACCGCGATCGACGACTACTATTCCCGCCTGGATTTCGACAACGGCACCGCCGCCAGCGTTCTCTCCATCGCCAGCACCGGCACCTACGCGATCACCCAGATCAACGGCTACATGGACTATAACGGGCAACTCGGCACCATCATCAACGCCGGCCTGTTCGAGGCCGCCGAAACCTCGCCCACCAACGGTTTCAACGTCTATGAAAACTTCACCAACGCCAGCACCGGCACCATCGCCGCCTTGGCCGGCGACGACGTCAGCCTGCTCTACGGCCAGGACAGCCTGGCCGGCACCATCGAAGGCCCCGGCGACCTCTATATCGGCCAGCACGCCACCGCCTCGCTCGCCGCCTCCCTCGTCATCAACATTGCCGTTCTCACCATCAGCGACAGCAACACCGACGTCATCCTCGGCGGCAACACCACCTTCGCCAACGAATTCACCGAACAGGGCGCCGCCAATCTCAGCCTCAACGGCAACACCCTCACCGTCAACGGCAGCGGGGCGCTGGACGGCTACATCTCCGGCCCCGGCACCGTCGATATCTCCGGCACCTTCACAACCGGCGAGTATTTCACCTCCGGCATCACCGAAAATCTCACCGGCGCGCTCTACCAGACCTACAACATCGAACTGGACGACGACAACGGCGCCACCCCCAGCGTCCTTTCCATCGCCGCCGGCGGCGTCTTCGACATGGAGGTCAATAACGGCAACATCTATAACGGCAACAACAACGGCACCGGCACCGGCACCATCGTCAACGCCGGCCTGTTCGAAAACACCGACTACGGCTACTACATGGTCGTCTATACCGATCTGATCAACGCCAGCACCGGTACGCTCTCGGTCCTCCCGTTCGACACGACGTACCTGTACGATGGCCAGAACCAGCTCGGCGGCACCGTCACCGGCGGCGGCGAACTGTATATCGGCCAGGGCAGCCACACCACGCTCGAATCGGGCCTCGCCCTCAGCGTCGGCGAACTCGTCATCAGCGACAGCAACACCAACCTCGACCTCGCCGCCAACGAAACCTTCGCCGGCACGTTCGTGATGCAGAACGGCGCCGTCATCTACGCCGGCGGCCACACCTTCAGCCTCGGCGGCCCGGCCTATCTCAACAGCGCCTACATCGCCGGCCCCGGCGGAGTAAGAGTCACCGGCTTTGGCGACATCTCCGGCCTTGTGCTGACCGAAACGGGCGAGCTGATCGACAGCGGCGACCTGAACCAGACCGGCAATTTCCAGATCGCCAATGGCACCGGCGATAGCGGGCAAATGATCATCACCGCCGGCGGCACCTTCGACCTGCTCAACAACTACGGCATCGGCGACAACGGCAACGGCGTCATCACCAACCAGGGCCTGTTCGAAAAAACCGGCGATAACGGTTACAGCGCCATCTACCCGCGCTTCAACAACGCCGCATCCGGCACGGTCGATGTGGCGGATGGCGTGCTCTCGTTCTACGACGGCGGCAACCTCGGCGGTACGATGACCGGCGCCGGCCAGTTCCAGCTCAACGGCGGCACCTTCACTCTGGCCGCCAAGGCGGTGGTCAACGCCGGCATTTTCCAGATCAACGGCGGCGCCGTGCTGACGGAAATCGGTAACCACACAATCTCCAGCCTGTTCGAGGACCTCGACGGCGACCTCAGCCTCGGCGGCTTCAACCTCACCATCGGCAACGGCTATCTGGAAAATGCCTACCTCTCCGGCCCCGGCGCCCTCGTCGTCACCGGCTCGATCGTGATGCAGAGTTTCATCGTCAACAACTACGGCACGCTGGTCGATTCCGGCACCATCATCCAGCAGAACAATCTGGAGCTCGGCAATTTTTCAACCGACAACACCGCGCTCAGCATCACCTCCCACGGCATCTACGACATGGTCGATGGCAACCAAATCTACGCCGGCGGCGGCCTGGACACGATGGTCAATGCCGGCCTGGTCGAAAAAACCAGTGACGACACCGTCAGCGACATCAACCTCAGCTTCACCAATACCAGCCAGGGCACCATCGACGCCGCGATTGGCATCATCGCGCTCAATTCCGGCAGCATCTTCGACAAGATCGGCGGCACGCTGATGGGCGCCGGCGAAATCGACCTGGACAACAACAACATCCTGCTCTCGGCGAAAGACATCACGGTCGCGGCGCTGGTCATCAACGCCAGCCCGACGCTCGGCAACAACATCTCCTACGGCGGCGCCTTCTACCTGCAACCCAATGACGAGCTGAACCTCAACGGCTACACCCTGAACCTCACCGGCACCGACTACCTGCAGGGCGGGCTGGGCGGCGGCACCATCACCGTCGCCGGCACCGGCCTCGTCAACCTGCTCGACATCCAGGGCGGCTCCGATCTCATCGACACCGGCCTGATGGAACAGGTCAACCAGCTCCACTTCGGCTACTACTACGACGGCACGCAGAACACCCTGAATATCGCCGCTGGCGGCATCTACGAGTTTCTCAACGATTCCGGCATGTCGGACTACATCAACGGCACCGCCGCCGCCAACATCTACGTCTCCGGCCTACTGGAAAAGATCGGCGGCGCCGGCATTTCCGAAATCCAGCCCACGCTCACCAACACCGGCACCGTGCTCGCCGCCACCGGCACCATCCAGCTCGACAACCCCGCCGACCTCATCACCGGCACCCTCACCGAAGGCATCTGGGAAGTCTCCGGCGGCGGCGCCCTGGTCTTCGAATCCGCCGCCCCCATCACCACCGACGCCGCGGACATCATCATCTCCGGCAAAGGCTCCAACATCTATTCCGGCCCCACCGCCGGCACCTCGCTGCTCGCCAGCCTCACCTCCATCGCCGCCGGCGGCACCCTGCAGCTCATCAGCGCCGGCGCCCTCACCAACCCGCTGTCGGACGCCGGCACGCTCATCTTGAGCGGCGGCACCGTCACCGGCCTCTCGGTCGTCAGCGGCGGCGTCTCCGACATCCTTTCCGGCGGCATCGCCTCCGCCACCACCGTCTTCAACGGCGGCGCGCAGGACGTGTTCAACGGCGGCAAGGCCAAATTCGCCGTGGTCAGCAGCGGCGGCATGGAATTCGTCTCCTCCGGCGGCATCGCCATCAGCACCACCATCAAAGCGCACGGCAGTTCCACGGTCTTTGCCGGCGGCGTCGCCAGCAACGTCACCATCGCCGGCGGCACCTTCGACCTGCTCTCCGGCGGCACCGCCACCGGCTTCATCGACTTCACCGGCACCGGCGGCGAACTCATCATCGGCTCCAAAACCATGCCGACCACGACGATTTCCGGCTTCGTCCACGGCGACACGATCGACCTCGCCGGCGTCACCTACGCCACCGGCGCCACCGTCACCGTCGCCACCGCCGGCGTCGTCTCCATTATCGACAGCGGCAAAACCTACAGCCTCAACATCGCCGGCGCCACCGTCGGCGAAACCACTTTCACCCTCAGCCAAGATTCCGGCACCGGCACGCTCCTCACTCTCGGCCCCCCCACGCTAAGTTTCCTCTCCCCGCCCGCCGCACCCCTCGCCCCGCCGGCCCCGGACATAGCCGCCCCAAAAACCCTCCCCGCCCCGCCCTCGGTCCCGTCCGGAACCCTAAGCGCCACCACGCGCCATCCCACCGCTTGGGCCAGCGAATACGCTAAACCCTACACCAGTACAGTGGCGGCGACAGTCATTTCGCATTCGATTTTCTGAACGCCCGCGCCCCAGACCCTTCCCGGGATGGCGAGCGACGCGAAGCAACCCAGCTTTTCAGCGCCGCCGGCGGTAACAGCAAGTCCAGAAAACCCCGGCCTTGCATCACACCCGTATCAACTCAAACCGATCCACATCCACCAGCCCCATATCCGTCAGCTTCAAATGCGGAATCACCGGCAGCGGCAAAAACGCCAACTGGATGAACGGCTCCGCCAGCGTACACCCCATCGCCCGCACCGCGTGCCGCAGCGTCAGCAAATCCTCACGCACCGCAACGAACGGCTTGCCGCTGAACAGCCCCGCGATCGGCAGCGCCAGTTCCGCCAAAATCTTCCCATCCCGCGCCGCCACGAACCCGCCGCCCAGCTTGATCAGCCGGTTCACCGCCAGCGCCATGGTCTCGTCATCCGACCCCGCGACGCAGATATTATGGCTGTCATGCCCAACCGAAGACGCCAGCGCGCCGTTCCAAAATCCAAACCCTTTCACAAACCCCCGCCCGATATTGCGGTTCTTCCCATGCCGCGCGACCACCGCGATTTTCAGCACGTCCTGCGCCGCATCCGGCTGCCGGACGCCGTTTTGATATGGCAACGTCATGGTCAAGAATTCCGTCACGATCTTGCCCGGCACGATCCCGATCACCGGCCCCGTCGGCCCGCCGGTTGCCGTCAAAAAATCCGCCGCCGTGACGCCATCGATTTTCATGCTCTCCAGGCCAATCGGCGCCGGCCCCCGCCTTGCATCAAAATCAATTTCGTCAACCAGCCGCCCCGCCGCGATCACCGTAGCCACCGCGCAGCTTTCCAAATCGTCCAATAACAAAATATCCGCCCGCTTCCCCGGCGCGATCAGCCCCCGGTCCCGAAACCCAAAAATCTGCGCCGCCGAATAACTCGCCGCCCGGTACGCATCCAGCACCGCCACCCCCTGCCCGATCGCGGTCCGCACGATATGATCGACATGCCCCTCCTCAAAAATATCCAGCGGATTGCGGTCATCCGTGCAAAACGCCGTCAGCACGGAAGTTTGCGGCGTGACGCAAGGTGAGAGCGTCTTCGCATCCTTCGCCACCGACCCGTCCCGGATCAGCACCGCCATCCCCTTGCGCAATTTCTCCCACGCCTCCGCCAACTTGGTCGTTTCGTGACAGGTCCGAATGTTGCACGCCAGATAAGCGTTCAACTGCCGCCCGGAAACCAGCGGCGCATGGCCATCGATATGCTCCGCGGAAAACGCCGCCAGCTTTTCCAGCACATCCGCCCGCTTCGAAAAAACCCCCGGAAAATTCATGAACTCCGCCAGCCCCAGCACTTTCGGGTGGCCCAGAAACGGCAGCAAATCTCCTGCCAGCAATTCCGCGCCAGACGTCTCCAGCGCGGAGGAAGGCACGCAGGACGACAGATTCACCCGCAAATCCATCACCGCCGCGTCCGCCGACTCCACAAAATACTGCAGCCCCGCCACCCCCATCACATTGGCGATTTCGTGCGGGTCGCACACCGCGGTCGTGGTCCCGCGCGGCAGCACGCATCGGTCAAATTCCGCCGGCGTCACCAGCGTCGATTCACAATGTACATGCGTATCAATAAATCCCGGCACGGCAATCTTTCCGCGCCCATCGATTTCCCGCCGGCCATGGTAGCTTTCATACGTGCCGACGATCCGGTTGCCGCAGACCGCGATATCCCCGTCCACCAGTTCGCCGGTCACAAGATTCAAAAACCGCGTATCCTTGATCACCAGATCCGCCGGCTCGCGCCCCAGCGCCTGGTCGATGCACCGCGCCAGAAACTCGGGACCCACCGTTTCCTGCCTCATGCCGGATGGGTCGCCAGCCAATGCCGCGCGATCTCCAGCCGTGTCGCCACCCACACCTTCTCAAACCCGGAGATATAATCGCAAAATTTCACCAACGCCGGCAGCCGCCCCGGCCGCCCCATCACCCGGCAATGCAGCCCCACNNGCATAAAAATGCCCGGCGGTATTAAATCCCTGCGCCGCGACAAACCGCATGTCATTGGTCTCCAGGCTATACGGCACAATCAACTGCGCCCGGCCATACGAGGTATCGTAATAAGGCAGATCATCAGCGTAAGAATCCGAATCATACAAAAACCCGCCCTCCTCCGCCACCAGCCGCGCCGTGTTCGGGCTCGTCCGCCCCGTGTACCACCCCAGCGGCCGCGCCCCCGTCAACGCCGTATGCCCCTCAATCGCCGCCCGCATATGCGCCCGCTCCACCTCTTCCGCCACATGCTGATAATTGATCCACCGAAACCCGTGGCAAGCAATCTCCCACCCCGCCTGCAACATTGCCTCCACCGCGTAAAAATTCTTTTGCAGCGCCAGCGTCACCCCAAACACCGTCACCGGCATTTTGCGCGCGGCAAAAAAATCATGCAGCCGCCAGAACCCGGCGCGCGCGCCGTAGTCATACAGGCTCTCCATGCTCACATGCCGCATCCCCGCAATCGGCTGCGCGTTCATAATATCCGACAAAAAAAATTCAGATTCTTCATCCCCGTTCAGAACCGTATTTTCCGCCCCCTCCTCATAATTCAGCACAAAACTAACAGCCACCCGCGCCCCCCCCGGCCACGCCGCATGCGG
>PLFB01000234.1 GCA_003137135.1 Acetobacteraceae bacterium
GTCAAAAGTTTTTTTGGTTCTTTTTTTTCAAAAAAAGAACTTCTTCCTTCCTTCCGCTCTCCATTTTGCGCAACCCTGCGCCATGCTTTATCAACCGCACGGCTTTAAGGGATACACATGTCGGGAACCAATATGACGCCGGAACGCCTCACCAAGCGGCTGAGCCGGGTTTTCAATGAGATCTTTCCGTCGCTCGACGTGGCGGACGCCCCGGACGCGACGATGGACAATGTGGCGGGCTGGGATTCGATGGCCACCATCATGATCTGCGCGCAGTGCGAAGAGGATTTCGGAGTAAAAATCGGCTTTGACCGGATCGCCGAGACCAAAAGTTTCGCCGATCTTTACAAGCTGATCGAGGGCCTGACACGTTGACACCCGACGGCGGCGTTTCGCCCGCCGGCGCCGCGCGCCGCACGCTTGGCCGCGGGCAGCCGCTCAAGCCGGCGGATGTTTTTGTCCACGGCACGCGGCTGCTGGCGGCAGCACGGGGCAATCTGCGGCTGGCGATCGCCGGCAGTTGCACGACCGATTTCATCGCCCGCGCCGCCGCGGTCGGCACGGCTCAGGAAGGCTTTGAGCCGCTGATTTATCAGGCCGGATTCGGCGCCTGGCGGCAGGAAGCGCTGGACCCGGACTCCGCTCTGCACCGCTTCGCGCCGGACCTGGTTCTGCTGGTGAACACGTGGCGCGATGCGGTCACCGACCTGCCGCTCGACACGCCAAAGGCCGAAGCCGCCGCCGCGATCGCGGCACAGGTCGATGCCTGGCGCCATACCTGGGACCGCTTGCTGAGTGCCGCGCCCGGCCGTCGCATCATCCAGCATTTGCCGGCACTGCCGGCCGAGCGCCTCACCGGCATCGCCGAATTCCGGCTCCCCGCCAGCCCCGCCGCGCAGATCGCCGATTTCCGCGCGGCGCTGCTGCAGGCCGGCCAAAATATTATCTTTCTCGACACCGACGGCCTGGGGCAAGATGCCAGCGCCTGGTACGGCGCCAAATTGCCGTTCGCGCAGGACAGCCTGCCGGCCTATGTCGCGCGCTTCCGCGCCGCCTTGCGCCAGGTCACCGGCAAGATGAAAAAACTGCTGGTCCTGGATCTGGACAATACGCTGTGGAGCGGCGTGATCGGCGATGACGGCGTGGATGGCCTGGAACTCGGCCCCGGTACGCCGCGCGGCGAGGCTTTTGCCGCCTTCCAGGCCCACGCCAAATCGCTGGCGGCGCGCGGCGTGATTCTCGCGGTATGCAGCAAGAACCAGCCGGACATCGCCGAGTCCGGCTTCACCCATCCCGCCAGCATCCTCACGCGCAAAAATTTCGCCGCGTTCGAATGCGGGTGGGAGGACAAGCCCAGCGCGCTCAAAAAAATCGCCGCCGCCCTCAACCTCGGGCTGGACGCGCTGGTGTTCGCCGACGACAATCCGGCCGAATGCGCGCTGGTGCGCGAAGCACTGCCCGACATCGCGGTGGTCGAGCTCGGCCCGGACCCGGCCACGTTCATCGCCCGGCTGGAACAAGGCCATTGGTTCGACGCCCAGAGCCTGAGTGCTGAGGATTTTTCCCGCGGGCAGGCCTACCAGGCCCGCGCCCAGGCGGCGGCCGCCCAAACCGGCGCGGATGCGGGCGATCTGGCCGGCTTTCTGCGCGGCCTTGAGATGCAGGCGCAGATTTTTACCCCCGCCGAAGCGCACTTCGCCCGCCTCGCCCAGCTTGAGGCCAAGACCAACCAGTTCAACCTCACCATGCGCCGCTTCAGCGAGCCCGCGATCCGCGCCTTCGCCGCCAGCGGTCGCACCCTGGTGCTGGCCGCGACGCTGCGGGACAGGTTCGGCGATCACGGCCTCGTCTCCAGCCTGATCGCCCAGACCGAAGGCGAAAATTTCGTGATCGAAAGCTGGCTGATGAGCTGCCGCGTGTTTTCCCGCACGCTGGAGCACCTGATGCTGCGCCGGCTGATCGATGAGGGCCGGCGCCGGCATTTGGTCCGGCTGCGCGCCTCGTATGTTCCCACCGCGAAGAACGCCGTCATCGCCGGCCTGCTCCCGCGCCTCGGCTTCAGGCCTAGCTCTGCGGAGTCGGTCTGGGAGCGCGACCTCGCCGCCCCGGAAGACGACCTGGAAACCTATATCGACATCCAATCCTCATGAGTGCCGCCGAAGACGTCACGAGCAGTTTCGCCGCCCGCCTGGCGGCGGCGATCGAGCTGCGCGAGGACGGCGAGCCCGAAGCCAGCGCAAAAATGTTCGAGGCGCTGTTCGCCGATGGCGGCGGCGACGCGGAGGCCGCACTCGAATACGCCAAGACCCTGCGGAAACTGAACCGCGCCGAGGCCGCCGAGCGCGTCCTCAGCGACGCCATCAACGCCTATCCGTCCGATTTCGAGGTGTGGCGCGCCTGGTCGGAACTGCCGCGCCATGCGGTCAACTATGAAGGCACCATCGCCCGCGGCCGGTTGTTGCGCGAAAAATTTCCCCCGCCGGACCACCCTGGCGCCTGGCAAAGCCTGGCCGTCGAATTCGATTGCTTTTACGAAATGGCCGAATGGGACCGGCTCAAGGACGCGCTCTACGCCCACTGGGACCAATGCACCGCCCATCCCGAGATCCTGCCGGACGCGATCGCCGTCCTCAACAAGCTGTTCCTGACGGACGAAGTGGCCCGCCTGGCTCGCGAGGCCGCACCGCAGGCCTGGCGGCATCTTTCGCCGGAGGCGTGCGACAACCTGCTCAAACGCTCCGAAATCGCCGCCCTGAATCTCGCCGCGGTCGAGCGGACCGGCATCAAGCTGATGTCCATCGGCCAGAATTGCCTGCCCTACCAGTTCGCCGGCCGCTGGGGTTTTCTGGCGCCCCACGCCGACGCCACCGTGCTGACGCCGTTCGACCTCGGCGGTTTCATGAACGACAGCTCGGCCGAGGCGATCGCCACCGATTTCGCGGCGTTTGAGGACCGCGCCAATTTCGACCTCGCCAATGCCTGGGGCGGCGGCAAAATGTTCCTCCACCGGCCAAGCGGCGTGGGCTTTTTCCATGAGCGCGGCTCGCACTGGGTCACGCCGGACCGCTCGCGTTTCCACACCCGCCTCGCCCTGCTGCTGACCAACTGGCAGTTGGCCAAACGCGCGCGCAAAAAGCTGTTCGTGTTCTGTTATTGCGGCGCCGGCGACCTGGCGCGCCTGGTGCGCACCGCCGCCGAAAAACTGCTCGGCCCGGACGCGCATCTCCTGGTCATCGACGTGCTGCAGCAGGCGCATGACTGCCCGTCCGGCCCCGCCATCACCTACCGCCATCTGCCTTATCCGCGCGACTACGACTGGACCAGCATCTACCAGCAATGTTCCGCGGCCGGCGTGGAATTTGAACTGGCGGTGACCGAGGCCATCGGCTGGGCGCTGGTCAAGCTCGACCCCGCCGCCCGGCCTTGCCTGCCCTACCTGCGCGCCGAACCCGAAGCCAAACACCAGCCCGAACCCGAAGCCGCGCCCGCGGTGCCGCTGGCCGGTGTGTCGCGCGAAGACCTGCTTGAAAATATCTGGAGCTTTGGCAACGCAAACGGCAACATCCTGGCCGGAAAATTCTGCTTCGGTCCCGCCGGCCTGATCGAGGCATACCAGAACGACAACGAAACATCCTGGAGTTTCCAGGACTCTGTCCTCAAAATCTTCCGGCGGGATGGCGGCCTGATGTGGACCGCTGACGCCGCGACCAAGGACGCCGCCGGCGATTGGCACATCCGCCTGAAAACCCCGCACGACCCGGAACTCGAATTCTCCCTCACCCAGGTGGCGCCCCGCCACACTTCGGAACCCTCGCCCCGCCCGCACCGCTATACCGGCGCCCGGCGCGTCCTCATCCTGCATACCGGCATGGCGATCGAAACCCGTCTCAAACGCGCGCTCGCCGGCGCCGAACTGTTCTTCATCAAAGACGAATCCGAAATCGAGAATTTCCCGGACTGCAATATCTTCATCTCGGACCTCGTGCTCACCCATGCCGGCTCGGCCGCGCAAGCCGCCGGCTTCATCCACCGCATCACCAGCCGCTTTCCGCTCGCCATTTTCATCGAACTCAGCGGCAACGAAGCGGCGTATCTCGCCCAACACCGCCTCAAAAGCTACCATCGCGTCTTCGATGGCAACAGCTTCATGGACCAGCTCAATCTTGATTTCGTCGCCGGCGCCGCCGCGCGCTCGGGCGCCTACAAGGTCGAGCATTTCGCCGACATCCCGGCCTTCGATTCCTTCAAGACCTGGATCATCTCGGGCGACCATCCGCACGGCGTCGTCCCGACCCTCGATTCGCGCGGCGCCTACCGGATTTTTGACCGCCCGGTCTTCGAAGTCTCGGTCTATGCCTGCCACGGCTTTGAAGCCCTGGACCTGCCCTTGGGCGACGACCTGACGCTGCTGGAAATGCGCACCCTGCGCTTTCGCGCGCAGTCCTCGGGCTTTCGGCTCGACCACGTCGCCCACCCGCGCGAGCTCGGCAAGCTGCTCTACAACACGCAGCGCGACGCACCTTCCGCCTGGCGCGAACGCCCCATCTCGGTCCCGGTGATGCGCGAGGATCACGAAATCTATCGCGACCCGCGCCACCAGGAGCTGCTGGACAGATGGCGCGGCGAATTCAAGATCGAAATCGCCGAGCTTTCAGTCTTTGAACTGAAGGATTGCGTGATCGGCGGCACCGGCACGCTGTTTTCGGGCGGCCGCTTCGTCTGGGGCACCGACTACCTGCTGATGTTCATGAACAGCACCGCGCTCGACCCGATCATGGCCGGCCTGCAGCGCCGCCACCCCGCCCAGCACATCGACGGCGTGGTGATCTGCGGTTTCAACGCGCTCTACGAAAACTACTATCACTTTGTCGCCGAGGCCTTGGCGACCATGAGCCTGTGCCTCGACCTGCTGGCCGCCCGCAACCTGCCGCGCATCACGCTGGTCACCGGCAAACTCAACCAGACCCGCCGCGACTATCTGGACCTGCTCCTGCAAGGCGACCCGAGAGTCCCCGTGGTCGATCTCGAACTCAGCGAATTCGTCACGGCCGATACCGTGATCTACTGCGACAACCTCGGGCGGGTCGTCCACCAGCAGGTCTGCTGGGAGGAAATCCCGCTCGCCGAAAAACTCATCGCCGCCTTGGGCCTGACGGATAGCCGCCCCACAAGGCTGCTCTATATCGCCCGCACCGACACCAAAGGCCGCGCCATGCGCAACGAACAGGCGCTGATCGAGCGCCTGGCGGCTTTGGGTTTCGAAATCTTTGTCGGCAGCCAGCACAGTGTGGCCGCGCAAATCCGGGCATTTCGAGAGGCCAGGTTCATCGTCGGCCCGCACGGCGCCGGCCTCACCAACGTGCTGTTCTGCCAACCCGGCACCGTATTGCTGGAATTGCAGCAATCCGGCTACGTCAACACCGGCATGATGCGCCTCGCGCAACTGGCCAATATGCGCTACTATTCGGAAGTTTTTTTTCCGGCCGCGGACGATAGTTTCTGGGAAAGCTGGGTGGTGGATGTGGACCGGGTCGTCGATGCGATCGATTTTATCAACAGCGCCGTAAAATGAGCCGGCGGCCAGGGACAGCGGCACCAACCTGTCGAAGAAAGCAGTTACTTTTTTGAAAAAAAGTAACCAAAAAACTTTTGTTTCCCCCGGCTCTTGAGGGGCCATACTGTGGCCGCTCAAGAGCCGGGGGAATCAAAAGTTTTTTGCGGAGCTTTTTTTTAAAAAAGCGACCGCTTGCTTTGCCCGACCGCGACAATAGAAAATTTACTCGCCAAATCATAAGAACATAACCAGGGACGCCTTGGAATGCCGACTTCCTCAATGCGCAGAATCCGGACGCTGCTCGCCGGATTGGCGTTCACGCTCCCTTGCGCCGCCCATTCGAGCGCGCAAACCCTGGACAGCACCTCCTCGACCAGCGCCTCCGGAAAGGCCGCCGCAGGCCGGGCGATCGAAATGCAACCCATCATCGTCCAGGTCACGCCGCTTGCAAACGGCGGCATCAGGCTGGCGACGTACCCGCAAAATGTGCAGATCCTATCCGGTCACGACCTCGTTGTGAACGGGGTCGCCAACCTCACTGGAGCCCTCGACAAACGGGCCACCGGCGTGAACCTGGTGAACAGCCAGGCCAACCCCTACCAGCCCACCATTTTGTATCACGGGTTCGAAATCTCCCCCATCCAGGGCACGCCGGCGGGTCTCAGCGTCTATGTCGATGGCGCCCGCTTCAACCAGCCGTTTGGCGATATCGCGCTATGGAGCACCCTGCCGGACGAAGCCATCGCCTCGATCAGCGTGCAGGACGGCAACCCGGTATTCGGGCTGAACGCGCTGGGTGGCGCGGTCAATGTACGCCTGAAGAACGGCTTTACCGACCCGGGCGGCGAGATCGAACTTTCGGGCGGCTCCTTCGGCCAGATCCAGGGTAACATCGAATACGGCAAGCAGGTCGGGAACGCGGCGGTCTATGTCGATGTCAGCGCCGCGCATGAGGGCGGCTGGCGAGACCTGCAATCCTCGGATTTGCAGAATTTCTACGGCGATCTCGGCTGGCGCGGCGCGCATGCGGAACTGCATTTCAGCGCGACTCTCGCCAATTCCACCCTGAACGGCCCAGGGAGCGTGCCGGTGGAACTGCTGGCGGCGGACCCTTCCGCGCAGTTCACCGGCCCGAACGGCATCGCCGACCGGTTCATGAAGCTGGCCACGACACTGAATGCCGACCTGACCGAGGATACTTCGATCCAGACCGTCATCTATTACGAGAACCTGTTGGAGCATCTGTATAACGGCAACGGGCCGAACGATCTGCCATGCGGACCGGGGCCGGATGCCGCTTATCTGTGTCAGGGCGGCCCGGGCAACCCGGTCAGCACCGACCGTTCCGGCAACCCGATTCCGAATTTTTCGCCGAACGCGAACGCCTATGGTTATTACGCCTATTCGCAGCTTGACCTCAACACCACCAATACCAACGGCTACGGCGCCTCGGCGCAGCTGACGAACAGGACCGACCTGTTCGGCCTGAAAAACCGGCTGACCGCCGGCATCAGCTACGATGGCGGTTTCACCAAATACGATGCCGACGCCTATGACGGCGGCATCACCGCCGGCCGCGTCTATGCCGCGCCGCCGGGTTTCTCAAACCTGGGCTATGAAATCGATGAGCCCGGCACGGTGCCGGTCGGCGTCGTGGTCCGCAACGCCTATTACGGCGCCTACGCCACCGACACGCTGAACATCACGCCGAAACTCGCGATCACCGCCGGCGGCCGCTTCAACATCGCCAATATCGCGCTGAACGACCAGGACCCGCCGGACCCCAACGCACCGGGCGCCGGGCTGACTGGGCGGCATTACTACACCCATTTCGACCCGGCGATCGGCGCAACCTATGATATCAGCCCGCTTGTCACCGGCTATGGCGGTGTTTCCGAGGCCAACGCGGCGCCCACGCCGGCCGAACTTTCCTGCGCCAGCCCGGAAGACTCCTGCTCCCTGGCGAATTTTCTCTCCGGCGACCCGAACCTCAAGCAGATCGTCTCCCGCACCGTCGAATTCGGCATCCGCGGCGGGGTGGCCGGTCCGGACGGCCTGATCCTCGGCTATGACGGCGACTACTATAATTCGACCACCAATGACGACATCGAGTTTCTGCAATCGCCGTTCAACCCGATCGGCAGCGGCTATTTCGCCAACGTCGGCAACGTGCTGCGCTCCGGCTTCGATCTCGGCGCCCATCTGGACGCGGCCCAATGGCATATCTACGCCAGCTACTCGCGCACCAACGCCACCTTCGGCAGCAGCTTCATCGAGCAGTCGAACAACCCGGACGCTGATGCGAACGGCAACATCACCGTTGAAAAAGGCGACCATGTACCCGGCATTCCGCAAAATCTATTCAAGTTTGGCGCTGATTATGCGGTCACCCCGCACTGGACCGTCGGCTTCACCGCGAATGCCGAGACGTCAACATTTCTGTACGGCGACGAAGCAAATCTCACCAAACCGCTGCCGGGCTATTTCACCGCCGATATCAATACCAACTACCAGATCACGCCGCGGCTGCAGATTTTCGCGAGCGCCGAGAATGTGACGGATACAAAATATTATCAATACGGAACGTTCTCGCCGACCGGGCTGGACGGGGGCGTGTATGTCGCGCAGGCGCCGGACTACACCAATCCCCGCAGCTACAGCATCGCGGCCCCGATCGGCGCGGTGGGCGGCGTCAAGCTGACCTTCTGAACGCGGCGCTTGTTTGAAAAGAACCCCGGCGCGGGGAGCGGCCTTCACGAGCCGCGCAAATATCAGACAGGCTCGGAAAATAGCCTGGCCCAGTTCGAAAATGGCCGAAGTTCGATCAGCCGCACGCTGAAATAGCCAAGCTTCACCAATGGTAGCCGCCGTAGCTCGGTTTCCGCTGCCGCCCGGTCGATGGCTTCGAGCACGAAGACGACGCGGCCAGAATCGTCCGTCGTGTAAGCCTCCCGCACGAAGTCTTCCGAAAATAGCTTCCAGGACTCGCGCAGCTCCGCGTTGAGATTCCGGCGGACCTCCGAAACATCCGCCGATGCCGCCAGCTCGATGATGGTCAGTATTTTCATGCGATTTTTCCTTCGGACGTTACGAATCCTCGAGTGTTTTGCAAACGCTGAGCATCTGGTCGCGCAGCCAGACCGCGCCGGGTTCGTTGCCCGTGCGTGCGCTCCAGACCATCACGACATCGAATTCCGGAGTTTCGAACGGCACGGCGCAAGTTGCCAATTTGAGATTTTTTCGGCAGCTTCTGGCAAGCCGTGCAGGCAGCGCCGCCACCAGGCGCTTGCCCTTCAACAGATACGGGATCGCCAGAAAATTCGGCGTCGAAACCGCGACCTCGCGCCGCTCGCCGGAGGCTTTGAGCACCTCGTCAAGCGGCCCGGTATCGTCGCCCTTCGTTGACATGATAATATGCGGCAAGGCCAGCCACTGCGCGCGCGTCATCGGCACCGGCGCCTGGCAGGCTTTCGCGTCGAAAACGCATTCGTATCGTTCACGGTACAGAACCCGCTGGTGCGGCCCGGCAGCCAGCTCCGGAAAAGCCCCGACCGCCACGTCGATTTCGCCGCGCTCCAACGCTCTCTCCGCGCTATCGCAGTCGGCCGCGGTCAGGATCAACTTGCATTCGGGCGCCTCTTTCCGCAGCACGGAGAGCAGCGGACCGGCGATGACGGACTGCGCATAGTCGATCGCGCCAACCCTGAAAATGCGTTTTTCACGCGCCGGATCGAATGACGGGCTGGCGAACAGCGTGGTTCCGATCCGCGCCAGTATCGACCTGACCGGCTCCTCCAGCGCCAGGGCGCGCGGCGTGGGCGCCATGCCCGCCGGCGTTCTGACGAAGAGCGGGTCGCCGAGCAGCTCGCGCAGCCGCTTCAACGAATGACTCGCCGAGGGCTGCCCAACACGCAAACGCTCCGCCGCTTTCGTGACCGAGCGTGTCTGCATCAGCGCGGCAAACGCGACCAGCAAATTAAGGTCAACGTTTCGCAAATCGGTTTTATCGATACCGCTCATTGATCTGTTCGATTTCGGGGTTAGTTTAAATCTATTTAACAGATATAGCAACAAATTTGATCATTCGCGGCGTCGTTGAAAGACAAGAAAGCAAGAACTTCTTTTTTTGCAAAAAAAGAAGCAAAAAAACTCTTATTAATTACGGCCTTTGAGTGGCCACAGTTTGGCCGCTCAAAAGCCGGAGGAATCAAAAGTTTTTTGGTTACTTTTTTTTAAAAAAGTAACTTCTTTCTTCGCCTCAAAAACCGCCGTCGGTTGCGCCCCGCGCGCGGCACGTCTTCATCACGCGGTATTTCGCGGACCGACGATGACAGCGGCGTGACAGAACGATGTCATGAATCGATGCGCCCCGACGCGGCGCTAGGATATTGTTATCGTTATGAAATCCACAACCGGCCAAAAAATCACAATTGCGTCACACTCACCTTCCGCGTCCTCGACTAAAGAACCCGCGTCCGCAAAAAACTTTTTCAACAGGTGAAACGCAATGCGCTTAAAAAAATCGCTCCTCTGTGCGTCCGTCATGGCCTCGGCCGCCGTGCTGGCAAGCTCCGTTACCGCTTATGCCGGGCCTCCGACCGTCGGCGCCAAGGCGCCCGCCTCCATTTCGGATATCCTGCCGCTGGTGGACGGCGTGAAGACCATGACGCCGATCAAGCATCTGGTCGTGATCTATGACGAAAACGTTTCGTTCGACCATTACTTCGCGACCTACCCGACTGCCACCAACCCGCAAGGCGAATCGCCCTTCACCCCGCCCTACCGCACGCCGCAGATCAACAACCTGGTCTCCGCCGGCCTGCTGACCACCAACCCGAACGACACCAACCCCGGCAACGGCGCGAACGCCGCGCTGCCCTTCCGCCTGGACCCGACGCAAGCCGAAACCGCTGACCAGAATCACGCCTACACCGCGGAACAGCAGTCCGAAGACAACGGCGCCGCCGACCTGTTCCCCGAATTCACCGGTCACGGCACCGCCGGCGGCGTCGGCGCGTTCGGCACCCAGGGCCAGGTCATGGGCTATTTCGACGGCAATACCGTCACCGCGATGTGGGAATACGCCTCGCATTTCGCGCTGAGCGACGCCGCTTACACCGACACCTACGGCCCCTCCACCCCCGGCGCGCTCGAAGCCGTCTCCGGCCAGACCAACGGCCTGGTCACGGTCGTCAGCAACAGTACCTCGTACTACGTCAATGACACCCAAGGCGGCAAAACGCTGATCAACGACGTTGATCCCGCCTACGACGTCTGCTCCAGCAAGACCAACGCCGCGTTCCTGACCGCCAAGAACATCGGCGACCTGCTGAACGCCGCGAAACTCAGCTGGGGCGGCTTCATGGGCGGCTTTAACCTGTCCACCACAAACACCAACAACACCACCGGTTGCGCCCGCTCCTCCACCGCGGTCGCCAGCGGCGTCACCACGGCCGATTACGTCCCGCACCATAACTGGTTCCAGTATTTCATCTCCACCTCCAACCCGACCCACGCCCGCCCCACCGCTTTGGGCGATATCGGCTATTCCTATGACAGCGACAACAAGGCCGACCCGGCGAACCACGAATACGACCTGTCCGACTTCTACGCCGCGGTGAACGCCGGCGACTATCCGTCGGTGTCCTACATCAAAATGATCGCAATCCAGGACGGCCATGCCGGCTACTCCAATCCGCTCGACGAGCAGACCGGCGTCGTGACGCTGGTCAACTTCCTCGAATCCCAGCCGGATTGGAAAAATACCGCGATCATCATCACCTATGACGACTCCGACGGCTGGTACGACCACGCCTACGCCACCCCGACGCGCGCGTCCTTCGACGCGGCCGCTGACCAGGTCAACGGCGCCGGAATCTGCGGCACCGGCACAACGCCCAACGGCATCTCCGGCCAGCCGGTGAACGGCCGCTGCGGCCCGGGCGTGCGCATCCCCTTCATCGTCATCTCCCCTTGGGCGAAGCGCAACTACATCGACTCGACGCCGATCACCCAGGCCTCGATCGTGCAATTCATCGAGGATAACTGGCTGCACAAGGAACGCCTCGGCGGCGGCTCGTTCGACGCCAGCACCGGCTCGATCATGTCGATGTTCAACTTCCACGGCACCGGCAACTCCCCGGCGCTGACGCTCAGCCCGACCACCGGCGAGCCGACCAGCTAATACCCGGCCGCGTGTCCGCCGGCCCGTCTCCGTCTTTGCGAACTCTTGCGAAGTCATCCAGCTTTTCAGGGCCAATGACGACGGTGACGGGTCAACGAAAACCCGGCTAAGAATTACCAACAAAAGCTTGCCTGCCTTGGCTTGAAGCAAGGCAGGCAAGCGCCGCTTTTTTCAGCCTTCCGAGGAACTGCTTTTGCGCACCCTGGCCTTCATCGCCCTGTTTCTCACGCTCGGCATCTGCGCCGCGCTCGCCGCGATTTTGAAGAGCCCGGTCCCGCTGAACGGCTGGATCAATAACCCGGAGGCCAGTCTCATCCTCGCCGAAGGCGGCAATCCCGCCCCGGTCCATCTGGTTCGCCCGCGGCCCGCCCCGCTCTCGGCCATGGCGCTCCTGGGCCAAAAAATCTTCTTCGATTCCAGCCTGTCGTCCTCCGCCAAGCTCTCCTGCTCCTCCTGCCACCAGCCGCAGAATTTCTACGGCCCGCCCGGCGACGCGCCGGCGCAGTTTGGCGGGCCCACGCTCACCGCCCAGGGCGTGCGCGCCGTCCCGTCGCTGATGTATCTCGAATTCCAGCCCAATTTTTCCATCGGCCCGGACCCCGGCGGTGACGCGGAAACGCCGGTGGCGCTGCCGCAGCTCGCCGCCAAGGCCGCCACCGCGGTGCGCGCGCAAAAAACCGCCGCCACCACCGCGGCCAGCGCCGCCAACATCGTGCCGGTCGGCGGCCTGTTCTGGGACGGCCGGGTCAACACGCTGCAGCAGCAGGCCATGGGCCCGCTGCTCAGCCCGTTCGAAATGGACGGCGGCAGCGTCGCCCGGGTCGCCGCGAAATTCCAGGCCGCGCCCTACGCCAAGGATTTCACCGCCCTGTTCGGCCCGGCGATTTTCAAGCAACCCGGCCTGGCCGTGTCCGAGGCGATGTTCGCGGTCGCGCGCTACCAGTTCGAGGATGCCGATTTCCATCCCTACACCAGCAAATACGACGCCTGGCTCGAAGGCCATGCCCGCCTCAGCCAGGCCGAAATGCGCGGCTATTCCCTGTTCAACGACCCCGCCAGGGGCGACTGCGGCGCCTGCCATCTCGACCAGCCTTCCGCCACCGGCCAGCCGCCGCTGTTCACCGACCACCAGTTCGAGGCGCTCGGCGCGCCCCGCAACATGGCGCTCGCCGTCAACAAAAATCCAAACTATTACGATCTCGGCATCTGCGGCCCCTACCGCACGGACATTTCGTCTCTGACGCAATATTGCGGCATGTTCCTCACTCCCACACTGCGCAACGCCGCCACCAGAAAAGTCTTCTTCCACAACGGCGTCTATCACGACCTCCAGCATGTCCTGGACTTCTACAATTTCCGCGACACCAACCCGGAAAAAATCTATCCCACCGACGCCGCCGGCCATGTCCAAAAATACAACGACCTGCCGCACAGCGACTGGGCCAACATCGACAACGCCGACCCCCCCTTCGGCCTGCACCAAGGCGACAACCCCCCGCTGACTCCGCGCGAGGAAGACGACATCATCGCCTTCCTGAAAACCCTGACCGACGGCTACACGTCAGTCCATGAGGCGCCCGGAACGTAGCCAACCGGACCGCGCGGCCGAACGCCAGAATTCCGGCGATTGACAGGATTCATGCCGCCCGGTATCTGCTCGTCGAGTTATTGCGACTAATTCGCATTTGCAGTTATAGGGGTCAATGATGCGATCGGCGCTCATGATGGTGCTCTTCGGGCTGGGTGTGGCCGTCTCTCCTGGCCGCGCGGACGCGCAGACGCTGACCCTCTACAATGCTCAGCATGAGCAGGTCGTCGGCATGCTGACGGCCATGTTCACCAAGCAAACCGGCATCAACGTGCAGGTGCATACCGGCGAGGGTCCCGACATCGCGTCGCAAATCCTGCAGGAAGGCGCTGATTCGCCGGCCGATTTGTTTTTCACCGAAAATTCGCCGGAATTGATCCTGCTCGACGAGAAAGGCCTGCTGGCCCCGGTCGATCCCGCCACGCTGGCCAGGGTGCCGGCGAAATACAGCGCCGCCGACGGCGATTGGGTGGGGGTTCTGGCGCGCGAGAACGTGCTCGACTTCAACGCCTCGATGATCAGCGCAAGCGCGCTGCCGGCCTCGCTGATGGACCTGGCCAAGCCGCAATGGGCCGGCAAGATCGGCATCGCGCCGTCGGACGCGGATTTTCTGCCGCTGGTCAGCGCGGTGATCCGCACACAAGGCAAGCCGGCGGCGCTCGCCTGGCTGCAGGGCCTGAAGGCGAACGCCAAAATCTACGAGGACGATGAAAGCGTGGTCGCGGCCGTGGCGCGCGGCGATGTCGCGGTCGGCGTCGTCAACAACTATTACTGGGCGCGGCTGGAAACCGACCTTGGGCCGCAAAAGATCGCTTCGGCGTTGTATCACTTCCGCCACGGCGACATTGGCGGGCTGATCAACATCTCCGGTGCTGGCGTGCTGAAATCCTCAAAGAACCAGGCGGCGGCACAAAAATTTTTGGCCTTCCTGGTCAGCCATAAGGCGCAGGTGGCGCTGGCCGAGAGCGAGGTTGATTTCGAATATCCGCTGGCGCCCGGGGTCGCGCCGAACAAATTGCTCACGCCGTTCAAGGCGCTGCAGCCGCCGGCGATCAGCGTCTCGCAACTCGGCGACGACCAGGAGGCCGGCGCCTTGCTGCAGCAGGCCGGGCTGATCTGAATGGCGGCGGGGCGGCCTTCCGCGCGGCGCCCCTCCGTGGGGCGGCCCTCCGCGGGGCGGCNNCGCGGGGCGGCCCTCCGCGGGGCTGCTGGCGGCGTGCTGCGCCGCCTCCGGCTTCGTGCTGCTGCCGCTCGGCGTCACCGTCTGGAATGCGGCCCATGCCGGCGCCGCCGTCGCGGCGGCGCTGCTCTGGCGGCCGCTCACCGGCTTTCTGCTCCTCAACACCCTCCGGCTGATCGCCTGCGCGGTGCTCTCGACCGGGCTGCTCGGCACGGCATTGGCCTGGGCGGTCGAGCGCACCGACCTGCCGGGCAAACGGCGCTGGGCGATCCTGGCGGTGGTACCACTCGCGATCCCGCCGTTCATCACCAGCTACGCCTGGGTCTCGCTGAGCCCGGCGCTGGAAAATTTCTGGGGCGCGCTGTTGGTGGTCACGGTGGCGTATTATCCGCTGGTCTATTTGCCGGTCGCCGCCGCCTTGCGGGAGATGGACCCGGCGCTGGAGGAAACCGCGCGATCTCTGGGGCTCAGTCCCACCAACATGTTCGTCCGGATCATCCTGCCGCAGTTGCGCCCGGCGCTGCTCGGCGGCGTGCTGCTGGTGGCGCTGGACGTGCTGGTCGAATTCGGCGCCTTTGCGCTGCTACGGTTCCGCACGTTTACCACCGCGATCTACGGCGCCTATCGCGCCGGCTTCTCAGGGGCCGAGCCGGCGCTGCTGGCGATGGTGCTCCTGCTCCTGTGCATCGCCTGCCTTACCGCGGAATTTTTCGTCCGCGGCCGCGCCCGGTACGGCCGCCTCGGCCGCGGCGCTCGGCGGCGCGCGCAAAATTATCCGCTCGGACGCTGGCGGTTGCCCGTCCAGGCGGCGTTCCTGGCCTGGACAACCCTGACCATCGGCGTGCCCCTGGGCATGATCCTGTACTGGCTGGCGCAGCCGGGTGATGCCGCCACCGCGCCGGTCGCCGCCAGCTTCGCCGCGGTGGCCGGCGCGGCCTGGTCCTCCGTCTATCTCGGCGCCGCGGGTGCCGCGCTGACCATGGCGCTCGCCTTGCCGCTCGGCGTGCTGGCCGCGCGTTACGAGGGCCGGCTGGTCACCGCGCTGGAGCGTTCCGCCTATCTGGCGCAGAGCATCCCCGGCATCGTCGTCGCGCTCGCGCTGGTCTCGCTAACCGTCCATGCGCTGCGGCCGCTCTATGAGAGCACGACGCTGCTGGTCGCGGCCTACGCGGTCCTGTTTCTGCCGCTGGCGCTGGTCAGCGTGCGCGCCGCCCTGACCCAGGCGCAACCGGCCCTGGAGGAAGCCGGCCGCTCGCTCGGCCTCGGCCGCGCCGCGGTGCTGATGCGCATCAGCCTGCCGCTCGCCGCCCCCGGCCTGGGCGCCGCCGCCGCCCTGGTCTTCATCGCCGTCACCACCGAGCTGACGGCGACGCTGCTGCTGGCGCCGATCGGCACCCAAACCCTCGCGACGCAAATTTGGGCGGACACCTCCACCCTCGCCTTCGCGGCGGCCGCACCCTACGCGGCGGTGATGGCGGTGATGTCGATGGCCGCGTCCTGGCTGCTGGCCGGCCGCTTCGGCGCGGCCAGCGTTTTCGCGGCGGTAGGAACCGTATGAACCGAGTCCTAAACAAGAAAGGAAGAACTTCTTTTTTNNCAAAAAAGAAGTTCTTGCTTTCTCTTCCTCCTTCGCCCTCGGCGTTGCCATGAATCAAGGCCTCGAAATTCTCGGCCTCGCGAAGTCGTATGGCGCCACGCCGGTGCTGCGCGGCATCAGTTTCACCGTCCCACCCGGCGGTCTCACCGCCATCCTGGGCGCCTCCGGCAGCGGCAAAACCACGCTGCTCCGGCTGATCGCCGGCTTCGAGACGCCGGATGCGGGCACCATTCGGCTCGCCGGCACGGAGCTCGCGAGCGGCGCAAAAATCCTCCCGCCGGAGCGCCGCGCGATCGGCTATGTCGCGCAGGAGGGTGCGCTGTTTCCGCACCTGAACGTCGCCGGCAACATCACCTTTGGCCTGCCCCGCGCCGAACGCCGCGCGCGCCATCGCGTCGCCGAACTCTTGCGCCTGCTCGATCTGCCGCAGAGCTTCGCCGATCGCGCGCCGCAGGAACTTTCGGGCGGCCAGCAGCAGCGGGTCGCCCTGGCGCGCGCTTTGGCGCCGAACCCGCGGCTGGTGCTGCTGGACGAACCGTTTTCGGCGCTCGATGCCGGGCTGCGCGCCGAGACCAGGCTGGCGGTCGCCGCGGCTTTGCAGGCAGCGGGCGCCACCGCCATCCTGGTCACGCACGATCAGGAGGAAGCATTGTCCATGGGATCGCAGGTCGGCGTTCTGCAGGCGGGACGGCTCGCCCAGATCAGCCCGCCCGAGCGCCTGTACCGGCAGCCCGCCAGCGCCGCGCTGGCGAATTTTCTGGGCGAGGCGGTGTTTTTGCCAGGCATCGCCGCCGCCGGGCGGGTGGATTGCGCGCTCGGCACGCTCACCCTGGCGGACCGGCACATGCAGGGATCCGTCCAGGTCATGGTGCGGCCCGAGCAGATCAAGGTTTTTGCGCAAGCCCGCGAGGCCAGCGTGGCGGCGCGCGTGCGCGGCGCGGAATTTTACGGTCACGACGCGCTGGTGCGGTTCGCCGTGCGCGCGGGCGAACGGGAGAGCGACGTGACGGCCAGAATGTTCAGCCATGCCTTGCCACGGCCGGGCGAACAAGTCTGGCTCCAGGTCGAGGGCGACGTCACCGCCTTCACCCCCTCGGCGGCGCCCGCGTTCGAAGGAGACGCAAGCCGATGAAACCATTGCGAAGCCGCGCCGAGTCGTTGAGAATGATTGGCATAACCATGGCCGGCCGGAGCATCAGACGCGGCCTGCTGGGCCTGACGGCCGGCCTGCTCCTGAGCGCGCCCGCCTTGGCCGATCCGGCTTTCCTGCCAAGCGTCAAAAAACACCATCTGCTCACCTCCACCCAGCCGGCGAATGGCGACCAAAACCCTTACGCGCTCGTCGTCGCCCCGGTCAGCGCCGGGATTTTGCAAAAAGACGATGTCCTGGTCGATAATTTTAACAATAACGGCAATCTGCAGGGCACCGGCAGCACGATCATCGATTATCGTCCCGCCACCGGTCAGATGACCCTGTTCGCCGCGATTCCCGAAACACTGCCGGGCTGCCCCGGCGGCATCGGCCTCACCACCGCGATGACGATGCTGAAATCCGGCTGGGTGATCGTCGGCAGCGCGCCCAGCACGGACGGCACCACAAAAACGCTGGGCGCCGGCTGCCTGATCGTGCTGGACGCCGACGGCCGCGTCGCCGGCACCATCGCCGGCCCGCGCATCGACGATCCGTGGGGCAACCTGGCGGTGATCGACGATGGCGCCACCGCGACGCTGTTCGTCAGCAATGCCGGCTTCGGCATCGCCGCCCCCGGCCAGCCGGTGCAGCACAAGGCGACCGTGCTGCGCATCGGCCTTGCCATCGCGCACGGCAAGCCGCCGGTCGTCACCTCGCAAACCGTCATCGGCGACGGCTTCGCCGCGCAAGCCGATGCCGGCGTGTTCCTCATCGGCCCGACCGGCCTCGCCCTGGGCCGCGACGGCACGCTCTACGTCTCCGACGCCATCGGCAACCAGGTCGTCGCGATTCCCCACGCCGCGACGCGAACCGATTCCGCCGGCCAGGGCCAAAGCATCTCCAAAGCCGGCCTGCTGAACCGGCCGCTCGCCATGGGCTTCGCCGCGAACGGGCATCTGCTCGTCGTCAACGGTCTGAACGGTCAGGTGGTGGAAATCGATCCCGCCTCCGGCCGCCAGGATGGCGCCATCTGGATCGACAGCGACGAAGCACAGACGCCGCCTGGCAGCGGCGATCTGTTCGGCATCGCCATGATGCCCGGCGGCAAAGGTTTTTATTACGTGGAGGACGACGTGAACGCACTGGTGCAGGCGCAATGAAGCCGTCGCGCCGCGGCTTTCTGGGTAGCGTCGGCGTGGGCGCCGCCGGCCTCGCGGGTGCGGCCGGCATCGCGCAGGCGCAATTGGCGCCGTCGCGCCCGCAGGCCGCCCCGGCGGACGCGGAACCGTTTTACGGCCCGCACCAGGCCGGCATCACGACGCCGATGCAAGAGCAGCTGTACTTCGCGTCATTCGATCTGGCCGCCAAAACACGGCAGGACGTGGTTGGGCTTCTGCGAGCCTGGACCGAAGCGGCGGCACGGCTGACGGCCGGCCTGCCCGCGTCACAAGCGGCGCCGGACCCGGAAAAGCCGCCGGCGGATAGCGGCGAGGCCGCCGGACTGAACCCCTCGCGGCTGACGCTGACATTCGGCTTCGGACCGGATTTTTTCTCCTTGAACGGCGAGGACCGCTACGGCATCGCCGCCCGCCGTCCGGCCGCTCTGGTGGACCTGCAGCACTTTCCCGGTGACGAACTGGTGGCGGGACAATGCGGCGGCGCGCTCTGCGTCCAGGCCTGCGCCAATGACCCCCAGGTGGCGTTCCACGCCGTGCGCGAACTGGCGCGCATCGGCTATGGCGCGGCCAGCCTGAAATGGGTGCAGACCGGCTTTTCCACGGCGAACAAGACGCAAGGCACGCCGCGCAACCTGCTCGGCTTCAAGGACGGCACGATGAACCCGAGCGCCGCCACCGCGGCGCCGGTGGTCTGGGCCGGCGCCGAGGGTCCGGCCTGGATGACGGGCGGCAGCTACATGGTGGCGCGGCGCATCCGCATCGCGCTGGAACACTGGGACCGGATGAAGCTGGCGTTTCAGGAGCAAACGATCGGCCGGCAAAAAGCATCCGGCGCGCCGCTTGGCGGCAAAACCGAATTCGACACCCCGGATTTCGCCGCCACCGACGCCGACGGCAACCCGATCATTCCCGAGACGTCGCATGTGCGCCTGGCCGCGCTTGTCAATAACGCCGGCGCGACCATCCTTCGCCGTGGTTATTCCTACAATGACGGCGCCAATTTCGTGGCCGAGCGCTGGCCGCCCTGGCGCCAGGGCATTGAATATGATTCCGGCCTGTTTTTTCAGGCGTTTCAAAAAGATCCGCGCACCGGCTTCATTCAACTGTTCGAAAAAATGTCGAGAATCGATGCGCTGAACCAGTTCACCACCCATACGGGGAGCGCGATCTTCGCCTGTCCGCAGGGTGTTCAACCGGGCCGCTATATCGGGCAGGGATTATTCGAGCCGGCCTGAAGCACGAAGTTTGATGCAGATGAGCGCCAGAGCCCGCAGGAGCGGAAGTTTTTTGCTTCTT
>PLFB01000280.1 GCA_003137135.1 Acetobacteraceae bacterium
GCATTCAGTTCGTCAATCGTGATATAGCCGCGCTCCTTGCCCTTCGCGATCAGCCGCTTGACGGCCGCGGACTGGGTGTCGAGCACATTGGCGTCGGCTTCGACTTCTTGTGCCGGCTGTTCGACGGCGGCGGCGGGCTTGGTGGCCATGGGGTACGGGACTCCAGAAAAATTTTTTGTCTCTACTATATGTGATGAGAATCGCGCGAAACCCAAAGCTATGTGTCGGCGCCGTATTCCCCGATTTCGGCCCGGCGGATGAGCTCGTTGTATTTCACCAGCTTGGCCCAGGCCTCGGCTTCATCCGCGGCGCCCCGCTTGGCCTTCCAGATTTCCGCCTGGGCGTCGCGCTGTTCGCGCAGCACCAAAATGCTCGACGACATCAGCGGGTGCCAGGAAAACCAGGTTTTGGCCACAACGCCGGCGCTCTCGCTTGGGTCAGGACGATAATGCGCGGCGCTCAAAGCTTCCACCAGCCGTGCTTCCTCAACCAAACCGGACCCCGACAGGTGGTGGAGCAGAGTCTCGCTGTCAAGGGTCTCATTCAATTCGACGTAACGATTTAAGGCGTCGCGCAGCCGCGCGCAGCTCGGCGGCAGCGCCACGGTGGCAAAAGCCTCCTCCACCTCGGGATAAATTTTTGGATGCGACAGCAATGTCGCCGTCATGATGAACGCCCGGATCTGGTCCGCCTTGCCGGCCTCGATTCTCCCATCAGCCCGCATTTTTACGCGCGCGGAATAGGGCGTGAATGTCTGGCTCCGGCCGGCGGGCCGCTTGCGCCGGTCGGCAAAAAACCGGTCCAGCAGCATGGCGCGGTACTCGCTGGCCAAAATTTTGTCGGGGATGCGGTTCGCCGTCGCGGTCAGCCGCCGGCGGAAATCCGCCCGTGCCTCCGGCGAACTGGTCACGATCCCATCCGCCAGCATGTCGTAGAGCGCGGTGGAGAGCGATTCCGCCGCCTCCAGCCGCGCCTTGAAACCTACCGCCCCCTCTCGCCGCACCAGNNGGGCTCAGCCGCCAGATTTCGGCCAGATGCTCTTCGGTCAGCGCCGTGCCGAGCGGCGCCACCGCGCCCGAAAAACCCGCCTGGTGCAGAGCGATGACGTCCATGTAGCCTTCGACCACGATCAAATTCTCGCCGCGCCGCACCGCCTCGCGCGCGAAATGCAGCCCGTACAGCGACCGCCGCTTGGAAAACGCCGGCGTTTCCGGCCCATTCACGTATTTCGGCTGGCCGTCCCCCAGAATGCGTCCGCCGAAACTGATTTTCTGGCCGCGCCGGTCGCAAATCGGAAACATCACGCGCGAAAAGAACATATCTACAGGCCCGCGGTCCGAAACTTTCATCAGCCCGGCCTCGACCAACTGCTCGGTCGAAATTCTTTGCTTGCCCAGCGCCGCCGCCAGCGCCCCCCTGCCCTCGCCCGACCACCCCAGCCCGAACTTTTTCACCGTCGCATCGCTCAGCCCGCGCCCGCGCAAATACGCCAGCGCCGTCGCCCCCTGCGGCTCGAACAGCCATTGCGAAAAAACTTTCCCCGCCGCTTCCAGCACCTCGGCAATCCCAGCCCGCTGCTTCTCGGCCTCCGCTTCCCGCGGGCTGGCCTTCGGTACTTCCATCCCTGCTTCGGCCGCCAACGTTTGCACCGCCTCCAGAAACCCGGCGCCGGTGGTCTTCATGACGAAGGTGATGGCGTCGCCATGCTCACCGCAGCCGAAGCAGTGGAAATGGTCGTCATAGACGTAGAACGAGGGGGTCTTTTCGCCGTGAAACGGGCAGCAGCCCTTTTGTTCGCGGCCCGAGCGAGTCAGCCTGACCGAGCGGCCGATCAGGGCCGCCAGGGGCGTGCGGGCGCGCAGTTCGTCGAGGAAGTTGGGGGTGAAGGTCGGCATTTAGGGCAAGTGAAGAAGCGCTTTTTTGAAAAAAAGCCCCTCCGCGGGNNCAAAAAACTTTTATCACCCCCGGCGGTTGAGCGGCCAAAGTTTGGCCCCTAAAAATCCGAGGAAAAATAAGAGTTTTTTTGGTTCTTTTTTTGCAAAAAAAGAACATTCTTCCCTTCTTCCTTTATGCCAGCGCCGCCTTTACCACCCCCGAAGTCACCCCCATGTCCAGCGCCGCCCCATGCCTGGCCTTCAACGCCGCGATCACCTTCCCCATCTCCTTCGCACTCGTCGCCCCGGTCTCCGCGATCGCCTCCCGCACCGCCGCGTCCAGCGCCGCGCCGGTCAGCGTCTTCGGCAAAAACTCCTCGATCACGGCAATCTCGGCCTCCTCCTTCGCCGCCAGTTCCTCACGCCCGCCCTGCCGGTACAGCGCCACAGAATCGCGCCGCGACTTGATCATCGAGCGCAGCATCGCGAACACCTCGTCGTCAGGCACCTTATCGACACCCTTTGGCCGCGCCGCGATATCCGTGTCCTTCAGCTTCGCCTGAATCATCCGCAACGCCGAAACCCGCTCTGCCTCCCGCGCCAGCATCGCCGCCTTCGCCGCCGCCGTAATGTCGTCCCGCAAACCCATCATAAACCCTCAAAAACAGTGAAACCCATTATGCACGCCAGGAAAAGTTTTCCGAACGCCAGGGACTTTAATTGCCTCCGGAAAACTTTTCCACTACACCAACCCCATGCCCGCATCTATCCCCAAAATCCTGGAAAAACTCGGCGGTCCGGACGCCGCGGCCCAGCTTATCGGCGTCTCCCCGGACGCCATCCGCAAATGGCGGACCAACAACGCGATTCCCTCCAAACATTGGCCCGCCATTATGGCAGCAACCGGACTGCACTGGGAAGAATTTTTCCACATTCCAGACCCCACGGCCCGCCCCGAAAACGCCACCGCCGCCCTCATTCTGGAAGACGGCACGATCTTTTGGGGTGCCGGCTTCGGCGCGAACACCACGAGCGCCCCGGCGGAACTCTGCTTCTGCACCGGCATGACCGGCTACCAGGAAATCCTCACCGACCCCTCCTACGCCGGCCAGATCATCACCTTCACCTTCCCGCATATCGGCAACGTGGGCACGAACGATGAAGATCTGGAAGCCCAAGCCATCGCCGCCAGCGGGTTGGTCGTCAAAGAGGACCCTACCGCTCCATCAAACTACCGCGCCACGGCAAGCCTTGATACCTGGCTGAAACGCCAAGGAATCCCCGGCATCGCCGGCATCGACACCCGCGCCCTGACGCTGCGCATCCGCGATTCCGGCGCCCCCAAAGCCATCCTCGCCTACCCGCTGGACGGCAAATTCGACTTTTCTGGCCTCGCCAAGAGCCTGTCCGCCTGGCCTGGTCTCGAAGGCTTGGATCTAGCCCAAAAAGTCTCCTGCACCCAATCCTACGAATGGACTGGCGGCACCTGGACCTGGTTCAACGGCTTTTCCGCCCCCGCGCCGAACAAGACCGTCGTCGCGGTGGATTACGGCGCCAAGCGCAACATCCTTAGAAACCTGGCCGCCGCCGGCTGCCGCGTCATCGTTGTCCCCGCCACCACCGATGCGGCCGGAATCCTTCGCCACGCTCCAGACGGTGTGTTTTTATCCAACGGCCCCGGCGACCCCGCCGCCACCGCACACTATGCCGTGCCCGCCATCCAGGGTGTGATGGATGCAAAAATTCCCATCTTCGGTATCTGCCTGGGGCACCAACTGCTCGCCCTCGCGCTGGGCGCCAAAACCTACAAACTGGACCGCGGCCACCGCGGGACCAACCAGCCCGTCAAAGACCTGGTGACGGGCCGCGTCGAAATCACCAGCCAAAACCACGGTTTTGCGGTGGATGAAAGCAGCCTTCCCGAGGGCGTCAAAATCACCCACACGAGCCTGTTCGACGGTTCAAATGAAGGCATCGCCTGCGAAGCCCAACGCGCCTTTTCCGTCCAGTACCACCCGGAAGCCAGCCCCGGCCCCTCCGACTCCACCCACCTCTTCAGCCGCTTCATCGCCAAAATGTCGTAACGCGCCAAGTGCTACCTATAGAAACTTTACGGAGTTATCCAGTTTATATTGTATATCTAATTAAACTCCCTATACTTCCCGCATGAACCCCGATCGCAACCCCTTCGCCCCCGGCGCCGGCACCCCGCCGCCGGAGCTCAGCGGCCGCTCCGACCTGCTGACGCGCGCCGAGACCGCGCTCCGCCGCGTGCAAAATGGCCGCCCGGAAAAGAGTCTCGTCCTGGTCGGCCTGCGCGGTGTCGGCAAAACCGTCCTCCTCAACGAAATCCGCCGCCGCGCGGAGGCGCAAAAATTCAGCATCGGCCGCATCGAGGGCCATGAGGGCAAACTTCTGGCCGCCCTCCTTATTCCCCAGCTCCGCCGCATTCTGCTCGAACTCGATCGCCTGGAGTCCATCAGCGAGCAGGTCAAGCGCGGCCTGAGAATCCTCAAAAGCTTCATGAACGCGGTCAAAGTCAAAACCGGCGAGGTCGAAGTCTCGCTCGACATCGACCCCGAAACTGGCGCCGCCGACAGCGGCGACATTGAAGCGGATCTGCCGGAACTCGTCACCGCCATCGGCCGCGCCGCAGAATCGCGCCATCGCGCCATCGCCATCTTCATCGACGAAATCCAGTATTTTAAGCCGCCGGAACTCAGCGCCCTCATCATGGCCCTGCACCGCATCGCGCAGGACCGGCTGCCCGTCATCGTCTTCGCCGCCGGCCTGCCGCAGGTCATCGCGCTGTTCGGCAATTCCAAATCCTACGCCGAACGGCTGTTCGATTTTCCGGAAATCGGCGCCCTCAGCCTCGCCGATTCGATCGACGCGCTCGACAAGCCGGCGCGCGCCGAAAGCGTTAATTTCGCCCAGGATGCCCTGGCCTATATCTACCGCTTCTCCCAGGGCTATCCGTTCTTCCTGCAGGAATGGGGCTATCATAGTTGGAACCAGGCGCCGCAGAACCCGATCACGATCGCCGACACCGAAGCCGCCGGCCGCTTGGTCGAAAAAAGCCTCGACCAGGGTTTCTTCCGCGTCCGCTTCGACCGGCTAACGCCGCGCGAAAAAAACTATCTGTTCGCCATGTCCCTGCTGGGCGAAGGCCCCTACCGCACCGGCGAAGTCGCGAAAATTCTCAACAAAAAATCCTCCGATCTCGGCACCTTGCGCGACGGCCTCATCGCCAAGGGCATGATCTACGCCCCCGCCTACGGCGACATCGACTTCACCGTCCCGCGCTTCAACGAATTCATGCGCCGCAACATCAAAGACCTCGACGCCGCCCTCGGCAAACCTAGCCTTTCATCCGGTACCGCCAGAAAGCAAACGGCATGATCGACACATCCTCTCTCGCCAAAGCCCTCGACACGCTGGACATCGCGCTTTCCGCCCACGCCGCGGCGCCCGCGGACGCCTTTGTCCGCGACGCCTGCATCCAGCGCTTCGAATATTCTTACGAACTGGCGCACAAAATGCTCCGCCGCCACCTCGCCGCCACCGAACAAAGTTCGGTCCAAGAACTATCCTTCCCCAACCTCATCCGCCTGGCCTACCGGCGCGGCCTCCTGGCCGAAAGCTGGGACATCTGGTCCATTTTCCGCGACGCCCGCAACGCCACCAGCCACGCCTATAACGAGGCCAAAGCCGTCGAAGTCGTGAAAAACATCCCCGCCTTCGCCGCCGCCGCCCGGTTCCTGCTCACCCAGCTCGACGCCCAAAAACCATGATCACCATCACCCCAGCCGAACTAACCCTCGTGCAAAACATCCTGCGCGAAAAAATCCCGAACGCAAGAATCTGGGTTTTTGGCTCCCGCGCCAAAGGCACCGCCCGCCGCGGCTCCGACCTAGACCTCGCCATCGACGCCGGCGCCCCGTTGCCCCACTCCATCACCGGCCCCCTAGCCGACGCCCTGGAGAACGCCCCCCTCCCCTACACCGTTGACCTGGTGGACCTGCACACCACCAACCCGACCTTCACCGCCCTCATCGACGCGGAAAAAATCCCCCTTCCCGGTTTCGAACAGGATTGAAATGCCCAAACGCACCGACATAAAATCCATCCTCATCATCGGCGCCGGCCCCATCGTCATCGGCCAG
>PLFB01000156.1 GCA_003137135.1 Acetobacteraceae bacterium
GAGGTGGAGGCGCTGCGCGTGGCTGCCAGCACTGGCGTCGAGACAAAAATGTCCGGCCGGTTGATGTGGTGGTTCGTCAGGCGGAAGGCGGCCACGACTCGGCGTGAGTCGCAGCTGCCGGTGATGGAAGTGACGACTAACGGCTGACGATCCGGGCCATGAGCCGGGTGTCGGCATAGGCGCCGGCGCGAAAAATATCGGCGCGCGCGATGCCTTCGCTCACGAAACCAAATTTTTCGTAGAGGTAAATTGCGGGCGCGTTGTCTGACAGGACACCGAGCTGCAGGCGCTTCAGGTTCAGCCAGTTATCCGCGATGTCGAGCAGGGCGGCGAGCAGAGCGGCGCCGATGCCGCGTCTGGCCCAGGCGTCGTGGACCGCGAGCATGGCGATATCACCGACATGGGCGCGGCGGTTCTTGCCGGGGGTGAGCATGCCGATGCCGATCACCTGGTCCCCGCTAACGGCAAGGATTGTTCGGGTCGTGGGGTCGGAGGGGGCGGCCAGGTGGGCGTTTTCCTCCTCCGTGGTGAAGGGTGTGCGCAGCGTGCCGTGGCGGACCAGGGGTTGCAGCATGAGTTCGGTGATGCCAGCCGTGTCCGAGGGCTCCACGGCGCGCAGCGTGTAGGGCGCGATGGGGGCCGGGACCGGGGCCGATGGGTAGGGTGACGTGTCTCGCAGGAGCGTGCCGCGCAGCCGGCCCATGACGTAGGAGTTGACGAAAGCGCCGTCGCGAAAAGCGTCCGCGGTTTCGGTGGCTTCGATTTCGAAACCGAATTTTTGGTAGAGCGCGATGGCGGCTGGGTTGTCGGTATAGACCGACAATTCCAGGCGCTGCAGATTGAGCCAGTTATCGGCAAGGTCCGTGAGAGCGGCGAAAAGTTTAGTGCCGACGCCTTGGCCGTGAAAATCGTCGCGTATGGAGATGCCGATATCGGCGACGTGCGCCCGCCTGGTCTGCGGCTTTCGAAACAGGCCGGCCATGCCGATGACGTCGCCGCCGGCGCAGGCCACGAGTTCGGTGCGGCCTGCGGTGCGGGCTTCGCGCAGCTTGCGCCAGCGTTCGACGGATTCATAAGGCGTGGCGAGCGTGCCCCATCGCGAGCGCGGGCTGTTCCGGATGGCGGCGAGGGCGGCCATATCGTCCTCGCGCTGGGCGCGGATGGTGATGCTGGGCGGTGTGCAGGCTTCGGTCATGGGGGCTCCTGGATTGTGGGCAGGGGCTTTTCCATGAAAAAACCCCTCCGTTTGGGCGGCGGGGTTTGCTGGTTTGCTGCGGTGAGACGCGATTACGGCAAACGGAGAACCCCTGGACGCCACACGACGCGGCGCACGGTGAGTTTGGTTTGGATAATGGCGACGGTTCCCAGCATGTTCGGACGCTAACCTGGGTCGGAATGTTTGCCAAGCAGAATTTTTAAGTTTCCGGGCGGGCCGGGCGGGCAGATGGTGCGGCTCCCCCTTGTTTCGGGTGGGCGGCGTGGTTTTATCATAAGAGAATTTTTCGTAGGAGTTGGTGATGGCAAAGTCCGAGACGGCAAAAGCCGCATTGATCGTGGGGGCCTCACGCGGCTTGGGGCTGGGCCTGGCGAAGGAGCTTTTGGACCGCGGATGGCGGGTGACGGCGACCGTGCGGAGCGCGCCGAAATCGAGCGAATTGCTGGCCTATCATGACCGGGTGACGCTGGATACGGTGGATATCAACAACCCTTCGATGGTCGATGCGTTCGTGGAGCGCGTGAAACACGAGGTCTTTGATGTGGTGTTCATCAATGCCGGCATCGGCGGCCCGCCGGGCAAGACGGCGGCGGATGTGACGCCCGAGGAGATGACGCATCTGTTCATGACGAATGCGATTTCCCCGGTACGACTGGCCTACAAGCTTTTGCCGACTGTGAAGCTTGAGACGGGGATTCTGGCGTTCATGAGTTCCGTGCTGGGGAGCGTAGAGCGCAATACGCACGGCACAGCCCCGCTGTACAGCGCGAGCAAGGCGGCGCTGAACCAGTTGACGCGGGGTTTTGTGGCGGAACTGAAAGAGCCGATTACGGTGCTGACGCTGCATCCAGGCTGGGTGAAAACGGATATGGGTGGGCCGCATGCGGCGATTGATGTGCCGACCAGCGTGAAGGGGCTGGCGGACGTGTTGGAGGCGAAGGCCGGAAGCGGGGTGCATGAGTATTTGGATTACCGAGGGGAGTCGATTCCCTGGTGAAGGGAGACTTCTTTTTTTGAACAAAAAGAAGCAAAAAAACTTTTGCTCCGCTTTGCGCGGTTTTGGCCCGGTACCGGGCCAAGACCGCGCGAAGCGGAGCAAAAGTTTTTGCGCGCTTTTTTCAAAAAGCGCTTCTTTTTAAAATCCCCTGATAATGCAACTGAAAATATGGATTGCTTTGCTTCGCTCGCCATGGCGGGGGGCGGTTCGGGGCGAAACGGTTTTGGAGGCGGCAGTTGTTGGGCTATGCGAAGTTTTGTGAATCTTGGGTTGGCAGTTCGGCAGCTGTGGTTTCCGCTTCTTCAGCCAATTGCCAGAATTCTTCGGCACGGCCTTCGGGACAGCCGGCTTCCTGCCAGAGTTGGAAGGCGCGTTGACGGATACGGTGCTCGGTGAAAGTTTTTGAATCGGACATAGGCTCCTCCAGTGACTTACGTTAGGCGCTGGGATGTTTTGCGGTCATGAAGGTGCCATGAGGTTATGTTCATTCGCTGACATGGCGGTTGTGCGGAGAGACGCGGGTTCTAAGTTACGGGGCGCGGCAGGCAAAGGCCGCGGAAAGGATACGCACATATGGCTGATATGAAACACAAGAAAGTCGCTGTTCTGGCCACTGACGGATTTGAACAGCTCGAATTGACGGAGCCGGTCAAGGCGCTGCGGGAGCAGGGCGTTCAGGTAGTGATTGTGTCGCAAAAGGCCGGCGAGATTCAGGGCATGAACCATCATGAGAAAGGCGACAAGATCAAGGTCGATCTTGAGCTTTCCAAGGCCGAACCGGCGGATTTTGATATGATCGTGCTGCCGGGCGGTGTGGCGAATCCGGATACGCTGCGGACTGACAAGCACGCGATTTCGTTCATCAGGCATTTTACGGATGCCAAGAAGCCGGTGGCGGCGATTTGCCATGGGCCTTGGACGTTGATCGAGGCGGATGCGGTGAAAGGGCGAAAGGTGACGTCTTGGCCTTCGCTGCAGACCGATTTGAGGAATGCCGGAGCGAATTGGGTGGACCAGTCCGTGGTGGTGGACCATAATTTTGTGACGTCGCGCAAGCCCGACGATCTCGCAGATTTTAACCGGGAGATCATCAATTTGCTGCGTCACGCGCAAGGTGAATCGCTCGCCGAAGCGTCCTAGATCGCGGTTTCAAAACGGGCCGCCATCGGATGATGGCGGCCCGTTTGAGTTCGCTGGGCCACAAACCTTTCCTTAACTTTTAGCCTTCATACCGAAACACTGCCGGAGGCCTATTGGCTTTTGGATTGTGTTAGCGCCCGCCGCAACTTGGGATGATTGGTCGAAAAAATGCCTGGCTTGGTCTTGGAATTGAAGCAAGACGACCTGATCGTCATTAACGGCGCCGTGATCCGGTTCAGGACGAAGTCGCGTATCGAGATCAACGGCCGGGCGCGGTTTTTGTTTGGCAAGCAGGTGCTGTTGCCGGACCAGTCCACGACGCCGGCGCGGCGGATTTATCTGGCGCTGCAGACGGCCTATGTGGGGAACGATAATGAGCGCGGGGCGGGGCTGGAGGAGGCGCGGAATTTGATTTCGGCATTCCGGGCGCGGACGGCATCTCCACTGGCGCGCGAGATGCTGGATAAGATGCTGTCTCTGGCGGTGGCGGGGGAGTGTTATGAAGCGCTGAAGCTGGCGCGGACCGTTATTCGGCACGAGGATTCGGTGGCGAAGCAGTTTGAGATTGATACTGAGACAGACCTGCCGATTGAAGAGAAAGAGAGCCTGCAGACTGCCCAGCAAGCTTGACTGGCTGTTCGCCGCGTGGCTAGCCGAGGTTTGAAAATCCGGCGCTGAGCGCTTCGACGCCCGGCAGAATTTTCCCCTCCATCCATTCTAGGAATGCGCCGCCCGCGCTGGATAAATAGGTTAGCTTTTGGGCGGCGCCGGCGAGACGCAGGGCGGAGACGGTGTCACCGCCGCCGCCGACGGAGATCAGGGTACCCGCGACCGTGGCGTTGGCGACGGCGTCCGCCAGGGCATTGGTGGCGGCGGCGAAGGGCGGGGTTTCGAAGGCGCCGAGGGGGCCGTTCCAGATCAGGGTTTTTATCCTGGGTAGCTTCTGGATCAGCTCGTGGACGGTGCGCGGGCCGACATCGAGGGCCATGGCGTTTTCGGGGATGGCGTCAACCACGACGGTCTGCGTGGGCGGGTTTGGGGCAAAGGTCTCGCTGACGACGACGTCGAAGGGCAGAAAAATTTCGCAGTTTTTGGTTTTGGCGGTGGCGAGGATTTCCAAGGCGGTGGGATAAAGGTCTTTTTCCTGCAGAGATTTGCCCATGTTGACGCCCTGGGCGCCCAAAAAAGTGTTAGCCATGGCGCCGCCGATGACGAGGATGTCCACCTTGGCGACGAGATTGTTGAGGAGCTCGAGTTTGGTGGAGACTTTGCTGCCGGCGACGATGGCCATGACGGGGCGGGCCGGGTTGCCGAGAGCGGCTTCGAGCGCGGTGAGTTCGGCCTGCATGAGGCGGCCGGCGTAGGAGGGTAGGTTTTGGGCGACGCCTTCGGTGCTGGCGTGGGCGCGGTGGGCGGCGGAGAAGGCGTCGTTAACGAAGATGTCGGCGAGGCTGGCCAGGGACGCGGCGAGGGTTGCGTCGTTGGTTTCCTCGCCGGCGTGGAAGCGGGTATTTTCGAGGACGAGGATTTCGCCGTCGGTGAGCTGGGCGACGGCTTGCTCGGCGGCGGGGCCGATGCAGTCTTCGGCGAAGGCGACGGGTTTGCCAAGAATCGCGGATAGGGCAGCGGCCATGGGGCGGAGTGAAAGGGCGGGGTCGGGTTTGCCATTGGGGCGGTCGAAATGGCTGCAGACGATCACTTTCGCACCCTTGTCGGACAGTTCGCGGATGGTGGGGGCGAGGCGCTCGATGCGGGTGAGGTCGGCAATTTGGCCATTCTGGACGGGAACGTTCAGGTCCGCGCGCACCAGGACGCGCAGGCCTGAGACGGCGACGTCGTCGAGGGTTTTCGCGGCCACTTAGAGAGAACCGAACAGGGCGGCGGTGTCGGACATGCGGTTGGAAAAGCCCCATTCGTTGTCATACCAGCCCATGACGCGGGCCAGCGCGCCATCGACGACCGTGGTCTGCGGGGCGTCGAAGGAGCAGGAGAAGGCCACGTGGTTAAAGTCGGCGCTGACGAGTTTGGCGGTCGAGTAGTCGAGGATGCCTTTGAGTTCGCCTTCCGAGGCGGCTTTCATGGCTTCGTTGATCTGCGCGGCGGTGGCTTGGGTTTTCAGGTTCACATCGAACGAGACCAGGGAGACGTTGGGGGTGGGGACGCGGATGGAGGAGCCGTCCAGCTTGCCTTTGAGTTCCGGGAGCACCAGGCCGACGGCCTTGGCGGCGCCGGTGGTGGTGGGGATCATGGAGACCGCCGCGGCGCGGGCACGGTGCAGGTCTTTGTGCAGAGTGTCTACTGTCCTTTGGTCGCCGGTGTAGGAGTGGATGGTGAGCATGTAGCCGCGCTCGATCCCGAAGGCTTCGTGCAAGACTTTGGCCATGGGGGCGAGGCAGTTGGTGGTGCAGGAGGCGTTGGAGATGACGGTCATGTCCTTGGTCAGCGTTTTGTGGTTGACGCCGTAGACGATGGTGGCGTCCACGCCGTCAGCCGGGGCGGAGACCAACACCTTGCGGGCGCCGGCGGTAATGAGTTTGGCGGCGTCGTCGCGCTTGGTGAACAGGCCGGTGCATTCGAGCGCGACGTCCACGCCGGAGAGTGGGACTTTGGCGGGGTCGCGTTCGGCGGAGACAACTATGGGGCCGTAGGTGCGGCCGTTCAGGGTGATGAGCAGCGTGTTGCCTTCGACCTTGACGTCGCCGGGGAAGCGGCCGTGGACGGAATCGTAGCGGAACATGTGGGCGTTGTCCTCAACGCTGCCGAGGTCGTTGATGAGGACGGGTTCGAGGTCGTCGCGGCCGCTTTCGATCATGGCGCGGAGGACCAGACGGCCGATGCGGCCAAACCCGTTGATTGCAATTTTAACAGCCACTTAGAAAACTCCTGCTTCTTTCACGGCGGACACGATTGCCGCCTCGGTAATGCCGAAATGGTTATATAGTTGCTCGTAGGGCGCGCTGGCGCCGAAGCTGGACATGCCGATGAATTTTTTATCGGAGCCGAGCCAGCGGTCCCAGCCGTAGCCGCTGGCGGCCTCGATGCCGATCCGGGGTGCGGTGCCGAGGGTTTCGGCGCGGTAGGATGCATCCTGTTTTTCGAAGAGTTCGAAGCTGGGGGCGGAGACGACGGCGACCT
This sequence comes from Acetobacteraceae bacterium, assembly GCA_003137135.1. Taxonomy (GTDB): domain Bacteria; phylum Pseudomonadota; class Alphaproteobacteria; order Acetobacterales; family Acetobacteraceae; genus Acidocella. Next base: position 6,489 of record PLFB01000156.1, read on the forward strand.
GGATGCCCTGTTTCGCCAGGGTGGCGCGGGCGGCCATGGCGAGGGAGACTTCCGTGCCGGTGGCGATGAGGGTGGCGGCGCGCGGGCCCTCGGCTTCGGCCAGGATGTAGGCGCCGCGGGCGGATTTGCTGCCATTCGATTCGGTGCGGAGTGCCGGGACGGCCTGGCGGGAGAGCACCAGGAGGCTGGGGCCGGTGGTGTTGCGGATGGCGAGTTCCCAGGCTTCGGCGGTTTCCATCGCATCGGCCGGGCGGAGGACCAGAAGATTGGGCATGGCGCGCAGGCTGGCGAGGTGTTCGATGGGCTGGTGGGTGGGGCCGTCTTCGCCGAGGCCGATGGAGTCGTGCGTCATGACGTGGATGACGCGGATGCCCATCAGCGCCGCGAGGCGGATGGCGGGACGCATATAGTCGGAGAAGACGAAGAAGGTGCCGCCATAGGGGATGAGGCCGCCGTGGAGGGCGATGCCGTTCATCGCGGCGGCCATGCCGTGCTCGCGCACGCCGTAATAGATGTAGCGGCCGGCGAAATTATCGGGGGTGATTCCGGCCATGCCTTTGACGAGGGTGAGGTTGGAGCCGGTGAGGTCGGCGGAGCCGCCGGTGAGTTCGGGGATCACGGGGATGAGGATTTCCAGGGCTTTCTGGCTGGCCTGGCGGGTGGCAAGCTTGGGTTTCTGCTCGGCGAGGGTGGCTTTGTAGTCGCGCATGGCGTCAGTGAAAGTCTCCGGCAGTTTGCCGGCCATGACGCGCTCGAATTCTGCCTTTTGCGGGTGTTTTTGCAGGCGTTTCAGCCACTTGCGGCGGGTGGTGATGCCGCGGGCACCTGCGGCCTTCCAGGGGGTGTAGATGGAATCCGGCACCACGAAGGGCAGGTGGTCCCAGGCGAGGGCGCGTTTGGCGGCTTCGGCTTCCGCGCCGCCGAGCACTGAGCCATGGGCCGCGGCGGTGCCGGCCTTGCTGGGGGCGCCGAAGCCGATGATGGTTTTGCAGGCGATGATCACCGGTTTGGTGGCCCTTTGCGCGAAGGCGAGGGCGGCGGTGATCTGGTTGAAATCGTGGCCGTCGATGCGGCGGGTGGCCCAGCCATAGGCGGCGAAGCGTTTGAGCGGGTCCTCGCTGGTGGAGATTTCGGTGCCGCCGTCGATGGAGATGCTGTTGTCGTCGAACAGGACGATGAGTTTGTTGAGTTTGAGGTGCCCGGCGAGGGCGCCGGCTTCGTGGCTGATGCCTTCCATCAGGCAGCCATCGCCGGCGATGACCCAGGTGCGGTGGTCGACCAGGCTTTTGCCGAATTTTTTCGCGAGCAGACGCTCGGCGATGGCCATGCCGACGGCGGTGGCCAGGCCCTGGCCCAGGGGGCCGGTTGTCATTTCGATAGCGGGATGTTCGCGGTATTCGGGGTGGCCGGCGGCGGCGGAATGGAGTTGGCGGAAGTTTTTGAGATCCGAAATCGCCATGCCGTCATGGCCGGTGAGGTGCAGCAAAGCGTAGAGCAGCATGGAGCCGTGGCCGGCGGAGAGGACGAAGCGGTCACGGTCCGGCCATTTGGGGTCGGCGGCGTCGTATTTGAGGAATTTGGTCCAGAGCACGGTGGCGACGTCCGCCATGCCCATCGGCATGCCGGGATGGCCGCATTTGGCGGCTTCCACCGCGTCGATGGCCAGCGCGCGGATGGCGTTAGCCATGTGGCGCTCAGGCGCCGCGGGGCTGGCCAGAATCGCTGCCTGGCGCGTGAGCGCCGCCTCGTTTCCCGCGATATCGGTGATACTGGCCATGTTTGCTGTTCCGCTTTTGTGAGGGCGTGCATAATGAACTCGACCCCTGGCGGCAACCCGGAGAGAGACCAATGGCAGGTTTGACCAATCAGCGTATCGACGGCGCCCGGCTGTGGCAGACGCTAATGGCGATGGCAGAAATCGGGGCGACGCTGAAGGGCGGGGTGCGGCGGATATCCTTGTCCGAGACGGACCGGCAGGGGCGGGCGCGGTTTGCGGCGTGGTGCGAGGAAGCGGGGCTGCGGGTGCGGGTGGATAGCATGGGGAATATGTTCGCCAGGCGCGAGGGGCGGGATTCTACCCGCGCGCCGGTGTTGTTTGGGTCGCATTTGGATAGTCAGCCGACGGGCGGGAAATTCGATGGGGCGCTGGGGGTGATTGCGGGGCTGGAGGTGATGCGGAGTTTGAATGATTTGGGGATTGTGACGGAGGCGCCGCTGGAGTTGGTGAACTGGACGGATGAGGAGGGGACACGGTTCGGGCGGGCGATGATGGGCAGCGGGGTGTGGGCGGGGCTGTTTGAGGAGGCGGCGATCAAGGCGCTGAAGGATGAGGATGGCGTGAGCGTGGGGGCGGCGCTGGCGGCGATTGGGTACGAAGGTGAGGTGCCGGCGAGGGCTTTTGCGGCGGATGCGCTGTTTGAGCTGCATATCGAGCAGGGGCCGATTTTGGAGGCTGAAGAGAAGACAATTGGGGTGGTGACTGGGGCGCAGGCGCAGATTTGGTATGAGGCGGTGGTGACGGGGCAGGACGCGCATGCGGGGACGACGCCGCCGGTGAAGCGGCGGGATGCACTGGTGGCGGCGGCGCGGGTGATCGGGCTGGTGGATGCGTTGATGCGCGAGCAGGGGGAGACGGGGATCGCCGATCCGGGGCGGGGGACGGTGGGGCGGCTGTACGTTTCGCCGAATTCGCCGAATGTGATTCCGGGGGAGGTGCGGTTTACGGTGGATTTCAGGTCGCCGGAGGATGCGCGGATTGCCGAGATCGCGGAGATTTTTCCGGTAAAGGCGGCGGCGCTGGTGGCGGCGAATGGGTGTGAATTGGCGTTGAAGACAGTGTTTCGCGTGCCGGCGCAGCCGTTCGATGCGGGATGCGTCGATTTGGTGCGGCAAGCCGCGAAAAAACTGGGATTTTCGAGCCGGGAAATGGTTTCGGGGGCGGGGCATGATGCGGTGCATACGGCGACCGTGATCCCCACGGCGATGATATTTTGTTCGTGCAAGGATGGGCTTTCGCATAACGAGGCGGAGTCGATTTTGCCGGAGGAGGCGGAGGCGGGGACGCAGGTGCTGTTCGAGGCGGTTGTGGCGCGCGCGAACCGGAGCTTGCGGTGAAAAAATCCCCTGCAAAGGCGCGGACTTCCCCGACTCCCGTCGCATTGCTATGGTCACGGGAATCCGGCGGCGATGAGCCGGTTTTGGTGAGGGCATTATGAAGTTCAAGGCAGATCGCGCCACCCTGATGAAATCGCTGGCGCATGTCCAGAATGTGGTGGAGAAGCGCAACACTATCCCCATTCTGGCCAATGTTCTGCTGGCGGTGCGCGACGGTAAGCTGACGATTGCCGCGACCGATCTGGAAATCGCGCTGGTGGAGGAAGTGCCGGCGCATTCCTCGCGGAACGGGGCAATCACCGTGCCGGCCGCCACGTTATATGAAATCGTGCGCCGGCAGCCGGAAGGGGCTGAGATTGAACTTGACCATCCGGGTGGCGATGCGCCGCTGGCGTTAAGGGCGGGGCGGTATGCGACCAGCCTGGTGGCGCTGGGGGTGGATGAGTTTCCCAAGCTGGATGCAGGGAAATTGTCGCATAGTTTTGTGCTCTCGGCACTGGATTTGCGGGGGCTGATTGACCGGACGAAGTTCGCAATTTCGACCGAGGAGACGCGGTATTATTTGAATGGGATTTTTCTGCATGCGGCCGAGGCGGACGGGGAATTCCTTCTCCGGGCCGTGGCGACGGATGGCCATAGGCTAGCGCGGGTTGAGGAGAGCCTGCCTGACGGGGCGAAGGGGATGCCGGGCATTATTGTGCCGCGGAAGACGGTGAATGAGCTGCGGAAGTTGTTGGATGAGGTGTCCGGCGAGGTGGAGATTGCGCTTTCGGAGACGCGGATTCAGTTTACGATTGGGCCGATGCGGCTGACGAGCAAGTTGATCGATGGGACGTTCCCGGATTATGACCGGGTGATTCCGCGCGGGAACGACAAAGTGCTGCGGGTGAATCAGAAGGATTTTTCGGCCGCCGTCTCGCGCGTGTCGGCGATTTCGTCGGAGCGGCATCGGCCCGTGAAATTGTCGCTGGCGCGGGATCTGCTTGTGATTTCGGCGGCTAGTCCGGAGCAAGGTTCGGCTTCCGAGGAGCTGGATGGGGAACGGATCAAATATGATTCTGGGCCGTTGGAAATCGGGTTTCAGGCGCGGTATTTGAATGACGTGACGGAGCAAATTCAGGGGGATGTGGAGTTCGTGTTTGCCGATGGGGCGGCGCCGACCCTGGTCAGGGACCCTAGTGATTTGCGGGCGGTTTATGTGCTGATGCCGATGCGGGTTTAAGTGAAAGCAAGAATGTTCTTTTTTGAAAAAAAGAACCAAAAAACTTTTGTCCGTTCAGGTGCGCGCGGTGCCACCGGTGTCGGATCGCCGGTG